>JBKPHS010000084.1:0-9704 GCA_046729975.1 Actinomycetota bacterium
GTCGTGGACGCCGGCTGGTACCCGTACGCCGCCCAGATTGGCCAGACCGGCAAGACGGTCGCGCCGAAGCTCTACCTCGCGGCCGGCATCTCGGGCGCGATCCAGCACAAGGTCGGCATGCAGAGCTCGGAGAACATCGTGGCGATCAACAAGGACCCCAACGCCCCGATCTTCGAGTTCTCCGACCTCGGCGTGGTCGGCGACCTGAACAAGATCGTGCCGAAGCTGACCGAGGCCGTGCAGGCCAAGAAGGGCGGCTGAGGCGGCGATGTCCGTTCGCCCGGCTGAGTACCCGCCTCCCGTCAAGTCATACGAGGAGTTCGTCGGTCCGCCGACGGACGCCGAGGACGAGCGGATCGAGGTCGGCGTCGTGATCGTGGGCGGCGGGCCCGCCGGGCTCGCCTGCGCGATCAAGCTGATGCAGCTGCTCGAGAACGACCCCCATCTCGCGGAGTCGCTCGGCGAGGTGCCGGTCGCGCTGCTCGAGAAGGGCAAGAACACTGGCTCCCACCTGCTCTCGGGGGCGATGATGCGGCCGTCGGCCATGCAGGAGCTCTTCCCCGACCTGCCGGAGGAGGAGTGGCCGACCTTCGGGACCGTCGCCAAGGACACCGTCTACTTCATGACCAAGCGCGGCAAGGTGCCGCTCGTGCCGACCCCGCCGCCGTTCCGCAACCACGGCAACCACGTCACCTCGATCGCCCAGCTCGGGCGCTTCCTGGGGGCCAAGGCCGAGGAGGCGGGCGTCTACGTGCTGTCGGAGACGGCCGGCTACCGGCTGCTGGCCGAGGACGGCCGCGTCGTGGGCGTGCGCTCGGGCGACAAGGGGCGCGGCCGCGACGGCGAGGAGCTGTCGAACTTCGTGCCGGGCTCGGACATCATCGCCAAGGCGACCGTGCTCGCCGAGGGCACGCAGGGCCACCTGACGGGCGCGGCGCTCGGCTACTTCGACCTCGCCTCGGACGAGCCGCAGCAGTGGGAGCTCGGCGTGAAGGAGGTCTGGGAGGTTCAGAAGCCGCTCGACCGCGTGATCCACACCATGGGTTGGCCGCTGCGCTTCGGCGCCAAGTACCGCGAGTTCGGCGGCTCGTTCATCTACCCGATGGGCGAGGACAAGGTGTCGCTCGGGTTCGTCGTCGGGCTCGACTACCGCGACGCGACCTTCTCGGTGCACGACGTGCTCCAGGAGTTCAAGACTCATCCCTTCGTGCGCAAGCTGCTCGACGGAGGCAAGCGCGTGGCCTGGGGCGCGAAGACGATCCCCTCGGGCGGCTACTGGGCGATGCCCGAGCGGCTGTGGGCGCCCGGTTTGGCGATCGCGGGCGACGGCGCCGGCATGGTCAACGTGCCGCAGCTGAAGGGCATCCACTACGCGATGCACGCCGGGATCTACGCGGCCGAGGCGATCTACGACGCGCTCCGCAAGGGCTCCACCGACGACCTCTCGGCCTACGAGGACCGCGTGCGCGACAGCGTGATCGAGAAGGACGTGTACCGCTCGCGCAACATGCGCCAGGTGTTCTCGAAGGGGTTCCTGGTCGGAGGAGTGCTGGCGAACATGATGGAGATCTCCGGCGGGCGATTCCCGGGCGGCCGCTTTGAGACGCACGACGACTCGGAGGTCGACGTCTTCATCGGGAAGCGCGACAAGAGCTACCCGAAGCCGGACGGCAAGCTCACGTTCGACAAGCTCTCGTCGGTGTTCGCGACGGGAAACGCGACACGCGACGACGCGCCCAACCACATCCGCATCCAGAAGCAGGTGCCGCTCGAGCTCGCGCTCATGTGGCAGAACATGTGCCCGGCGCAGGTCTACGAGCTGCCCGACGAGATCCAGGAGCAGCTCGCGCAGAACGGCAAGCTGGACGGCTCGCAGCTGGTGGACCTGCACATCACGCCGTCCAACTGCGTGCAGTGCGGGGCGATCACCGCCAAGGGCGGCCGCCTGACGCCTCCCGAGGGCGGCGACGGGCCGAATTACCAGCAGGTTTAGCCCGCTGAGAAGCCGCCCGCCCGTGCTGGTCTGGCGGGCGGGTCGGTGTTACCGTCAGCGCGAGGGCTCGCATGCACTTTCGGCTACTCGGTCCACTCGAGGTCGTGGAGGATGGCCGGCCGGTCGCCGTCGGGGGAGGGAAGCGCCGATCCCTGCTGACCGTCCTGCTGCTGCACGCCAACGAGGTCGTCTCGAGCGATCGTCTGATCGACGAGCTGTGGGGCGAGCAGCCCCCGGCGACCGCGTCGAAGAGCCTCCAGGTGTACGTCTCCCAGCTCCGCAAGGAGCTGCGTTCGTCCGGGGCCAGCCCGAACGGCGGACCGCTCGACACGCGCGGCCACGGCTACGTGCTCCACGTCGAGCAGGACGGGCTCGACGTGAAGCGGTTCGAGCGCCTGCTGGCCGAGGCGCAGCAGGCGCTCGATCGGGGCGATTCCCAGCGCGCGGCCGCGCGCGCGCGGCAGGCCCTCGAGCTCTGGCGCGGGCCGCCGCTGGCCGAGTTCGCCTACGAGCCCTTCGCGCAGCAGGAGATCGCCCGCCTCGAGGAGCTCCGGCTCGCGGCGCTCGAGACCCGGATCGACGCCGAGCTGGCGCTGGGCGAGCACCGTCGTCTGGTCGGCGAGCTCGAGACGCTCGTGCGCGAGCACCCGCTTCGTGAGCGGCTCCGCGCGCAGCTCATGCTCGCGCTCTACCGCTCGGGCCGGCAGGCCGAGGCGCTCGCGGCCTACCGCGAGGCGCGCAAGCTCCTGCGCGACGAGCTCGGCCTCGAGCCCACGCCCGAGCTGCGGGAGCTCGAGCAGCAGATCCTGACCCAGAGCTCCGAGCTGGCCGCGCCGGCCGTCGCGCCGCGCCCATCGCGCAGGCGCGAACCCCCGGCCGCGAAGGAGAGCCGGCGGGGCCCCGTCCTGATCGTCGCCGGGGCGCTTCTGCTCGCCGCCGCGACGGCGCTCGCGCTCGTGCAGCGCCTGGGCGACGACGGCGGCTCGGTGAATGGCGGGCCGGCGCTCGACACGGCCGCCAACTCGCTCGTCGGCGTCGAGGCCTCCGGCGGCCGGGTCACGCTCGCGGTGCCGCTCCCCGGACGAGCTACCGACATCTCGGCGACGGGCGGCACGGTGTGGGCCGTCACGGTCAATTCGAGGACCCTCACGGGCGTCGACACGCGGAGAGGGAGGATCCTGCGCAGCGTGCCGCTGCGCATGACGCCCGACGCCATCGGGGTCGGCGCCGGCTCCGTTTGGGTCGCCGATGGGCGACGCGGCGTCCTGCTCCGCTTCGAGCCCGGTTACGACACGGTGCGGGAGCGGATCCGCTTTCCGCGCTCCCGTGAGGTGGCGAGCCCGCCCGGCGGCCGCGTGCGGTCACCGCGGGCGGGCATCGCCGTCGGCGCCGGCGCCGTTTGGGTCACCAACGGCTCGAACCGCCTGATCCGCATCGATCCACGCACCAGCCGGCAAACGGGCATCCGGGTCCCGTACCGGCTCAACGGCGTCGCTGTCGGCGCGGGCGCCGTCTGGGGCATGGCGTCGGAGAGAGCGGCCGTCGTCAGGGTGGACCCGCGGCGGGGAGCCGTCACCGAGGAGGTTCCGATCGTTGGGAAGCAGGGCGTCGACACGCCGCTTCCGCTCGCGATCGCCGCCGGGGCGGGCGCCGTCTGGGTGCTCGAAGGGAACACGGCGACCGTGACGGAGATCGATCCCGTCACGCGGGCGGTGGTGAGCACGATCCAGATTGGCGTCGAGCGGGTGCCCGCGGAGCTGGCGGCAGCCGGCGATACGGCTTGGGTCGCCAACTCCGATGGGACGCTGACGCGCATCGCCAGGGGATCGTCTTCGGCGCGGTCGGTCCGGGTCAGCCAGTCGTTGGGTGAGGTGGCGACCGAAGGGCGCATGATCTGGACAACGACGACGGCAGTCGACCAGCAGCTCGCCGGAGGTACGCGTTGAGGCGAGCGTGCGGTGCCGGCCTGCTGGCCATAGCGCTCGGGCTCGCCGCATGCGGCGGCGAGGAGGACGAGCAGCGCCCGGCCGAACCGGCGCGCCCGCTGGCCACCGCGGGCTGCTCGCCGCTGAGCTACGGCGGAAAGGGCCGGCCGGACTATCTGGTCGCCGCATCCGCGCCCTTGCACGGTGCGTTCATCGACCACGGCGTGCAGGACTCTCAGGCGCTGAAGCTGACCTTCGCCAGCCGTGAATGGCGCGCGGGCGACTACACCGTCGGCCTCCAGATCTGCGACGAGGTCACGGCCAAGGGAGACGAGCCCAGCCCCGAGAAGTGCCGGCGCAACGCCCGCGCCTTCGTCCGCAACAGGGCGGTTCTCGCGCTGATCGGGCCGCAGCTCTCGGGTTGCGCCCGCGAGATGCTCGCGATCCTGAACGAGGCGCAGGGCGGTCCCCTGGCGGCGGCCGGTCCGGGCCCTACCTATCTCGGTCTGACGCGATCCGGGCCGGGGGTCGAACCCGACGAGCCGCAGCGCCACTACCCGACCGGCCGCCGGACGTTCGTGCGGCTGGCTCCAGCCGACGACGCCCAGGGAGCGGCAGCGGCATTGTTCGCCAAGGATCACGGGGCGCGGAGCGCATTCGCCCTCAACGACGGCAGCGCGTTCGGGCACGGGCTGGCGGAGACCTTCAGCACGGCGGCCGAGCGACTGGGGGTGGAGGTGGTCGGGCGCGCGAAATGGGACGCCGGCGATCCCAACTACCGCGAGTTGGCAGACCGCGTCCGCCGTGCAGAGGCGGACACCGTCTACCTTGGCGGCTACATCTCGAGCAACGGGGCGCGCCTGGTCAAGGACGTACGCACGGCGCTCGGCCCGAAGGCACAGCTGATCGGGCCGGACGGCTTCTACCAGGTCTCGACCATCGTGGAAGGGGCCGGCGATAAGGCGGAAGGCTTCACAGCCACGATCGCCGTGCTGCCGGTCACCAAGCTTCCGCCCGCGGGCCGGAAGTTCGCGGCGGAGTTCGAGAAGCGCTACGCCGCACAGCCCTGCTGCTTCTCGGTGCACTACGCGCAGGCGGCGGAGATCGTGCTGGACGCGATCGGCGATTCGGACGGGAGCCGGGGAGAGGTGACGCAGAACCTGCTTGAGACGCGCGTCGACGACGGCCTGATCGGCGACTTCCGGTTCGACCGGCACGGCGACACCACGCTCAACACCCTCGCCGTCTACCGGATCGAGGACGGCAAAGGCCGCTTCCACAGTGCGATATCGCCACCCGCCAAGCTCCTCGCGCGCCGGTAAAGAGCGCAATTGGGGTGGTCTTTACCGCGCTTGGGGGTGAATCGTTACCGCCTCCCGAGAGGGTGTTCCTCGACAGCGGCCGCACGGGGTGGCCGCCCGGCAAAGGAGGCGGACATGATCCGCATCACCCGACACATCATCACGACGGCGTTCGTGTTCGCCGCCGTTGCCGCGCCGGCGAGCGCGCAGGATCTGGTCTCTCCAGACGCGCGCGACGCGGCCAACCTGAGCCAGCCGTACAGCGCGCAGGACCTGCGCTCTCCCGATGCGCGCGACTCAGTCAACTCCAACGTGTCGAGCGGCCCGCAGGACCTGCGGTCCCCCGACGCGCGCGAGTCGGCCAGCTTCAGCACGTCCCCGCTTGCTCAGCAGGACCTGCGCTCGCCTGACGCGCGCGACTCGAGCCGCCCGGTCGGCTCCAACCAGCCCGTTCGGGTCTCCCTGCCGGTGATCGACGACGGCTCCGGCTTCGACTGGGGCGACGCCGGTATCGGCGCAGCGGGAATGCTGGCGCTGTTCGCCCTGGCCGGCGGCACGGTGCTCATCGTCAGCCACCACCGCAAGAGCCGCGACAGCATGCCTGTGGCCACGCGCTGACCGACCCCGACGTCCCATCGAACAAGACGAGGGCGGCCCTGGTGCCGCCCTCGTCACGTCCGGGATGCACCCGGGGGCTGACGGGGCCCGTGTACCGGGTCGCCGAGGCCGCCGGGAGCTGCGGCTAAGGACCGGCCGGCCAGCCGGCGCGGAGCGGGAGAGACCCGGCCGGCATCCGGGTAGTTTCCCCGCTGATGCGGCCCGCCCGGCAGACACCCCGCCGCGCGAGCGTGGTCGGCGCCGGGTCGTTCGGTACAGCGGTCTCGATCCTGCTCGAGCGCGCCGGGCTGCGCACCACGCTGCTCTGCCGCACGCGCGAGCAGGCCGACGGCATCCTCGAGGCCGGCGAGAACCGGCACTACCTCGAGGGGGTGACCCTGCCCGAGCGCTTGAAGGTGCGCGTGCTCGGTGCGCGCGCCGACCAGTTTCACCGCGCCGATCTCGTCTTCCTCGCCGTGCCCTCGAAGGGCCTCGGAGAGGCGTTTGCGGAGCTCTCGCGGCAGGGCGTGTCGCCGCGCGCGGAGGTGATCTCTCTCGCCAAAGGGCTCGTCCCGCCCGACGGTGAGCCGCCCACGATCGCCCTGGGGCGTGCGTTCGGGGCCGAGCGGGTGGCCTGTGTGGGCGGGCCGGCGCACGCGCGCGAGATGGTGGAGTCGGGCGCCGGCCTGGTCTGCGCCTCGCACTCGGAGAGCCTCGCCCACTGGGTGGCGGCAGTGTTCCAGCGCTCGGGCGTGGTGTGCGAGGTCTCCGCCGATCCCGTGGGGGTCGAGCTTGCGGGCTGCGCCAAGAACGCGGCGGCCCTGGCGTCGGGCGCCACTGAATCGCAGGGGCTGAACGCCGCCGGCATGGCCGCCGGCGACATCTTCAGCGAGGTGCTGGGGCTCGCCCGCCACCACGGAGGTCGCGCGAGCACGTTCGTCGGGCGCGCAGGGGTCGGCGATCTCGTGGCGACGGCGCTGGCGCCGGAGTCGCGTAACCGCAGCGCCGGCGAGCTGCTCGCGGCCGGGGTCCCGGCGAGCGAGATCCCAGACCGGCTCGGTCAGGCCTCCGAGGCGCTCGAGACCGTCCCGCTGCTGGCCCGCGCGATCGAGCGGGCGGGGCTCGAGGCGCCGACGCTCACGGCGCTCGCTCAGCTGATCGACGGCTCGCTTCCGCTCGAGGAGTGGGTGGGGCTCGTGCGCGTCAGGCAGCCGGCGCCGGCCCGTTTCGGGGGCCGGCTGGCGGCCTGGTGGCGCCGGCGCCAGGCCCGCCGCAGGCGTCGACGGGGCCGCTAGACTCGATGGCATGAAGCAGGAAATTCACCCCGATTACGTCGAGGCGCGCGTCTGGTGCACGTGCGGCAACGAGTTCACGACGCGCTCGACCAAGCCCGAGATCCACGTCGAGATCTGCTCGAACTGCCACCCGTTCTACACGGGCAAGCAGAAGCTCGTGGACACCGGCGGCCGGGTGGAGCGCTTCCAGCGCCGCGCGGCGCGGCGCCAGCGCGGCCAGTAACGCCGGCCCCGTCCGAAACTCCGGGCCGAGCCCGCTGTTTCGGGTTTCTCATGCCCCGCTCGCTGCTCCCGTTGTACGTGGCCGGACTGGCCTGCCTGGCGCTTTCATCCGCCGCCCCGGCCGAACCGGCTCCGCTCGTGTCGGTGTCGCTCAGGGACTGCCGCGAGGCGGACCCCGAGGTCGCGAGCTTCTACGGAAGCATGAGGTCGGTGGCGGGCGCGACGCGCGTCGGGATGCGCTTCTCGCTGCTGGAGCGAACGAGTGCGGGCAAGTTCGTCAAGGTCGAGGCCCCGGGGCTCGCGGGCTGGCACAAGTCGAGGGTGGGGGCGCGCCGCTTCGGCTACCTGCAGCGCGTGAGCAACCTCGACGCCGGAGCCGCCTACCGCGCCGTCGTCAGCTTCCGCTGGTACGGCCGCGGTGGCACCAAGCTGCGGACGACGACCCGCCGCTCGCCGGTCTGCGAGCCTCGCTCCGAGCTGCCCAACCTGCTTGTCAACAAGATCTCATCTCGGCCCGCCATCATCGAGGGAGGTGTCATCTACGCCGCGCACGTCCTCAACAGCGGCGGGGATGCCCGAGACGTGGCCGTTCAGCTCCGGCTCGACGGTCAAACGCTCGAGGAGCGGCGGCTGGCCATACTCCGCGCCGGCGAGACCCGGGTCGTGGAGTGGACCGGCGGCGCCTGCATCGACCGCGCTCGGGCGGTGGTCGACCCCGCGAACATGATCGGCGAGTCGGTCGAGACCGACAACGTGCTCGCCGTCTACTGCCCGGTCCCGCCCGAGTAGCCGCTGCCGGCGGCGCTCAAAGTCGGCCCGACCCCCGCCGATAGCATGGGCGTATGAGTCCGGGCGCCCCGCAGGCATCCCTGAACGGCCACGGGGCCCTGGCGGCGCCCCCTCCCGAGGACCAGCTGCAGGCGCCGCGCGACCTTCCCATCGGCGGGCAGGCGGTGCTCGAGGGCGTGATGATGCGCGGGGTCTCGACCTGGGCCGTCGCCGTGCGCAAGGCGACCCCGGAGCAGCTCGCTGCCGACGGCAGGCTCGACCCCACGGAGGCCGCCCTCGGCGAGATCGAGGTGCAGTCGTTCCCACTCGTCTCCTGGATCAAGCGCCACCGGCTGCTGAGGCTTCCCGTGATCCGCGGAGTGGTCGCGCTTGCCGAGTCGCTCAAGATCGGCTTCCAGGCGCTCGGCATCTCCGCGAACGCCCAGCTCGACTCGGACCAGGGCGAGGAGATCGGCCGCGGCATGTGGGCGGGGACCGTCGTGTTCGCCGTGCTGCTCGCGATCGGCCTCTTCTTCCTGCTGCCCGCCGGGATCACGAACATCTTCAAGGACTCGCTGCCGAACTCGATCGTGTTCGTCGTGATCGAGAAGCTGATTCGCATCTCGATCTTCCTCGGCTATCTCTGGCTGATCTCGCGGATGCGGGACCTGCAGCGGGTGTTCGAGTACCACGGCGCCGAGCACAAGACGATCTCGTGCGAGGAGGCCGGGCTGCCGCTCACGCCCGAGAACGCCCAGCGCTTCTCGCGCCTGCACCCGCGTTGCGGCACGAGCTTCCTGCTGATCGTGATGATCGTGGCCATCTTCGTGTTCGCGCCGCTCGGCACGCCCGACTGGTACCTGCTCTTCGCCTCGCGCGTGCTCGGCATCCCGCTGGTGGCAGGGCTCGCCTTCGAGGTGATCAAGTTCTTCGGCCGCAACCGCACGAAGCGCTGGGCGCAGATCGTGATGTGGCCGGGGATGCAGCTCCAGCGCCTGACCACCCGCGAGCCCGACCTCGCGCAGCTCGCCGTCGCGATCGCGGCCCTCGAGGCCGTGCTGGCGGTCGAGAATCCGGAGCAGGTGCCGGAGGAAGAACAGGTTGGTATCGAGGTGGTGGCCTAGTCGGCCAGTCGCTAGTCGATAGTCGCTAGTCCCTAGTTCCTAGAGACTAGGGTCTAGGGACTAGAGACTCATGGTTCAGCAACTGGTAGAGCAGATCGAGGCTCGTTTTTCCGAGCTCTCCGGGCAGATGGCCGATCCCGAGGTGATCGGTGATCGCGAGCGCTATGCGGAGGTGGGGCGCGCGTACCGTGCGCTCGAGCCGGCGCATGCGCTTGCGCTCGAGTGGCGCCAGGCATCCGACGACGCCGCCGGCGCGCGCGAGCTGCTCGCGGAGGACGGCGACGACCCCGAGCTGCGCGACCTGCTCGCGTCGTCGGAGAGACGGTTGGGCGAGCTCGAGGACGAGATCCGCCTGGCGATGGTCGAGCGCGATCCGAACGACGAGAAGAACGTGATCGTCGAGGTCCGCGCCGGCACCGGCGGGGAGGAGGCCGGACTGTTCGCCGGCGACATCTACCGGATGCTCAGCCGCTACGCCG
>JBKPHS010000085.1:0-4703 GCA_046729975.1 Actinomycetota bacterium
GGCGAGCTCGAGGGCTGGGAGCGCGCCGGGGACGCGCTGCGCAAGGAGTTCAAGCTCGATGACTTCAACGGCTCGGTCGACTTCCTGAACCGTGTCACCCCGATCGCTGAGGAGATGAACCACCATCCGGACGTGTCGATCTCCTGGAACAAGGTGACCATGTCCCTCTCGACTCATTCGCAGGGCGGGATCACCGAGAACGACTTCGAGCTGGCTCGGCGGATCGACTCGCAGCGCCGATAGGCGCCCGCAAGGCCCTTTGGTACCGTCTGGCGAGTCAGCGCATGAGCGACGACGATCCTCCTCGAAGTAGACCCCGCGGGGAGCCCACGCGATGACCGAGTTGCTGCTGATCGTCGCTGTGCTGGCTCTCATTGGCCTCAACGGTTTCTTCGTGGCGGCCGAGTTCGCGCTCGTCAGGGCGCGACAATCGAGGGTCGAGCAGATGGCCGAGGAAGGCGCCCGCGGCGCCAGTCTCGCCTTGCGCCAGCTCGACCGCATCGACGAGTACCTGTCGGCCTGCCAGGTGGGGATCACGATGGCCTCGATCGCCATCGGCTTCCTGGGCGAGCCCGCTATCGGCAGGCTGCTCGAGGACGCGTTCGGCAGCGGCGTGCCGCACTGGCTCTCGACGACCGTCTCGGTGACGCTCGCCTACCTGATCGTCACCTCGCTCCACATCACCGCGGGCGAGCAGGTCCCCAAGCTCTACTCGGTCACGCACGCCGAGGGCACGGTGCGGCGGACGGCGCGCGGACTGGAGCTCTTCCGCTCGGTCTTCAACCCGTTCATCTGGGCGGTCAACTCGGCGTCGAACTGGATGCTGCGCCGCCTCGGCGTGGACCCGCAGGCGGGGGTCGAGGAGGTGTCGAGCGCCGACGACCTGAAGCTCATCATCGCGCGCGGCGTTCACGGCGGCGCGCTCGACCCCGGCGAGGCGGTGATGCTGAGCGGCGTCTTCCACCTCCACGAGCAGGAGGCGCGCCAGGTGATGACGCCGATCCCGGCTGTCGTGACCGTGGACATATCCGAGAACGTCGAGACCGCGGTGCGACGGTCGCTGCAGTCGGGCCACACGCGGCTGCTCGTGACGGAGGAGGAGAACACCGACCGCGTCCGCGGCATCGTCCACCTCAACGCGCTCGTGCGCCTGATGATGACCGAGGGGGCGGAGGCGCCCATCGCGCCGGCGGTGAAGGACGCGCTCATCGTGCCCGAGACGAAGCCGCTCGACGACCTGCTGGCCGACCTTCAGCGCGAGCGCACGGAGCTGGCCGTGGTCGTGGACGAATACGGGCGCACCGTCGGCATCGTCACCGTCGAGGACATCATCGAGGAGATCGTGGGCGAGATCGCCGACGAGACCGATCCCGCGGGCGGATCGGTCCGGCGGCTCGCCAACGGCGACTGGTTCGTGCGCGGCCACGTTCCGATCACCGACCTGGCCGACTACGGCCTCGAGCTGCCAAGCGGCTCCGACGCCTACAACTCGGTCGGCGGCTTCGTCTTCGCGGAGCTCGGGCGGCTGCCCAAGCGCGGGGACGTAGTGCACGCCAACGGCTATTCCCTGCGCGTCGAGTCGGTGCGCGAGAACCGCGTCGAGGCGGTGCGAATACGCGACGACGAGCCGAATTCCCGGCGGCGCGAGAACGGCCAGGCCGGGCCGCGTGACGAGGGAGAGGCCACGGACGACGCAGCGCGCCAGTCCGTCCGCGAGCGCGAGTAGGTTGAACCGGCAAGAGCCCCTTCGTCAGGAGGTCTTGCCGATGTGGACCGTCAGGCTCAGCGACGCGCAGCGTGACGCGCTTCGTGCCCTCATCGGGGCGCAGGGGGAGGTCGGGCCGTCCCTGGCCGGTGCGTTGGAGGCGCTGGAGCTATCGCGCTGGGACGACCTGCCGGAGGCGCACCTGCCGTGGGACCGGGTCGGGCAGCTCGCGAAGGCTCAGGGCATAGGCGAGGCCGACGTCGTGTGGGACCTCGCGGCGCCTCTCCGCGGCCGGCCCACGACCTCCTCGGGCAAGGCGAAGCGCCCAGCCGCCGGAGGCAAGCAGCTGCCGGTCCGGCGGCGCAGCGGCTAGTAGTCGCGGCTCATACCCCCATCGTCCGCGAAGCTCCCGCTGCAGGGGGGAGCGGCAACTGGCACCGCGTACAGTCCGCGGACGTGAGCCGGCCACAGAAGATCGTCGCCACGCACCTGCCGGAGCTCGACGAGCGGTCCCGCGGGACCGTGGAGCGGCTGATCGACCTGATCCTCGATGTGCTCCCTGACGCGCGGCACGAGCGGAAGTGGGGTCGGCTTACGTTCACTCGAGAGGGCGACTGGCACCACTGGATCTGCGCGGTCTCCTCCACCAAGAACGCGGTCAAGCTGGTGATCCACAAGGGCGCCCTTATCGCCGATCCTCATGGTGTCATGGAGGGCGACGGCCGGTATTCGCGCGCCATCTCCTTCCGCTCGCCCGAACAGATCGACGCCGACGTCCTCGCGCCGATTCTGCGCGAGGCTGCCGCCCGCCAGACGGAGATGTGATCCAGCGACCCTGGCGTTGGCTTTGTCGTTAGCCGATCGCGAACGCGCGTAGACATAACGCCACAGAACGGCGTCAAGAGGGAGGGCCCAGGGAGGCATGGCGGAGAGGAAGACAGTTACCAAGAACCGCAGCTCCGGCGGGCCCAAGGGCTCAGTCGCGTCGAGGGGCTCCGGCCGCTCGAAGGGCTCCGGCGGCGCTAAGGGCTCCGGTGGAACGGGCCGTAGGCGCGGGGCGCGTGCTCTTTCAACCGGTGCGGGACAGAGCCGGTCTGGCCCATCGAAGCGGAAGACCCCGGGACGACAGTCGCCGCGATCGCCCTTGGACGAATTCGAGCGGTTTGGGAAGCAAGCAGCAAAGGCCAAGACCGGCGGCAAGCCCATGGGCCGGCCGCCAACCGAGGAGCCGGATGTCTTCGTCGACGTGCCCAATGTCCACGTCGGCAAGGTCGAGGTCGACGTCGAGCGCCTCGAGGCGCACTTGGCCCTCCCGCGCGCAGGTGGCGAACCTCGTCAATCTCGTCGCCGGCGTTCACGTTGGCGTCGACAAAGTGAAGATCGACATCGAGGATGTCGACGCTTCTGCCCTGCTCAAGGTCAGGCTCCAGAATACGTACAACATCATCGACCGCACGCTCACGACCCTCGACGAGAACCCTGAGGTCGTCCAAGGTCTGCTCGGGACAGCTGGCACCGCGGTGGAACAGGCGGGCACGATCGGCACAGAGGCCACGAAGCCCGGCGGCGCCGCCACCGAGCTCACCTCCGGCTTGGGCGACACTCTCGGCAACCTCAGCGACACGCTCGGTGACACGCTCACACGCCTGACCGACAGGGTCAACCCAAGGCAGCTGGTCTCCGGGTCCGGGCGGGGGGCGTCCAAGGCCAAGTCGAGGGCGACGCAGGGCTCCGGGGACCGGGTGGCCACCAAGGCCGCCGCTAGCCTCGCGGCCGGCGGAGCCGCTGGCCTACTCGGTGGCGCGCTCTATCGAGCACGCAAGCGGCCGCGAGTGCTCGGCGTGCCGATCGGCCGGAAGGGCGGCGTTGAGCGGGTCGCCAAGCAGATCGGCAAGCTGGGCGGCCAAGTCAACGACAGCCGCAAGGAGATAAAGAGGGCTCGCAAGACGCCGGCCTAGCCCTCTTCATCGCGCCGAGACCAGTGACCGGCCGAGCGCGGGTAAGCGCTGGTGAGAGGTGCCCGCGGGCCGCTAGCGTGTCGACCTGCGCCAGGGCGGTCGCGGTTCAGATCCCCGGTCCGGTGCTAGTCCCCTTCGTCAGAGCTCCACAACGGTTGCGCGGGTGCTGAGTCGAGCGCGCGGCGAAGCAGCGTCAGCAGCTGGCGACGCTGAGGATCGCTGAGCCCGCCCAACACGTCGTCTTCAGCTTGTATCGCCAACTCTCGGGCCTGCTCCAGGACCCGGCGGCCCTTAGGTGTGATTGCAACCTCACGGGCCCGGCGATCCGTTGTACGGGGCCGGCGCTTGGCGAGTCCTGCGGCCTCAAGCTGATCGATCAGCGAAACCATCGTGCTGGGATCGATGCCCATCGCTGCGCCGAGCTCCTGCTGAATAGCTCCCTCGCGGGTCCCGATCACGTTAAGGAGCGCGAAGAGCGCCGTCGTCAGACCAAGCGGCTCGAGCGCCTCTGCGAAGCGCGTGTGCGACGCGTGCCAAAGGCGGAAGAAAAGCTGGCCGGCGAACTCGACGACGGCGGTATCGGCGGAAGGGGTCATTGCCATTTCCGAGATCCTCGCACATTTAGTCCGTACTCGCAATTATTTGTGATACAAATTATATGCCAACGCAAACCGGGTCGATGTGACCACGACTTCAGGAGTGACCATGGCCAGCTCTTCCACCCAAAAGAGGAAACCCGCAAAGAAGGGCACGCAGAAGTCCGCCAAGACCACCACCGCGATCGGCAAGAAGTCCAAGGGATTCACGGACGAGGAACGAGCTGCGATGAAGGAGCGCGCCCAAGAGCTGAAGGCGGAAGCGCGCCGCGGCGCGCGCGCGGACAAGGCGGACGGGGAAAGCGCCGTGCTCGCGAAGATCGCCGAGATGCAGCGATCGGATCGCGCCATGGCCAAGCGGCTCCATGCGATCGTCAAAGCGAGCGCCCCAGACCTCTCGCCGAGAACCTGGTACGGAATGCCCGCGTATGCCAAGGACGGCAA
>JBKPHS010000086.1:0-10772 GCA_046729975.1 Actinomycetota bacterium
GTCGAGAAGACGACGTCGACGGGCTCGTCGAGCTCGAGGCGCGTCAGGTCCTGGAGCAGCACCTCGGCTTCCGGCGGCAGGTTCTGCCGCGCCAGCTCGACCATCGCGGGCGAGCCGTCGACCGCGATCACGCGCCCGCGCGGCAACCGCTCGAGCAGCCTGGCGGTGACGCGGCCCGTGCCGCAGCCGGCGTCGAGCACCGTCTCGTCACCGCGGAGTTCCAGGCGGTCCAGCACCTCGATGCCCCAGCGAAGCTGGACGTCGGAGAGGCGGTCGTAGGTGGCCGCGTCCCAGTCGCGCGTGCGCGACCGGGGCGTCACAAGGCGCTCGTGGCGGGACCGGCCCGCTCGCTTTCGCGCTCGTACGCGTCGATGTCACTCGCGTGCTCGAGCGTGAGGCCGATGTCGTCGAGGCCGTGCAGCAGGCGGTGCCTCGTCTCCGGCTCGATCTCGAAGCGAAGCTCGCGCCCGCCCGCCGTGACGGTCTGGCGCTCCAAGTCGACCTCCGCCTCTCCGGCCTCCATCACGGCTCGCACGTCCTCCGAGGGGAGCACCACCGGAAGCAGCCCGACCTTGGTGCAGTTCGAGTAGAAGATGTCGCCGAACGAGGGTGCGACGATCGCCCTGAAGCCGTAGTCCTCGAGCGCCCACGGCGCGTGCTCGCGTGAGGAGCCGCAGCCGAAGTTGCGCCCCGCGGCAAGGATCGGGGTGGCGGGCAGGTCCCAGCCCGGCTCCTTCGCCCAGTCGTGGAAGAGGAACTCGCCGAACCCGCTCCGCTCCACCCGCTTCAGGAACTGCTTGGGGATGATCTGGTCGGTGTCCACGTCGTCGCGTGCGAGTACGGAAACGCGACCTTGGATGACGCGGATCGGGTCCATCAGCGCTCGCTATCGGTGGAGTGGGCAGTGGGGCAGTGGGGCAGTGGGCAGAGGCGTGGGCTCGGTCGCTCTGCCCTCTGCAGGCGGCGAAGCCGCCGCTCTGCCCCACTCATTCGTCCCACTCCCGAATATCGACGAACCGCCCCTCTATCGCGGCGGCCGCGGCCATCTTCGGCGAGACCAGGTGCGTGCGGCCGCCGCGGCCCTGGCGGCCCTCGAAGTTGCGGTTGGAGGTGGAGGCGCAGCGCTCGCCCGGCTGGAGGATGTCGGGGTTCATCCCGAGACACATCGAGCAACCCGCCGAGCGCCAGTCGAAGCCAGCCGCGCGGAAGACGGCGTCGAGGCCCTCCGCCTCGGCCTGCGCCTTCACCTGTTGAGACCCCGGCACGACCATCGCCTCGACGCTCGCCGCCACCTTGCGGCCGCGGACGACCGCCGCCGCGTCGCGCAGGTCGCCGATGCGTGAGTTCGTGCAGGAGCCGATGAACACACGGTCAAGCCGGATCTCCCGGATCGGAGTGCCCGGACTGAGCGCCATGTACTCGAGCGCGCGCTCCTCCCCTTCGCTCGCGGGCTCGGGCACGACGCTCGTGACCGGTACGACCATTCCGGGCGTTGTGCCCCACGTGACGAGCGGGGACAGCTCGGAGGCGTTCACGACCACCTCCCTGTCGAACTCCGCTCCGTCGTCGGTACGCAGCTCGCGCCATTCGTCGAGCGGCAGCGGCTTCGGCGCCGCGGGACGACCCTCCACCCACTCGAACGTGGTGTCGTCGGGAGCGATCATCCCCGCGCGGCCGCCACCCTCGATCGTCATGTTGCAGATCGTCATCCGGCCTTCCATCGAGAGCGCCTCGATGGCCGGCCCCGCGTACTCGACCACGTGGCCGACCGCGCCGTCCGTGCCCATCTGGCCGATCGTCGCGAGGATCAGGTCCTTCGGCGTGACGCCATGTCCGAGCTCGCCCTCGTAGCGGGCGCGCATTGACTTCGGCTTCTGCTGCCGCAGGGTCTGCGTGGCGAGCACGTGCTCGACTTCGCTCGTCCCGATACCGAACGCGAGCGCGCCGAAGGCCCCGTGAGTGGCCGTGTGCGAGTCGCCGCACACGATGGTCATCCCCGGCTGCGTGACGCCAAGCTCCGGACCGATCACGTGCACGATCCCCTGGCGAGATGACCCGATCGAGTACACGGGGATGCCGAACTCCCGGCAGTTGCGCTCGAGCGTCTCGACCTGCACGCGCGAGAGCTTGTCGCGGATCTGGGCGGCCACGGTCGAGCCGTCGGTTGGCACGTTGTGGTCCGCGGTCGCGAGCGTGCGGTCTGGACGCCGCACCTCGCGGCCGGCGAGCCGCAGCCCGTCGAACGCCTGCGGCGAGGTGACCTCGTGGACGAGGTGCAGGTCCACGTAGAGCAGGCCGGGCGCGACCTCGTGCGCGTCCCAGATCTTGTCGAAGAGGGTGCGCGGCGACATGACGCTAGGCGGGCCGAAGGCCCGAGCTGACCACTGCGTAGAAGCGGCAGTCCTCGCCGCCGGGGTTCTCGAAGTGGTGCGGCAGGTCGGCGTCGAACGTGACCGAGTCGCCGGCGTCGAGGTTGTAGACCTCGCCGTTGCAGATCAGCCGAAGCTTCCCGGCGTCCACCACGGCGGTCTCGCGGCTGCCGGGTTCGTGGATCGGGATGTCGCCGGGGCCCGCGGTCGCGGCGCCCGGAGCCAGGAGGTGGATGGACAACTCGTAGCGCTGGCCCGGTTGGGCCGGCGTGAGCACCTCGTAGCTGTGCCCGTAGGCGCCGGCGCCGCCGTCGCGTCGCTCGCCCTCGCGGACGACGCTGACTCCCTCACCCTCGTCGAGGCGCAGGAGCTGCGACAGCGACAGGTCGAGCCCGCGCGCGATCCTTCCCGCCACCGCGATGGTCGGGCTGGTCTCGCCGCGCTCGACCTGCGACAGCATCTGCGCCGACACGCCGCTGCGGTCGGCTAGGTCCCGCAGCGACAGGTCCATGGCCTCTCGGAGCGCCTTCATGCGACGGCCTACAGCAGGGCTGTCCTGCGCGCTTCCATCCACCGCTTGTAAGTTATCACGGACATTTGTCCAGCGCTGATCCGGGAGTATGTTTCGGGTCTGACGACGGCAACGAACACTCCCGCGACCGAGACCTCCGCCCGGGCGCGTTCGCGCTGGCGCAGGCCCCCCGTCCTGCGGCAGTTCGACCACAGTGAGCGACATGCAAGCTGGCTCGAGCTGTTCTTCGACCTGTGCTTCGTGGCCGCCGTCGCCGCCCTGGCGCAAGAGCTCCACGACGACGTGACCGTCAAGGGCATCCTCGTGTTCTGCGCCCTGTTCGTGCCGATCTGGTGGGCCTGGATGGGCTTCACCTGGTACGCGACCGCGTTCGACAACGACGACGTGATCTTCCGGCTGGCGTACCTCGGTGTGATGCTCCTCGTGATCATCGTCGCCGCGTCGATCGAGGATGTGAAGGGCGACGCCACCGAGGCGTTCGTGATCGCCTACGCCTCGATGACCGCCGTCCTCGCCGCCCTGTGGCTGCGGGCGCGTTACCACGCGACGGGCGGACCGCGCCGCTTCACCACGCGGTACGCGGTCGGGAACGCGGTCGGGAGCCTCATCTGGTTCGGGTCGGTCGCGTTCGAGCCGCCGACCCAGCACTGGATCTGGGTCGCGGCGATGCTCGTTCTGTTGACGACCCCGGTGGTCGCGGTCCGCTCGATGGCCGAGCAGAGCTTCGACTCCATCCACATCCCTGAGCGCTACGGGCTGTTCACCCTGATCGTCCTCGGGGAGTCGATCGTCGTCGTCGCGGCGGGCATCGCCGAGTTCAACCTCGAGACCGACGTGCTGCTGACCGCCGCCGTGGGCTTCGGCATCGCCGCCTGCGCGTGGTGGGTCTACTTCGACTACATGGACGCCTCGGCGCTGTCGCGTAACACGCTGCTGCCCGCGTTCGTCTGGGGCTATGGGCACCTGCTGATCTTCGCCGGCATCGCCGCGGCGTCCGTCGGGGTCCAGCTGGGGGTCGAGGCGGCGGTCCAGGAGGACGCGATGAGAGCAGAGGAGCGCGCGATCCTCGCGGGCGGGCTTGCCGCCTACCTGTTCGCGATCGGCGCCATCCGCTGGGTCACGGTCAAGCGGGTGGACGCCACGGTCGCGGCCCGGTTCCTGGTGGCGGCACTCGCCGTCGCAGTCGGCTTCGCGGGTAGGGGCGTCCATCCGGGCCTCGTGCTGCTCGTGCTGTTCCTCGGCACGCTCGGCCACACGCTCTACGAGGCCGGACGCGACATGCGCGCGAAGCTCCGGGCGACCTAGTCCCGTCGCGTCGCGTCCGGTGCGGCCGTTAGGTTCGCTCCACCAGGCCAGGGAGGGACCGGATGATGGGTGTGCTTGGCAGTTACCTACGTCGGCATCATGTCGCGCTTCTGGCGCTGTTCGTGGCGCTCGGCGGGACGTCGTACGCCGCGGTCAAGCTGCCGAAGAACAGCGTCCGCTCGAAGCAGATCGCCGCGAACGCCGTCCGTGCCTCGGAGACCGCGCGGAACTCGGTCGGTTCTGCCGAGGTCATCGACGGCTCGCTGCTGTCTGGGGACTTCAAGCCCGGTCAACTCCCAGCCGGCCCGGCCGGACCGGCCGGACCTCAGGGCGAGACGGGCCTGAAGGGGGATACAGGCCCGCCCGGTCCTACGGCTGCGGCCGTCTCGGAGCCGGAGCTGACACCCGTCACCCCTGCTCTCGTCGCGATCGATGAGGCCGTGCAGATCACTCGGCCTGCGCCCGGCAAGCTGCTCGTGGCCGGAACAGGCCGCTTCTCGACGGACTGCGGCGCCACCGATTGCAGTCAGCGCGTCGGGCTCTATGCGGGCGATCCCCCGCAACCCGTGCCAGGGAGCTTCAGGACAGTGAGCGCGGCCAGCAATTTCGTGACCCGGCGTGAGCTCACGTTCTTCGGCGTGACCTCGAGCCAGCCCGCGGGCACGGTCGACGTCTTCATCGGTCACACGAACTCCGGCAACCCGGACGACGTCTCGTCCGAGGGCGCGCAGGCGATCGCCCTTGCACTCGGCGACTAGGCATGGATCTACCGGGACCGGCGAGCGTTTCCGCCTGTGCCGCACGCCGTGACTGAACCTCCGCAGCGGCCGTGGCCGGTGTCCACGCTTAGGCTCGAAGCGCCTGCTGCAGGTCCTCTACGAGGTCCTCCGCCGCCTCGACACCGCAAGACAGGCGCACGAGGTCCGGAGGCACCGCCGCGGCCGAGTCCTCTACAGACTGGTGCGTCATCGCCTGCGGGACCTCGATCAGCGACTCGACGCCGCCGAGCGACTCGGCGAGCGAGAAGATGCGCGTGGCGGCGGCGATCCTTAACGCATCCGGGTGGCGGAACGAGACCATGCCGCCGAAGCCCGGCCAGCGGACGTCGCTGACCGCCTCCGACGTCCGCAGGAACTCGCTCACGGCACGGCCGTTTCGCGAGTGGGCCTCGACCCGGAGGGCCAGCGTCCGCAGCCCGCGGTGGACGAGGAAGCAATCGAACGGGCCGGGGACGGCGCCCACCGAGTTCTGTACGAAGCGCACCTTCTCGTGCAGCTCCTCGTCGCCCACGACCACCGCCCCTCCGACGGTGTCGGAGTGGCCCCCGAGGTACTTCGTGGTCGAGTGGACCACGGCGCCGGCCCCGAGCTCGAGCGGGCGCTGCTCGACCGGCGTAGCGAACGTGTTGTCCACCACGACGAGCGCGTCGCCGGCGCGCTCCACGACGGCGGCGATGTCGACAACGTTCAGCAGCGGATTGGTGGGTGTCTCGACCCACACCATGCGGGTCTCGGGACGTATCGCGCGCTCGAGCGCTCCGAGCTCGGTCTGGTCGACGAGGTCGTACTCGAGGCCCCAGCGCGCGAGCACCTTGTCGACAAGCCGGTAGGTGCCTCCGTAGAGGTCGCTGGGCAGCACGACGTGGGAGCCGGTGTCGAGCGCGGCTGTGATCAGCGCGTGCTCGGCGGCCATCCCACTCGCGAAGGCAGAGCCGAGGCCGCCCTCGAGCTCGCCCAGCGCCTTCTCGAGCGCGGCGCGCGTGGGGTTCGCCGAGCGCGAGTAGTCGTAGTCCTCGACGAACTCACCGGGAGCGCGCTGCACGTAGGTCGAGGTCTGGTGGATCGGCGGGATCACCGAGCCGTAGCTCGGGTCCGGGTCGAGGCCGGCGTGCACGACCCTCGTCGCGAATCTCATCGGACCAGCGACTCGATCAGGTCGGCGCGTGTGACGATCCCGACTGGGCGCCCGTGCTCCGTGACGAGCAGCGCCGGGCGATCGCCGGCGAGGAGCTCCACCGCCTCGCGCACCGGATCGTCCGTGGACACCGCGGGGAACGGCGGCTCCATTACGTTCACGATCTCGGAGCTCATGAGCGACGGATCGTCCACCGCGTGCTTGAGAAGCCCCCGCTCGCCAACCGAGCCGATAATCGTCTCCGGATCGTTTCCAGAGACCACCGGCAGCTGCGAGACCCGGTGCTCGTGCAGCAGCGCCACGGCGTCGCGTACCTTCTGGTGCGGCTCGACGGTGACCATCGGCGGGATCTCGCCCGCGGCGGTCTTCTCGCGGAGCACGTGCCCGACGGTCTTGTCCGGCGCGCGCTCGAGGAACCCGTACTGGCTCATCCAGGCGTCGTTGTAGAGCTTGGACAAGTACGAGCGGCCGCCGTCCGGGAAGATCACCGCCACGAGTGCGTCCGGGTCATCGATCCGGCGCGCCACCGCTAGCGCCGCGAACATCGCCGTTCCGGTGGAGCCGCCCACGAGGAAGCCCTCCTCCTGCACCACCCGCCGCGCGGTGACGAATGAATCCCTGTCGCTCACGCGCACGTAGCGGTCGACCACGCTCGGGTCGAGGGTGTCGGGCCAGAAGTCCTCCCCCACGCCCTCGACCAGGTAGGGCTTCACCTCCCCGCCGGAGAAGATCGAGCCGACCGGGTCGGCGCCGATCACCTCGATGCGAGGATTCTGCTCCTTCAGGAACCGGCCGATGCCGGTGATCGTCCCGCCCGTCCCGACGCCGGCCACGAAGTGCGTGATCTTGCCGCCGGCCTGACGCCACAGCTCGGGGCCGGTGACCTTGTAGTGGGTCTCAGGGTTGGCCTGGTTCTTGTACTGGTTCGGCTGGAATGCGCCGGGAATCTCCTCGGTGAGGCGATCGGCCACGCGGTAGTACGACTCCGGCGACTCGGGCGGCACGTCTGTAGGCGCCACCACGACCTCGGCGCCGTAGGCGCGCAGGAGATCGATCTTCTCGCGGCTCATCTTGTCGGGCATCACGGCGATCACGCGGTAGCCCTTGAGGCGAGCGACGATCGCCAGGCCGGTGCCAGTGTTCCCGCTCGTCGGCTCGACGATGGTGCCGCCCGGCCGCAGGCGCCCATCCTGCTCGGCCGCGTCGATCAGGGCGAGGGCCACACGGTCCTTGATCGACCCACCCGGGTTCAACGACTCGACCTTGGCGACGATCTGCGGCTTGAGGCCGCGCCCGATGCGCGACAGCCGCACCAGAGGCGTCTCCCCGATGGCTTCGAGTATCGAGTCCTTGATGTCCGCGCCGGCCACGCGGCCGGTCTGAACGCTCACGGCCTTGACTATAGGGCCGCCTTCAGGCCGTCTGCTTCGCGGCGAAGCGCTCGCGCAGCACCTTCTTGTCGAACTTGCCGACCGACGTCTTCGGCACCTCGTCGATCAGCTCGAGCCGGTCCGGGAGCCACCACTTTGCCACGTGCCGGTCGAGAAAGCGGTTGAGCTCGGCGAGGTCCAGATCCGCTCCCTCCGCGACGACCACACAGGCGCAGGGGCGCTCGCCCCAGCGCTCGTCCGGGACCGCTATGACCGCGGCCTCGACCACGTCGGGATGGGCCATGATCCGGTTCTCGAGCTCCACCGAGGAGATCCACTCGCCACCGGACTTGACAAGGTCCTTGGCGCGGTCGGTGAGCTTGATGTAGGAGCCGAAGCGCATCTCCGCGACGTCGCCGGTGCGAAGCCAGCCGTCCTCGGTGAACTTCTCGCCCGACTCGGGGTCGTTGTAGTAGTCGCTCGCGATCCAGGCGCCTCGGACCTGGAGCTCTCCTCCGGCCTCCTCGTCGATGCGCGTCTCGACGAGCGGCAGCGGCCGCCCCTGAGTCGCGCGCAGCTCATACTGCTCCTCCTCCGACAGCTCCATGTCGCTGGGGAGGCGCGCGACACCGGCGAGCGGGCTCGTCTCGGTCATGCCCCAGCCCTGCACGATCGGCACGCCGAAGCGCTCGTCGAAGCCGCGTATCAGGCTCTCAGGCACGGCCGAGCCGCCGCACTTGATCTCGATCAGGCTGGAGATGTCGGGAACCTGATCGAGCGCGAGAATCCCCTGCCAGACGGTGGGCACCCCGGCGGTGCGGGTGACCCGCTCCAGCTCGATCAGCTCGGCGATCTCGGCGGGCGCCATCCGGGGGCCGGGAAAGACCTGCTTCGCGCCCGACAGCGCGGCGGCGTAGGGGATGCCCCAGGCGCCCGCGTGGAACATCGGTACGACCGGCATCACGACGTCCCTCTCTCGGATGCCGATCGCGTCGGCCTGGTTGACGCCGAGGGAGTGCAGCATCGTC
This sequence comes from Actinomycetota bacterium, assembly GCA_046729975.1. Lineage (GTDB taxonomy): Bacteria > Actinomycetota > Thermoleophilia > Solirubrobacterales > Thermoleophilaceae > JBKPHS01. The sequence goes on from JBKPHS010000086.1 coordinate 8,519, forward strand.
GAACGGTGCGAGTAGACGACGCCCTTGGGCCGCCCCGTCGTGCCGCTCGTGTAGCACATGCCCGCGGCCGCGTTCTCGTCGAGATCCGGGAAGGAGTAGTCGGGATCGCCCGACGCCACGAGCTCCTCATAGGCCAGCGCTCCGTCGCGCTCGCCATCACAGTCCGGCATCAGCACCTCGTGCTCGATCCCTTCGAAGCGCGGCATGACCTCGGCGAGCGAGGTGTCCAGGAAGACGATCCTGTCCCCGGCATGGCCGGCGATGTAGCGGAGGTCGTCCTCGAACAGGCGGATGTTCAGCGTATGAAGCACGGCTCCCATGCTCGGAACGGCGAGATAGAGCTCGAGGTGGCGGATCGAGTTCCAGGCAAAGCTCGCCACGCGGTCGCCGGGCCGTATTCCGAGCTCGTTCAGGGCGCCGGCCAGGCGCCGCGCCCTCTCGGCCACCCGGCCGTAGCTCGAGCGCTCGAACCCCTCGAGCGTGCGGCTGACCAGCTCGCGCTGCGGGAAGACGGTCTCGGCCCGCTCGGAGATATGCCGGATCAGCAGCGGGTAGTCCTGCATCAGGCCGTCCACCCGCCTGAGCCTACTTGCCGCGGCGCTACTTCGGGCCCAGGTAGCGCAGGTAGATCGCCCGCTCCCCGCTGACGTTCGGGACCGACGGGTCGAGCAGCCGATCGGTCGACTCGAACGCCAGGTAGTTGTTGTGCGTGCTGGTCGCCGGGTTCTCGGACGGCGCGAGCGCCGGGCGGCTCTGGGCGTTCAGCGACTCCCGCGAGGCGCTCTTGTGCCCGACCACGCCGATGAACACGTCTCGCACGCCGTTCGAATCGTCCGCGAAGGTCGGGAACATCTTCAGGTTGCTGGCGTCGGAGTCGAAGAGCACCGAGTTTCCCGCGCCGGTGATCACCGGCCGATTCGAGGGTCCGTTGCCGATGGACGACTGCGTCTTCGAGATCAGGAGCTGCCCAGGCGGCGATCCCGCCATGTCCGCGCGGACGACGTCGGACGTCCCATTCCCGTCGCCGCCGACGAGGTTCGAGGCCTGCGTCTCGAAGGCGACGTACCGGCCGTCGTCGGTGGCGCTTGGATGGGAAGACGGCCCGTTGCCGGCCGCCCCGGCGTGCGTCGCCGAGACGAGCCTCGTGCTGAGCAGGAGCGTGTGCTGAGGCGGGCCGCGCCGGAAGCGGCGGTACTGGCGGATCATCGTCCGCTGGTACACGTCCGACGCGGCCGAGCCGTCGCCGGACGCGAGGTTGGTGGCCGTCGAGCTGAAGGCGACGGACTTGCCGTTGCCCGCGAGCGCCGGCTCGCCGCTGTCGCCGTTGCCGGCTGAGCCCCGGTTCGAGGCCGATGCGAGGAAGGTGAGCCCGCGCAACCGGCGGTCGGGACCGGCCGTGGCGAGCATGCGGACGTAGACCTGGCGAGTGCCCTGCGGCGGAGTGCTCGTCTTCGCGCTCAGCCATCCCTTGCGTCTCGTGCGGGTGAGGGCGAGGTTGGTGGCGCTCGAGCTGAACGCCACGCGGCCGCAATCTCCGTCCACCGTGACCTCGAAGGTCGGGCCGTTGGCCTGCTGACCGCTGCTTCCGACGGAGACGCGCGTGATCTGACCGCTGTGAAGGTTTCGTACGAAGGCGTCAGCGACGCCGTTCGTATCGCCGGGGACGAGGTTCGAGGCCTCTGACACGAATGCGAGACAGGCAGGAGAGGTACGAGGACCGCCGTCGAGCGCCGGGCGGTACGACGGCCCGTTGGCGGGCTGTCCGTCGAGTCCCGCCGACGCGAGCTCGGTGGCGCCGGCCTTCCAGCGGCTGCCGTCCTCGCCGTAGGGGTCCGCCCGCCGCACCAGGAAGACGTCGGTCACGCCGTTCGCGTCCCCAGGCACGACGTTGGAGGCGTCCGACTCGAAGGCGACCACGCGCGCGTACCGCGCGTCGCGGCTGAACGCGGCGTTGCGAGAGGGGCCGTTCGGGACGCCGCCATCATGCGAGCGCGACAGCAGGTCCGTGGTGGCCAGCGGGAACATCGAGGTCGCCGCTTCCTGCGCAGTTGCGGAACCGGGCACGCAGAGGAGTAGGAGCGCGCCGACCGGCGCACCCAGGCGGATCTGCAATGCGAATCCTTCCGGGACTCTAGGGGGTACTCCTGGCGAAGCTTTCCTTCCCCACCGGACGGCTTTTTAGGCCCAGCCGACCCGAATAGGTATGCCGCCCCAGGAAATGAAGGCGGGCAAGTTACAGCGCCCTACCCATTCG
>JBKPHS010000087.1:0-10048 GCA_046729975.1 Actinomycetota bacterium
GCCACCTTCCCGATTCGCTCTCGACCGCGTGTTGCCCGGTCCCGGCGCAGGGCCGAAGGAGGAGCTCGTGCGGGAGGGGTTCTTCGTGATTGAGATCCACGCGCGCACCCCGGCTGACGAGCGCTGGGTCTGCCGCGTGGAAGCGCAGGGCGACCCGGGGTACGGGGCGACGCGGGTGATGTTGGGGCAGAGTGCCCTGTGCCTTGCGCTCGACGGCGACCGGCTGCCAGAACGCGCCGGCGTGCTGACCCCCGCGACCGCAATGGGGAGCGTGTTGGCCGACCGCCTCCGCGCGGCCGGTCAGACATTCGACGTCTCGCCCGCCGCGTAGCTTCATCGCTACGCTCCTCGCGCTCAGCGCTAGCGCGCTCGTCGGCACTTCGCGGGCTCACCGCCGGGGCGGCGGCGACGAGGCTCGTAGGCGAGGCCACCAAGCCGGAACCGAACGCCGGTAAGCGGCGTACTCCTCGCCATACCGCGCGGTTAGCGTCGGCTCCTCGTAGCCCCGTACGAATACTGCGACCACGAGCCAGAACGCTCCCGCGTAGGCGAACAGCCACGGCCGCCCGAGGAGCAGCGCCTGTCCGACGATCGTGGCCACGACTGCGACGTACATCGGGTTGCGCACATGTCGGTACAGCCCGCCGACTACGAGCCGCTCCGTAGGTGCGATCGGCGCAGGCGTGCCGCGACCTTCGATGACGAAACGAGCGAACGAGTGCAGGAGGACGCCGGCCCCAGCGACGACGAGCGCGGCGCCGAGCATGGCGAGGAAGGCCGGCGGGTGCGATGAGCGCCAGCCCGTCAGCAGCCACGGAACGTAACCGGCGACCACACCGGGCGCCGCCACCAGAAATACCGCGCTGCCAACAGCCGACCGGAACGTACCCACATCCTCAGCGTACGATCCGCGCGGGCGGCCTCAGTCCCTGCTGCTCAGGCGCGCCCGCTTCGCTTGGCGTAGCGAACGGCCTCTTCGCGGTGCGCAAAGGACCGCAGCCCTATCGCGCGGCCATCACGGAGGGTCCAGACGTGCGTGAAGCGGTGGTCCACCTCGGCGCCGCTCGCCTTCCCGCGGCCTCGCTGACGCATCGACGCCACTACATGTCCGGCGAGCTCCTCGGCCTCGAGCAGCTCGACGGTGAAATCGTCGAAGGCGTCGTCGCCCTCGTCCATCCACTCGAGCAGGGCCTCGGGGCCGCGATAGGCCTCGACTGTGGTCGCGACAACGATGTCGGGGGCGCTCAGTGCCTTGATGGCGTCGCGGTCGCGCGCGTTGACCGCCTGGTAGATGCGCTCCGCGAACTCGCTTCCCTCGGGCACGCGCCAAAGCTATCGGAGTAGGCAGCGCTGACACTGCCGCTTTCGCGTGAAAGCGATAGCCGCGAGCCGGCGTACCGAACGGCATGCCGCTCCAGGTCCTCCCGACGACGGGCGACCGCCGGGCGGGCCTACCGCTGCTCGATCGGGACGTACTCCCGCTCGCGCTCGCCCGTGTAGATCTGGCGCGGGCGGGCGATCTTGGTCTCGGGATCCTCGACCATCTCGAGCCACTGAGCGACCCAGCCCGAGGTGCGCGGGATCGCGAACATCACCGTGAACATGTCGGTGGGGAGATTGAGCGCCTCGTAGATCAGGCCGGAGTAGAAGTCGACGTTCGGGTAGAGCTTGCGCTCGGTGAAGTAGTCGTCGTCGAGCGCGCGCTTCTCGAGCTCCACGGCGATGTCGAGCTTCGGACTCTTGCCCGTGACCTCGAACACCTCCTCGACGTTCTTCTTGATGATGCGGGCCCGCGGGTCGTAGTTCTTGTAGACCCGGTGCCCGAAGCCCATCAGCTTCTCCTCCTTGTTCTTCACGCCCTCGAGGAACCCGGGGATGTTGTCCACCGTCTCGATGCGGTCGAGCATCCGCAGCACCGCCTCGTTGGCCCCGCCGTGCAGCGGCCCGTATAGCGCCGCCACGCCGGCGGCCACGGCCGAGTAGGGATCCACCTCCGAGGAGCCGACGCCCCGCACAGCGTTCGTCGAGCAGTTCTGCTCGTGGTCCGCGTGCAGGATCCAGAGGACGTCGAGCGCCCGCTCGAGACGCGGATCCGGCTCGTACCGGACCTCGGTCATCTTGAACATCATCGAGAGGAAGTTGCCCGGGTAGCTCAGGTCGTTGTCCGGATAGACGTAGGGGAGGCCGAGGTTGTGCCTGTACGCAAAGGCCGCGAGCGTCGGCATCTTCGCGATCAGCCGGATCGCCGCCATGTGGCGCTCGAACTCGTCGTCGATCTTCTTGGCGTCCGGGTAGAAGGTGGACAGCGCGCCGACGGAGGCGAGCAGCATCCCCATCGGGTGGGCGTCGTAGCGGAAGCCCTCGACGAACTTCTTGATGTTCTCGTGGACGTAGGTGTGGTGAGTGATCTCGAAGACCCACTCGTCCAGCTCCGACCGCGTCGGCAGCTTTCCGTGGATCAGGAGATACGCGACCTCGAGGTACGTGGCGTGCTCGCAAAGGTCCTCGATCGTGTAACCGCGGTACTCGAGAACGCCGGCCTCGCCGTCGATGAAGCAGACCGAGCTCCGGCACGACGCAGTGTTCGTGAACGCCGGGTCGTAGGTCATCAGCCCGAAGTCGTCCTCGTCGACCTTGACCTGGCGGAAGTCCATCGCGCGCACGGTCCCGTCGGTGATCTCGACGTCGTAGCTCTCGCCGGTGCGGTTGTCGGTGACCGTGAGGCTGTTCTGCTCGGCGGTCGCAACCCCGCCGTCGCCCTGCTCGCGGGTCTCTTGCTCAGCCATCTGCCTCTCCTCGTTAGGGCTCACTGGCGTTGCTCTACCCGATTCTGACGAAAGAGCGTCAGCGCTTCTTCTTCCAGCCGCGGCCGAGCATGCGGCTGACGCGCCCGGCGCGCATGTTCGCTACGAACGTCGGGGCGCCCTTGTCCGGCGCCGGCAGCTTCCGTGCCTCCTCGGCGGTGATCGAGAGGGTCACGCCATGCTCGGCCGTGCGAGCCACCTCGGGCGCGTCGGCGAACCGCAGCTCGCCCTCCGGCGTCTCGAGCACGATGCCGTCGAAGATGTGCTCCTTGTAGTTGTCGAGCACCGCGTCGACCTTGCCGACCACGACGCCGTCCGAGCTGTAGACGGGAACGCCGCGCTCCACGGCGGAGTAGTGGACTGCATGGCCCAGGTCAGTCATCGGTCTTCGGTCTTCAGTTTAGAAGTGACCGATTCTGGCGACTGGCGACTGGCGACTGGCTACTCGGACGCGCTTAGGCGCGACCGGCAGCGGCTCCGCATGAGGCCCGCGGCGCGGCGGCCGTGGACGGCGCGGCCTGGGATGGTCCGGTCCTCTGCCACCGTCTCCGGTGTCCGGCTGCTCCTCGGTGGTCGTGTCCTGCTTGACCGCCCACCAGACCAGCCAGAGGGCGAACGCGACCGGGATCTTCAGGATCACGAACATGTAGAAGAAGGCCCACCCCATCGCCCCCGGATGCTACCCGGGTCGGCCCGACCTGAACAGACCTAGTTAGGCCGGGATTCCCTCGAACGTGGTGATGCGCTTGAACTCGGCGTAGCGCTCGTCGATCTCCTCACGCGTGAGGCGCTGCACGCGCTCGGTGCCGAACTCCTCGACGTTGAAGGAGCCGAGCACCGATCCGTAGGTCATCGCCCGGCGCAGCGCGCCCTCGTCCTCGAGTGCGTCCTCGCCCTGCGAGTGCAGGTAGCCGAGAAAGCCGCCGGCGAAGGAGTCGCCTGCGCCGGTCGGATCGATCACCGTCTCGAGCGGGTACGCGGGCAGCGCGAAGAACCCGCCGTCCGTGAACAGCGCCGCGCCGTACTCGCCGAGCTTGGCCACGACCACCCGCGGGCCCATGTCCGTCACGTCGCGGGCGGCGCGCACGAGGTTCGGCTGCTCGGTGAGCTGGCGCAGCTCCTCGTCGTTCATGAGCACCAGGTCCACCGTCCCGATCGTGCGGACGAGAGAGTCGCGTGCCGTCTCGATCCAGAGGTTCATCGAGTCGAGCCCCTTGATGCGCGCGCCGCGGCACTGCTCCCCCACCTCGCGCTGGAGATCCGGCTGGATGTTCGCGAGGAAGACGATGTCGGAGTTGCACGAGGCGTCCGAGAGCTTCGGCTCGAAGTCACCGAACACCCCGAGTTGGGTGTCGAGGGTCTTGCGCGTGTTCAGGTCCCAGCCGTACTCCCCGCGCCAGAAGAACGTCCTGCCCCCCGCCACGCGCTCGATGTCGTCGGTGTTCACGCCTCTGTCGCTCAGCACCTTGTAGTCCTCCTCGCCGAAGTCGTCGCCGACCGGGCCGGCCACGCGGACGTCCGTGAAGAAGCTCGCGGCGAGCGAGAAGTGCACGGCTGAGCCGCCGAGCATTCGCTCGCGCTCGCCGAATGGCGTCTTGACCGCGTCGAAAGCGATCGAACCGACCACCAGGAGGCTCATGAGGCGGGAGAGACTAGTCGCGTGTCGGCCAGTATCGCGGTCTGGTGCGAGTAACCTGGCCCGCCGTGCGTGCGTGTCAGATATCCGAGTTCGGTGGCCCCGAGGTGCTCGAGGTCGTGGACGTGCCCGTTCCGGAGCCGGGGGAGGGTGAGGTCCTGATCAGGGTCTCCCGGTCCGGGATGAACTTCGCCGACACCCACCAGCGCGAGAACTCCTACCTGGCGAAGTACGAGCTGCCGCTGACGCTGGGCGGCGAGGTCGCGGGTGTCGTCGAACGGGACGGCGGCGGCTTCGAGCAGGGGCAGCACGTTGTCGCGATGGTGCGTTCGGGCGGCTACGCCGAGTACGCGGTCGCGCCGGTCGCCACCACCATCCCGCTGCCGGAGGGCGTGGACGAAGGCGCGGCGCTCGCGATGCTGGTCCAGGGGCTCACCGCGTGGCACCTCTACCGCACCTCCGCCAAGCTCGCCGAGGGCGAGAGCGTCGTGGTGCATGCGGCCGCCGGCGGCGTCGGCAGCGTCGCGGTTCAGCTCGGCAAGCCGATGGGTGCCGGGCGCGTGATCGCGACGGCCAGCTCCGAGGACAAGCGGCGGCTCGCCCTCGAGCTCGGCGCGGACGTCGCCGTCGACGTGAACGCCGAAGACCTGACGGCGGCGCTGATCGAAGCGAACGACGGCCGGCGGGTCGACGCCGTTTTCGAGATGGCTGGAGGCCGGGTCTTCGACCAGAGCCTCGACGCGCTCGCTCCCTTCGGGCGGCTCGTGACCTACGGGATCGCCAGCCGGGAGCCGAACGTCGTGCAGAGCGGGGCATTGATGCGGAAGAGCCGCGCGGTGGTCGGGTTCTGGCTGGTGCACTGCATCGGCCGCGAGGGCATGACGCGCGAGCCGCTCGCCGACCTGTTCGGCCGGATCGCGCGGGGCGAGCTACGGGTCGTGGTGGGCGAGACCTATCCCCTGTCGGAGGTCCGCCGAGCCCACGAGGACCTCCAGGCTCGCCGGACGAGCGGCAAGCTCCTGCTCGATCCCACCGCATAGCGGATGGCGACTACGTTCGCAGACCTGGGCCTCTCGGAGGAGATCCTCGGGGCGGTCCGGCACGTCGGCTACGACCATCCCACTCCGATCCAGGAGCAGGCGATCCCGGCGCTCCTCGCGGGTCGCGACGTGATCGGGCAGGCGCAGACCGGTACCGGCAAGACGGCGGCGTTCGGCCTTCCTCTTCTTCAGTACGTGGATCCGGACGACGACGAGGTCCAGGCGCTGGTGCTGACGCCCACGCGCGAGCTCTGCATCCAGGTCACCCAGGCGCTGCGCGCGTACGGCGAGGGCCGCGGCGTGCAGGTCGTCGCCGTCTTCGGGGGCGCACCTATCCGCAACCAGATCGCCCAGCTGAAGCAGGGCGCCCAGGTCGTGGTGGGCACGGTCGGCCGCGTCATGGACCTGATGAGCCGGCACGCCCTGATGCTCAGCTCCGTTCGCTACGTCGTGCTCGACGAGGCCGACGAGATGCTCGACCTCGGCTTCTTCGAGGACGTCGAGACGATCCTCTCGCGGGCCCCGTCGGGCCGCCAGACGGCGCTGTTCTCGGCCACGATCCCGCCCGAGATAAGGCGACTCGGGGAGACCCGCATGTTCGACCCGCTGACGATCAAGGTTCGCGCCGCGACGCTCACCATCGACACCGTCGATCACTTCTACGTCGAGGTGCCCGACCGGGACAAGCCCGCGGCGCTCGCCCGCGTGCTCAAGGCGGAGAAGCCCGACCAGGCGATCATCTTCGCGCGCACGAAGATCGGCGTCGACCGGCTCGCGCGGCGGCTGAACGACCTCGGCGTGCGCGTCAAGGTGCTGCACGGCGACATGTCGCAGGGCTCGCGCGACGGCGTGATGATCTCCTTCAAGGATGGCCGCGAGCGCCTGCTCGTCGCGACGGACATAGCTGCCCGTGGCCTCGACATCTCCGGCGTCACGCACGTGGTGAACTACGACATCCCGAACTCGCCGGACGTCTACGTGCACCGGATCGGCCGGACCGGACGCGTCGGTCGCAGCGGCCGCGCGATCACGCTGATCACCCCCAAGCAGCGTCGCGAGCTCGAGGCGATCGAGCGCCACGCCAACACGGACATCGTGCCCTGGTCCGAGGAGGGCGCGGCGGCCGCGGCCCGCCCCGCGCGGCCGCGACGTGAGGAGCGTGAGGCGCGCCGGCCCCGGCACACCAAGCCTGTCGAGCGCGACGGCGCCCGCGCGAAGCTGATCGTCTCCGCCGGCCGCGCCCAGGGTCTCGAGCCGGCCGACGTGGTCGGAGCGATCGTCGATCACTCGCACCTTGAGGGCGAGGACATCCGCAACGTCCGGGTACTGGAGAGGTTCAGCTTCGTCGAGGTGCCCGCTGCGCGGGCCGGCGAGGTGGTCGACAAGGTCAACAACCAGGAGGTCCGCGGGGTGGGCCTCCGGCTGGAGGTGGCAGCCCGATGAGCAAGGCGACGATGCACACCAACCACGGCGAGATCCAGCTCGAGCTGTTCGACGAGGACGCGCCGAAGACCGTCGAGAACTTCCGCAAGCTCTCAGCCGACGGTTTCTACGACGGCTTGATCTTCCACCGCGTGATCAGGGACTTCATGCTCCAGGGCGGCTGCCCGGAGGGGACTGGGACGGGCGGGCCGGGATACACCTTCGAGGACGAGATCAACGACCACAAGGTCGTCCGCGGTGCGCTCGCGATGGCCAATGCCGGGCCGAACACGAACGGCAGCCAGTTCTTCATCGTCACGACACAGGAAGCCCCGTGGCTCGACGGCAAGCACACCGTGTTCGGAGAGGTGGCGTCCGGCATGGATGTGGTCGACAAGATCGAGGCCTCCGAGACGGACTCCCGCGACAAGCCGCTGGAGGACGCGCGCATCGAGCGGGTGGAGCTGGCGGACGCGTAGACTCGCTGTCCGAGCAACGCGGAGGGGGAGCATGGCAACAGTCGAGCAGCAGGCCGCGCAGGCGCAGGGCAACGGGAAGGCAGACGCGACGCGCATCCCGGTCGAGAACCCGGCCACCGGCGAGACGATCGCGCACGTGCCGGACATGGGCGCGAGCGAGATTCGGGAGCTGGTCGAACGCGCCCGTGCCGCGCAGCCGGCGTGGGCCGAGCTCGGCTTCAGGGGCCGCGCCGAGGTGATGTACGGGGCCCGCCGCTGGCTGATCGAGAACCGCGAGCGGATGATCGAGACGATCGTCGAGGAGACCGGCAAGACGCGTGAGGACGCGCAGATCTCGGAGATCTTCTTCGTCGCGGACGCGCTCGGCTTCTGGGCGAAGAGGGCCGAGAAGTACCTGAAGGACGAGCGCGTGCGCTCGCACTCGCCGCTGCTCTTCGGCAAGAAGCTCGTCCTGCGGTACCGCCCGGTCGGCGTGGTCGGCGTCATCGGGCCCTGGAACTACCCGCTGACCAACTGCTTCGGCGACTGCATCCCGGCGCTGATGGTCGGCGACGCGGTGGTCGCGAAGCCGAGCGAGGTCACTCCGCTCACGTCGCTCCTGATGGCCGAGGGCATGCGCGCCGCCGGCCTGCCGGACGGCGTCTTCCAGGTAGCGACCGGCCGGGGCGAGGCGGGCGCCGCCCTGATCGACGAGGTGGACATGGTCATGTTCACAGGCTCGGTCGAGACCGGCAGGAAGGTGATGGCGAAGGCGGCCGAGACGCTCACGCCGGTCACGCTCGAGCTCGGCGGCAAGGACCCGATGGTGGTCCTGCGCGACGCCGACGTCGAGCGCGCCGCCAACACCGCCGTTTACTGGGGCATGGCGAACGGCGGGCAGATCTGCCAGGCGATCGAGCGCGTCTACGTCGAGGAGCCCGTGTACGACGAGTTCGTGGGCAAGGTGGTGGAGAAGACCCGCGCTCTGCGCCAGGGAGCGCCGGGCGCGATCGGATCGGTGGAGATCGGCGCGGTCACGTTCGGGCCGCAGGCCGACATCCTCGACGAGCACGTGAAGGACGCGCTGGACAAGGGCGCCAAGGTGCTCGTCGGCGGCAAGCGCCGCGAGGGCCCGGGTCGCTTCTTCGAGCCGACCGTCCTCACGGACGTGGACCACTCGATGAAGATCATGACCGAGGAGACGTTCGGCCCGATGCTCCCGATCATGAGGGTCCGTGACGAGGAGGAGGCCGTCCGGCTGGCGAACGACTCGCGTTACGGGCTCAACTCGAGCGTCTTCACCAAGGACCTCGAGAAGGGCGAACGGATCGCGCGCCGCATCCAGGCCGGAAGCACGTGCGTCAACGACGCCGTCGTCAACTACGGCGCGCAGGAGCTTCCGTTCGGCGGCGTGGGCGAGTCGGGCGTCGGTGCGCGGCACAGCGCCAAGGGCATCCAGAAGTACTGCACCACGCACTCGATCCTGATCAGCCGTTTCGGGCCGAAGCGCGAGATGTACTACTTCCCCTACTCCGCGAGGGCGACGAAGCTGATGGAGCGCCTGATGGTGCTCCTCTACGGCCGCAAGCGGCGGAGGAGGTAGCCGGTTGGCGGCGACGCGCACGGCGGAGGTCACGTGGGAGGGCGACCTGGCCCACGGCGCCGGTCGGTTCACGGTCGGCAGCCGCGCCCTGGGCGAGCAGGAGGTCACGTGGGCCTCACGCACCGCGCGGTCCGAGGGAAAGACGAGCCCGGAGGAGCTGATCGCGGCCGCACACTCGAGCTGTTTCGCCATGGCGCTCTCGAACGGCCTGGCCGAGGCGGGCACCCCGCCCGAACGACTCGTCATCTCGGCCGCCGTCACGATCGAGCCGGGCGTCGGGATCACCACCTCGAAGTTGACGGTGAACGGGCGCGTGCCCGGCATGGACGCCGCCGGCTTCGAACAGGCCGCGGACACCGCCAAGGAGGGCTGTCCCGTCTCGGGGGCGCTCAAGGGAAACGTCGAGATCTCCCTCGACGCGACGCTTGATGAGCAGTAGCGGTTGCTGGCGGTAGCGCTCGGCCTGGGCGCCGCCGTCGCCTGGGGCTGCGGCGACTTTCTCGGCGGGCTCAAGGCGCGCAGGCTCAACCTGCTGACGGTCATGTTCGTCTCGCAGGGCGCGGGCCTGATAGCGATCGTCGCGGTCGTTGCGGCGCGCGGCAAGGGGCCGCCCGGCGGCGATTTCGCGTTGTTCGCCGCGCTCTCCGCGGTCGCTGGCATCGTCGGTCTCGCATCGTTCTATCGCGGTCTGGCGGTGGGGGCGATGAGCGTCGTCGCGCCGATCTCCGCCATGGCGGCGGCCATCCCGTTCACCGTCGGCATCGCGACCGGCGATCGCCCGTCGGGGCTTCAGGTCGCGGGCGCCGGGCTGGCCCTCGCGGGCGTGGCTTTCGCCTCGCGCGAGGAGGTGGAGGAGGCCGGTCGCGACGCCCGCATGGCCCGCGGCGTCGGCCTGGCGCTGCTCTCCGCCGTGGGCTTCGGCTGCTTCTTCCTGGCGATCGACGCCGCAAGCGATGCCGACGTCTTCTGGTCGATCTTGGTCAATCGTTTGACGGCGGTCGCGATCCTCGCGGTCGCTGTCGCGGCGATTCGGCCGCGGCTGGGCGTTGGCTCCGCGGACATGCGGGGGCTGGCGTTGATCGGCG
>JBKPHS010000088.1:0-3564 GCA_046729975.1 Actinomycetota bacterium
GCGGGATCGAGGGCGCGTACTTCAACCGCTCGCTCGGCGCCCCGGCCTACGCCGGCGTCTTCTCCGCCTGGTGCGACCTGCGCGAGCTCATGCCCTACGCGTTCGGCTACATGATGGCGGCCAAGGTCGGCACCGGTCTCGTGGCGGAGATCGGCGCCATGCGGATCTCGGACGAGGTGGACGCGCTCGAGGTGATGGGCATCAGCTCGATGACGTTCCTCTGCGCCACGCGCCTGCTAGCGGCGCTGATGGTCCTGCCGTTCATATACATCGCCGCGATCGGCGCCGGCTTCTTCGCCTCCTACCTCGCCGTCGTGCAGCAGATCGGAGAGGTTTCCTCAGGCGGGTTCTTCCTGATCTTCTGGATGTTCCAGAATCCGCCCGACCTCTTGTACAGCGTCATCAAGGGCATGGCGATGGCGATCGTGATCGTGATCGTCGGGACCTACTATGGCTATACGGCGAGCGGCGGCCCGGTGGGAGTGGGCACCGCGACGGCGAAGTCCATGGTGCTGAACACCGTGATGGTCCATCTCGTGGGGATGCTCGGCACGCAAATCTTCTGGGGAGCGAATCCAAGAGCTCCCATCGGCGGTTGACACGGAGGGATCGAGTTGGCGACTGAAGACCAGAGAACCGAAGAGGACGAGCGCACGCGCGAGCTGCGTCCGGAGGACCTGGAGCGTGCGCATCAGGAGGACGAGGGCAGCGAGCTTCGCGCGCAGCGGGCGGAGGAGCGCGAGGAGCGCGCGCGTCAGGACGAGCAGGACCCGTACCAGTGGCACACCGGCAAGAAGCGCGACCACGGCGCCGAGGACGCGATCGAGTTCATCGACGTCAAGAAGACCTTCGGTCGCAACACGGTCCTGAACGGGCTCAACCTCGGGATCCCCGAGGGCCAGATCTCGATGATCCTCGGCCCCTCGGGCACCGGCAAGTCAGTGTGCATCAAGCACATGGTCGGCCTGCTCTACCCCGACCAGGGCGACGTGCTCGTGCACGGGGAGTCGGTGCCCGGCATGCGCGACGACGACCTCTTCGAGATGCGCAAGAAGTTCGGCGTGCTGTTCCAGGACGGCGCGCTCTTCGGCTCGATGAACCTCTACGACAACGTGGCCTTCCCGCTGCGCCAGCACACCGACAAGGGCGAGGACGAGATCGCGGAGGTCGTCAACCGCCGCCTCAAAGAGGTGGGCCTGGCCGGCGCCGGCGAGAAGATGCCCAACGAGCTCTCCGGCGGGATGCGCAAGCGCGCAGGCTTCGCGCGCGCGCTCGTGCTCGATCCGGAGATCGTGCTCTTCGACGAGCCGGACTCCGGGCTCGACCCGGTTCGGACCGCGCTCCTCTGCGAGCTCATCAAGGAGGTCCACGACGAGAACGGCGGCGCGTACGTCGTTATCACCCACGACATCATGTCCGCGCGTCGAGTGGCTGAGTACATCGCGATCCTCTGGAAGGGGAGGATCGTGGAATCGGGCCCCGCCGAGGAGCTCTTCAACTCCGACAACCAGTTCGTGCGGCAGTTCCTCTCCGGAGAGGCGCAGGGGCCGCTCGGGATGGAGTAGCAGCAACCCCTCAACTCATTGTCCATGGCATTGGGAGGTGCCTTAGGATGAAACTCGCGATTGGCCCAACCTCCCAAAGCCAGTAGCGCAAGGCAAGGAAGCCCGCGCACTTCGGGCTGGTCGCGTGCCGCAGCGATCCTGGCGATCCTCGCGGCCATTGCGCTCGCCGCGCTGCTGATGTTCGGCGGGTCCGACGCCTACACCGTCAAGGTCGACTTCCAGAACGCCGGGCAGCTCGTTAAGGGCAACCAGGTCCAGGTCGGCGGCAATTCGGTTGGGTCGATCAAGGACATCAAGCTCGACGACAACGCGCAGGCGCGCATCGAGATCGAGGTGAACGACGAGTTCGCGCCCCTGCACACCGGCACCGAGGCGACGATCCGCGCGACGTCGCTGTCCGGGATCGCCAACCGCTACATCTCGCTGCGGCCGGGTCCCGGCAACGCGCCGGAGATCCCGGACGGCGGAGTCATACGCGCCGACGACACGACCTCGCCGGTCGACCTCGACCAGCTCTTCGACTCCCTCGATCCGGCCACGCGCAGGGGCCTCCAGCAGGTTGTGCAGGGCTCGGCCGCCCAGCTGCGAGGCAAGGGCCGGCAGGCCAACAAGAGCCTCGAGTTCCTGAGTCCCGCGCTGTCCACCTCCTCACAGCTGACCAGGGAGCTGGTCACGGACGACGCGGTCTTCGAGCGGTTCGTGGTCGACACCTCACGGCTCGTCACGGCCGTGGCCGAGCGTCGCGGCGACCTCGCGGACCTGGTCGGCAACGCCAATGCGACCTCTCGCGCCATCGCGCAGGAGAACGTTGCGCTCGGGCGCGCGCTGGGTCTGCTGCCGACGACGCTGCGGCGCGCGAACACGACCTTCGTGAACCTGCGAGCGACGCTGGACGACCTCGACACCCTCGTCGCCGAGTCGAAGCCCGCCACCAAGGAGCTTGCGCCGTTCTTCCGCAGGCTGCGACCTCTCGTCGAGGACGCTCGCCCGACGATCCACGACCTGCGCCTGCTCATCCGCCGCAACGGCGCGAACAACGACCTGATCGAGCTGACCTCCAAGATGCCGAAGCTCGAGAGCATCGCCTCGACGACGTTCCCGCGCGCGATTCGCGCGCTCCAGCGGGCGCAGCCGGTCGTCGAGTACATCCGGCCCTACACACCTGACCTCGCAGGCTGGTTCACGAAGTTCGGCCAGGCGGCCGCCAACTACGACGCCAACGGCCACTTCGCGCGCATCCAGCCGATCTTCAACGCGTTCCAGTTCACGTCGACGCCGTCCGGCGACTTCCTCACCGACCAGGGACCGAACCGGCTGGGCGGTCTCCAGACGCAGCGCTCGCAGCGCTGCCCGGGCGGCGCGACGCAGCCGCCGCCGGACGGCTCGGCGCCTTGGCGCGACAGCGACGGCAACCTCGACTGCGACCCGGGCACGGTGCCGCCGGGGCCATGAGGCGCCTGGCCCTCATACTCGCGATCGGGCTCGCGCTTCCGGCCGTGCTCGTCTTCGGTCTTGGCGCGGGCGTGGATCCCGACCCGTACCAGGTGCGGGCGATCTTCGACAACGTGCGCCTGACCCAGGGCGAGGACGTGAAGGTCGCCGGCGCGAAGGTCGGCAAGGTGCACTCGCTCGATCTCACGCCGGACCACAAGGCCGCCGTCGTGCTGGACATCCAGAAGAACGGCTTCAAGCCCTTCCGCGCCGACGCCCGCTGCACCGTCAGGCCGCAGTCCCTGATCGGCGAGACGTATGTGGAGTGCGAGCCGGGCACCTCCGGGCAGCCCGAGCTGAAGGAGATCCCGGAGGGAGAGGACGGCGAGGGGCAGCACCTCCTGCCGCTCGACCGGACCAGCTCGCCAGTCGATCTCGACCTCGTCAACAACATCCTTCGCCGGCCCTATCGCGAGCGCCTCGGGATCCTGCTCGGCGAGTTCGGCACCGCCCTCGCCGGGCGCGGCAAGGACCTGAACGAGGCGGTACACCGCGCGAACCCGGCCCT
>JBKPHS010000089.1:0-3778 GCA_046729975.1 Actinomycetota bacterium
AGCCCGGGCGCTCGCTCAGACGGGTGCAGCACGCGAGCTCCCCTCGAGCGAGCGCTGGAGAGCCTCCAGCACCCGCACAACGCGCAGCCCGCTCTCACCGCCCGAGCGCGGCTCGCCCCCGTCGCGTACGCGCTCGAGGAAGTGGCGGCACTCGATCCGCAGCGGCTCCTCGTTGGAGACGCGCGGGCTCCAGATGTCGCCCGACCGCGCGATGTACTCGCCGTAGGAGGAGAAGTCCTGGTCGAAGCCCTTGTCGTAGACGGTCACCTTGCGCTCGAGCTCCATGTCATCGAAGGTCGCCATGCGCTTGGAGCCCACCACCGTGAAGCGACGCTCCTTGTGCGGATCCAGCCACGAGAGGTGCAGGTGCGCCGTCAGCCCGGAGGGGAACCGGAGGTAGCAGAAGACCACGTCCTCGACGCCGGGCCGCATGTAGCTCTCGCCGAAGGCCTGGACCTCCGCCGGCTCCTCCTCGGCGAGATGCAGCATCACCGACACGTCGTGGGCGCCGAGGCTCCATAGAGCGTTCTCGTCGGCGCGCAGCTTGCCCAGGTTCAGCCGGTTCGAATAGATGTAGTAGATGTCCCCGAGTTCGCCCGAGTCGCCGATCTCCTTGAGCTTCTCGACGCCGGGGTGGTACTCGAGCAGGTGCCCGACCATCAGCACCCGGCCCGACTCCGCGGCGGCCGCCACCACCTGCTCCGCCTCGCCGACCGACTGCGCGAGCGGCTTCTCCACGAAGCAGTGCTTGCCCGCCGCCAGCACGCGCAGCGCGAGCTCGGCGTGCGAGGGGACGTGAGTGGCGACCGCGACCGCGTCGAGCTCGGGGTCGACGAGCAGCTCGTCGAGATCGGAGCTTGCGCGCGCGCCGGGGAGCTCCGGCGCCCAGCGCTCGCGCGCGGCCTCCGATTCGTCGCAGATCCAGCGCAGCTCGGAGCCCGACAGGCGGTCGAAGTTGCGGGCCAGGTTCGGGCCCCAGTAGCCGAGCCCGACCACCCCCACCCTCACGGGGGAGCTCACAGACGCACGAGCCCGATTACGCCTACCTTCATCGCCTGGGAGTGTAGGTGGCGAGGATGTCGCGAATCCGCTCCCCGGCGCGCCCGCCGCCGTAAAGCTCCGGGCGGTCCCCATCGGGTGCCGGGCGCGCGATCGCGCCGAGGGCGGCCTCTCGGTCGAGGTCGACGAGCACGTTCCAGCCGAGCTCGACCGTCTCGACCCACTCGGTCGTGTCGCGCAGCGTCACACAGGGCGTGCCGAGCAGGTACGCCTCCTTCTGCACCCCGCCGGAGTCGGTCAGGATGGCGCGCGCGTCGCGTGCCAAGACCAGGAAGTCGAGGTAGCCGAGCGGCGGCGTGACGCGCAGGTTCGGGGCGCGCTCGAGGCGCTGTAGGCGCTCAGAAGCCTCGAGCCGCGCCCGGGTCCGTGGATGAAGCGGGATCACCGTCGGATGCGGCAGCGCTTCGAGCAGCTGCACGAGCAGCTCGAGGCGGGCCGGGTCGTCGACGTTGCCCGCCCGGTGTGCCGTCACGAGCAGGAATTCGCCGGGCTCCACGCCCTGCTCCTCGAGCGCCCGCGAACGTTCGCGGGCGACGGCGGCGAAGGCCAGTGAGACGTCGGCCATCACGTCGCCGACCAGATGCGCCTCGCCCGGGACCGCCTCGCGCTCCAGGTTGCGGACCGCCGTCTCGGTCGAGCACAGGAGGAGGTCGCTCAGCTGGTCGGTCAGCACGCGGTTGACCTCCTCCGGCATAGAGCGGTCGAACGAGCGCATGCCCGCCTCGACGTGGGCCACCGGCAGGTGCTCCTTCGCCGCCGTCAGCGCGCCGGCGAGCGTCGAATTGGTGTCGCCGTACACGAGGACGAGGTCGGGCCGCCAGTCGGCGAGCTCCGGCTCGAGCGCCGCCAGCATCCGGGCCAGCTGGGAGACGTCGCTGCCCGAGCCCACGCCCAGCTCCCGGTCGGGGGCCGGGACGTCGAGCTCGTCGAAGAACACGCGGGAGAGCTCGTCGTCGTAGTGCTGGCCCGTGTGGACGAGCAGCTCCTCGTGGTCGCGCCGCAGGAGGCGCGAGACCGCCGCCGCCTTCACGAACTGCGGTCTGTTTCCGACAATCGTTGCAATTCGCACTAGAAGTGCCTCATTCCGGGGACGTCCCGCTTATCATCGATGAGTATGCGTCGAAGGCTCCTGACAACCGCCCTGGGGGCCGTCGGCCTCGCCACAGGCCTCGCCCGCCACGTGCTCTGGTACGCGAGGTACCACATGGACGGCACGACGCAGGAGTCAGAGCGCCCGCTCGCAGCCCGCCGAGGCGCAGACTAGAGCAGCACCTAGCGGAGCGACTCCTCGATGTGGGCCCGCAGCCTGGCTGCCGCCTCGGCAGTTCGCTCGCCGGTGCCGTCGAGCTCGTGCTCCTCGATCGCGGCGGCCGGCTGCACCTCGCGCGTGGTCGAGGCCAGGAACGCCTCTCTCGCGCGGAGGAGCTCGTCGGTCGTGACCGGCTGCTCGCGCACGTCCACCACTCGCAGGACGCGGTCGCGCGTGATCGAGGCGAGGATGTGCTCGTCCAGGGGCGGCGTGCAGAGCACGCCGTCGTCGCCTGCCCAGAAGAGCGACGCCGTGGGCGCCTCGAGTACACGGCCGTGGGGAGTGACCAGCAGCGCCTCGTCGAAGCCCCGCTCCCGCGCGAGCCGGCTCGCGAGCATGTTCCCGGCGTAGGAGAGCGACTTCACGCCGTCGAGGATGCGGCTAGGCGCATAGGTGACGAATCCAAGCCGGGGGCGCTCGGGAGCGTCGGGCAGCTGCTCGGTCAGCAGCAGCCTGCGTCCGCCGCGGGTGAGGACGACACGGAGCAGGCCGTCGAACTCGGCGCCTCGAGCAGCGAGCACTCCTGCGGCGTCGTCCTCGAGCTCGGCGCGCGGAACGTCGTACCCGAGCCGCAGGTTCGCGGCCGACCGCTCGATCCGGTCGAGGTGGTCGCCAAGCGCGAACGGCTGACCGTCGTAGACGCGCACCACCTCGAAGACGCCATCCCCACGCAGGAAGCCTTCGTCCGTCACCGGAACCGTGGCCTCCGCCGCGGGCGTGATCAGGCCGTCGAGGCAGGCCAGCTCGGTTGCGACGGCGGTGGGGATGGGGTCCTCCATCCCCGCGAAGGTTAGAGACGGCCCAGGTTCTTACGCCGCGAGTGCGAACGGGGAGGTCTCGATCTCGCGTGCGATGCGCCCGACGGCCTTGTCGAGTGCACCTGCCGCCAGCAGTCCGTCGGTGGCGCTCGAGAGCAGCCGCCCGAGCAGCCCACTGCGCGCGGCGACGCTGACCGACGCATCCACCTCGGTCCAAGCGCCGCGCGGCGCAAAGACGTACTCGACCTCGATCTCGATCGGGCCGGTGGCACGGAGCCAGAGGCCGTCCTCGTCCGCGGCGAGCACCTCGATCTCGAAGCCCACCTCGCGGCCCGCGATCCGCCCGGCCACGCGGGCGCGGCTGCCCGTCTCGAGGCGCCGGCTGTCCAGCTCCTCGAGGTCGAACTGGATCGGCGACCAGCGCTGGATCGTGTCCGGATCGGTCAGCGCGGCGAGCACGCGCTGCGGCTCGCTCTCGATCGTCTTGGATGTCTGCCAGATCCCCATTCCACGAGTCCTTCCTATGCGCCACTTTCGCGCGAGACCCGTGGTTGGATCAATGCGGCATACCGGCTTCTTCGGGGTACGGGTTACCGCACCACGCCAGAACACGAGAATGGGCCGCACGATCGATTTTCCGCTGCTATGGGGA
>JBKPHS010000090.1:0-31074 GCA_046729975.1 Actinomycetota bacterium
GCACGCGCTTCCCCACGATCAGCGCGGTGGCCGTGAAGCGGATCCGGGTGCGCTTCGCGCGCGGGATCCGGCGCGGGTTTGCGCGCAGGCGGATGCGGCTCGGCTGCGCGGGCGGTCCCGGCGCCGCCTCACCGCGCGGCACGAAGTGCAGCAGGGTGCCATTGGAGGGGCCGTATGTGGGCGGCCCCTGCAGGTTGGACGGCTGGATCATCCAGTGGAGGATGCCTCCGAGCGCCGTGAAGACGTCGAGGCCCTCGGACTCCCCGGAGACCTGCTTCTCGATCTCGAGCCGGCGCTCGCCCGTGGTGGTGTCGATCGACCAGACCTGGAAGAGCCTGCCGTCCTGCCCCGCAGTGAACAGGCGGCCGCGGAAGAACACGGCGCCGGTGATCCCGACCGGGGGCACCACTCCCTTCAGCGTCGCGACCGCCTTCACCGGCGCCGCCGCGGGAGCGGCGTTCGCGGCGCTGATCTGGTCGAGGTCGTACGCGAGCAGGTCGTCGCCAGCCGAGGTCCAGAGAAACGCGCCGTCCTCCGACACGGCCGTCCACATCGCCTTCGGGATCTCCGCCGGATCGAGCTTGACGTAGTAGCGCCACTGGAGCGTCGCCGGGTCGGCGGCGCCTATCGAGCCGGTCTTGCACCTGTTCGGATCCGGAGCCCCGGGGTAGTAGCACTCGAGCGGCAGCAGGACGCGGCCGCCCTCGCGCGCGTCGTAGGCGATGTCGCCGATGTGGTTGTAGCCCTCGCCCATGGCCACGCTCGGGGGAATCACGTCGGCTATGCGGCCGTTCTCGCGCAGCGCCGAGTCGGTGCGGTACAGGCCGGTGTAGACGCCGTCGAAGAAGAGGTCGCGCCCCGGGCTCGACGCGACGCCCTGGAAGTACTCGATCGGCAGGGTCGAGCGCCCCGTCTCCGTCCAGAGCCCCGGATCCGCGGCGTGCGCCGGCGCCGCCGAAAGGGCGGCGATCAGCGCAACGGGGAGGGCGAGTCTTCTCACCCTCCCCGGTTTACAGCGTCGAAGCGCCGACGAGCGTCAGGCGTTCCGCTGCGCCGTCGCCGCCGCGAGCTCCTCGTGGGCGCCTTCCTGGAACTCCTCGATCATCTTGGCGCAGAACGCCGGCAGGTCGTCCGGCTTGCGGCTGGTCACGAGGCCGCGATCCACGTGGACCTCCTCGTCGACCCAGTTGCCGCCCGCATTGCGGATGTCTGTCTTCAGGCTGGGCCACGAGGTGAGCGTCTTGCCCTTCGCGTCACCCGACTCCACGAGCGTCCACGGGCCGTGGCAGATCACGGCAACCGGCTTGCCCGCCTCGAAGAAGTCGTGAACGAAGCTGACGGCGTTCTCATGAGTGCGCAGCTCGTCGGGGTTCGCGACGCCGCCCGGCAGCATAAGGCCGTCGTAATCGTCGGCGCTCACCTGGTCCACGGTCTTGTCGACGTCGAACGTGTCGCCCTTGTCGAGGTGGTTGAAGGCCTGCACCTTGCCGGGGTTCACCGAGATCAGCTCCGGCTGGCCGCCCTCCTGCTCGACCGCTTTCCAAGGCTCCGTCAGCTCGACCTGCTCGACGCCCTCGTTCGCCATGAGGAACGCGATCTTCCTGCCCTGGATCCTGTCGGCCATGTCACATTCCTTTCTGCTCGTATCCTCCCTTCGGGATACCGGGAGACAGGCCGGGCAAACGCGGTTTCGACGCCGACCTAGTACTCGTCGTGGCGGCGGATCCAGAACTCCGTGGAGTCTTCCTCGTCCCGTCCCTCTGGCACCCGGTCGAGCAGTGGATAGAAGCCCAGCATGATCTCCAGGCCGCGCGCGTAGGTCGAGTAGGTGTGGTAGACGACGCTGTCGGAGAGCGCGAAGGCGCTCAGTCCCGGCCCTTCTGCGAGGTATCCCGCCGGGTCTGTTCCGGACGCGGCCGCCAGCTGGGCGACAACCGGAGGGATGTCGCCTTCCAGGAACGGCGCCAGCTGCTCCTCCGTGTGCGAGACGTCGAAGTCGAAGTTGAAGTCGGTCCCGGCCGACGACGCCCAGGGGAACGTCCAGCCCATGCGACGCTCGTAGGCCTGCAGCCTCTCGAGCGGCGCGCGCGAGATGCAAAGGAACGTCACGTCGCGTGCGTTCAGGTGCGGAACGGCGCCGTTGAAGGTGTCCGCCCCGGCCGAGCAGGTCGGGCAGCCCGCCTGGTACTCCGGGCCGAACATGAAGTGGTAGACGAGCAGTTGCGAGCGCCCGTCGAACAGCTCCGCCAGCGTCTTCGTTCCCTCGCTGGTCTCGAAGCTGTAATCCTTCTCGACCGGGACCCAAGGGAGCTCCCGCCGCTGGCGTGCGAGCTCGTCGCTGCGACGGGTGAGCTCCTTCTCCTGCTCGAGCAGCTCCTTACGGGCCGCGAGCCACTCCTCACGCGTTCCTACCTTGTGCTCCGCCATCGCTGCCTCCGTTGGTGCGGGCCTCTATGGGGGCACCAACGATTGCAGAGACCGATCATGGCCTACGCGCAGTTCGGCCAGGACGCACGGCCCCCGCGCTGGAGCAGCATGGCCGCGCGGCGGTCCTGCTCGGCCTCCGAGGCCTGAGCGGGGTCGCCGCTGCCGCCGACGGCACGCCACGTGGCCCGCGAGAACTGGTACTTGCCGCGGTACTGGCCGTTGGCCGAGACAGCTCGCGGGTTGCCGCTGGACTCGCACTGGGCGATCCGCTGGAGCGTCGCCGGAGGCGTCGTGCGGCTACCGGTCTGCCCTCCACCCTGCGGCACAGCCTTCGCCGTGATCCCGAGCGCCGCGAGGGTCTGCGGCCCGATCACCCCGTCCACGACGAGACCGTTGGCGCGCTGGAAGCGGCGCACGGCGCCTCGCGTCTGGGGACCGACGATGCCGTCGGCCGCCACGCCAAGCTTCTGCTGGACGGCGACGATCGTCGAGCTGCCGGCGCCGGCGCTGGTCGTCGCGGCTCCGGACAACGAGCCGCCTCCGGCCGCGAGCGCGGCGCCGGCCCCGAGGACCATCATGGCGGCGAGGACGAACGAGACACCACGGCTGCGGAAACGCCGGCGGCGGACACGACGGGTCGCGTCACGGCGCTCGCGCGAGCGCACGAGTGACTCCCGCCATGGCTGCGGCGCGGCAAGGTCGGCATACGAATCGGCCACGGAAGCTCCTCTTTCGTCGCGCCTACGGGGTTAGCTGACGGGCTCGCGCCGAAAGAAAGCGCTACGCCGCACTCAGGCGGCGATTCGCCCCGCGGGCCGGACCTCCCGGCCCATTGGTTCCCCCGTTCCCCGCCGCCTGTGCGGCGGAGACTCGGCTGGATTTCGGTCCCTACGTTGTTAGAGCTAATCAGATCGCTCCGTCGGATGCTCCACCGGCGTTACCCGGATGTCCACCGCCTGAACCCGCCTCGGCGGCGCGCCACCACAGCCCACGGGTGGGCACGAGCCGCAGCAACGGGCCCGCCGGCGGGCGCTCCGCGTAGTCGGCGTACTTGGCCACCAGCGCAGCGAGCCCTGCGGGATGGGCGGAGGGGTCGCTCAGCTCGATCGTCCCGAGCAGCTGCACCCACGCGAGCCGCGACCAGTCGTCGTCGTAGCGATCCACCGTCAGCGCCACCTCCGGCCGGCGTCGCAGGAAGCGCACGCGCGCGAGCTCCTCGCCGAGCACCCGCTTCGGCTTCTGGTCCACCGCGCTGTAGACCGCATTGCCGGCGAGCGCGAAGGTGACGGGCAGGACGCGCGGCAGTCCGGCGTAGTCGAGCAGGCCGAGGTGCGCGACGCGGGCATCCTGCGTCAGCGCGAGGGCCCACCCCGGCACCTTGGCAAGATTGAACCCGGCCATCGGCCGAGCGTACGCCTGAGAGGAGCCCTCATGGAGGTTGGGATCGGACTGCCGTCGACCATCCCGGGTGTGGAGCGCGAGCCGCTGCTCGACTGGGCTCGCACGGCGGACGAGCGCGGCTTCTCCTCGCTCGCCACGCTCGACCGGCTCGTGTACCCGAACTTCGAGCCGCTCGTGGCGCTCGCCGCGGCGGCTGCCGTCACCGAGCGTGCGCGGCTCGCCACCGCGATCCTGCTGGCTCCGCTTCGCAACGCCGCCGTGCTCGCCAAGCAGGCCGCCACGCTCGATTGGTTGTCCGCCGGGCGGCTGTCGCTCGGGTTGGCGGTAGGCGCTCGCGAGGACGACTTCACGGCCAGCGGGAGCGACTTCCGTCGCCGCGGCCGCGTCTTCGAGGCGCAGCTGGCGGAGATGAAGGCCATCTGGGACGGCGAGGACCGTGGCATCGCGGGCCCGATCGGACCGCCGCCGGCGCGAGCCGGCGGTCCCGAGCTGCTCGTCGGCGGAAATGCGGACGCGGAGTTCGAGCGCGCAGCCCGTTACGGCAACGGGTGGATCGCGGGCGCGGGAGGCGCTGAGCGGTTCGCCGCCGGCGCGGCGAAGGCGCGCCGTACGTTCGAGAAGGCCGGGCGCAGCGGTCCGCCAAGGCTGGCGTCGATCGCCTACTACTCGCTTGGTCCAGAGGCGGAGCAGAACGCCCACTGGTACATCGATCACTACTACGGGTTCCTGGGGCCCTACGCGGAGCAAATGGCCGAGTCCGTCGCAACCACGCCCGAGCAGGTGCGCGGGGAGCTGCAGGCATTCTCCGACGCCGGCTGTGACGAGCTGATCCTGTTCCCCTGCTCGGTCGGCGTCGAGCAGGTCGAGCTCCTGGCTGAGGCAGCGCTCCGGTGAACGAGATCCTGCCGGGCGTCTTCCACTGGACCGCTCGTCACCCGAAGATCAAGATCGAGGTGAGCTGCCACCTGGTCGCCGAGGGCACTCCGACGGCGATCGACCCGCTGCTGCCCGACGGCGGCGTCGACGCCCTCGCAGAACACGGCCCGCCCGAGCAGGTCGTGCTCACGAACCGCCATCACCTCCGCGAGAGCCCGCGGCTCGCCGAGAGGTTCGGCTCGCGCATCCGCTGCAACGAGAACGGGCTGCAGGAGTTCGAGGGGAGCGATGTGGAGGTCGAGGGCTTCTCGTTCGGGGACGAGCTCTCGCCGGTGATCACCGCCCATGAGGTGGGCGCGATCTGCGACGAGGAGACCGCGCTTCACATCGCGTCAGGCGACGGCGCGCTTGCCTTTGCCGACGGCCTGATCCACTACCGGCGGCTGGGCTTCGTCCCGGACCACCTCCTCGGCGAAGACCCCGAAGCGGTCAAGCGCGGGCTCGTCCAGGCCTACGCGCGGTTACTCGAGCTCGAGTTCGACAGCCTGCTGTTCGCCCACGGCGCGCCGATCGTCGGCGGCGGGAAGCAGGCGCTCCGGGAGTTCGTCGGCTGACGGTCAGCGGCCCGGACGCGGGAACGTCCGGGCCATGATCGCGTCCCAGCCGCGGTCGGGGAGCAGCCGGCGCAGGCCGAGCATCACGCGGGCCGACGCCGTCACCCGGTAACGCGGCCGTGGCCGGCGGGCGGAGATCGCCTTGTCGATGGTCCGCGCTACCGCGTCGGGTCCCGCTCCGAGTCGCGACAGACCGCCCTCGTACGCGCCGGCCGTGGTGGCTGCGATCGCTCGATTGAAGTCCCGGTAAGGGCCGCGATCGGCGTCCGCGTCGCCCATGCTGCCCACAGCCGTCTCCCCGAATCGCGTTCTGATCAGCCCGGGCTCGACCACGATCACATCGACACCGAACCCGGCGACTTCGAAGCGCAGCGCGTCCGAGATCGCCTCTACCGCGTGCTTGGTCCCGTGGTAGAAGCCACCCCCGGGGAACACGAGCTTCCCGCCCATCGAGCTCAGGTTGACGATCCTCCCGAAGCCCTGGCGGCGCATGCCGTGCAGGACGAGCTGGCACATCTTCACCAGCCCGAAGACGTTGGTCTCGAATTGGCGCCGCACGTCGTCGAGCGGCACCTCCTCGACGGTCCCGCTCTGGGAGTAGCCCGCATTGTTCACGAGCACGCCGACGGCGCCCTGCTCGCGCTCCACGGAGTCCACCGCCTCGCGCATCGAAGCCTCGTCGGTCACGTCGAGCGCGAGCAGCTTGCAGCCCTTAGCCTCGAGGTCGCCGATCGACTCGACGCGGCGCGCGCTGGCATAGACGGTCCAGCCACGATTGGCGAGCCGCTCGGCCGTCGCGCGACCGATCCCCGAGGAGCAACCCGTCACGAGGACCGCGTTCGAGCGGGCGCGAGGTGGAGCGCCCACGGCTAGTCCACCTCATCCACGGCCTCGATCGCCTCGGCGCGCGTCGGGTAGCTCTCCGCCCGCAGGAGGCGGTCGCCGTCGAAGCGGTAGACCCAGTGCAGCTGATGCTCGGCGATTCCCTCCTCGCTCCGTACCCGCACGTAGCCGGACACGATCACCGCGTTCCCGCGCTGTTCGAAGCTGTACGGCGCGGCCTCCATCACCTCGCCCCGCTGTTCGAGCGAACGGGCGTACTCGCGTAGCTCGTCGGGCCCGCGGAACACCCGGCCGCCGGCCATGTAGGGCGCCCACTCGACGCCCGGCCCGGTCACGTCGACCACCGACTCGATGCCGCCCTCGGCGAACCGGGACCACAGGTCGCGGACGATCTCATGGGGCTCGTTACTCACATGTGAAGTATCGCCGCGCGCCCCTGTCGGCGGGCGAAGCCGGTGGGGTATGGTCGTGGCGGTAGGCACAGACCTCAAAGGAGGATTGCCAATGCTGATGACCCCCTTCGCCAGCCGGGTTGCGCGCGCCCAGCTTGCCCCGGCGCTGCGCAGCAGCTGGTGGCTGCTGTTGCTGACCGGGATCGTGTCGATCGTCGCCGGCGTGGTCGTCCTGAGCATCGACTGGACGATCAGCGGCCTCGCGGTGTTCATCGGCGCGCTGCTCATCTACCGCGGGGTATTCGACCTCCTGACGCCGCCGATGCTCGACTCGGGCTCGCGCACGTGGAACTTCGTGGCGGGACTCGCCGCGATCGCGGCGGGTATCGCGATCATCGTCTGGCCGGGACCAGGCCTGCTGACGGTCGCGATCTTCATCGGCGCGGCGCTCGTCGTGTGGGGCGTGTTCGGGATCGTCGGGTCGATCGTGAACCGTGGTCTGCCGGGCTGGTGGATCGTGCTGCTCATAGGCGCCGTGGAGCTGCTCCTCGGGTTGTGGGCGCTGCGGCGACCTGGCATCTCGCTGGCGATCCTGATCACCGTGATCGGGCTGTGGACCATCCTCAGTGGCGCCCTCCTGACGGTGCTGGCCTTCGAGGCCCGCAAGCTCGGCGAGGAGCTCGAGCGCGGAGAGCCGCCGGTTGCGGCGCCGCCGCCTCCGGCGACCGCCTAACCGGGCCTCGCTGAACCTCGCTTGACGGTTTTTGCTATCGCGATATCCTGATATCGCAATGGCTCCCGACGACGAGACCTCCGCCGTCTTCGTGCGCATCCCGACTCTCGAGGCCGAGCGGCTCGACCGGGCTGCATTCGAGCTCAAGGCGCCCAAGCGCGATCTGATCGCCGCCCTGATCTCGCGCTACGTCGACCCCACGAGCGAGTCGGGCCTCGAGTCGCTGCGGCGGCTCACCCGCGGGGACGGGCGCCGCGTGATCGTGGAGGCCGGCCCCGAGCCGCTCACCGTCGGCCGCCATTCCTTCCGGCCGTTCGAGGAGGCCGAGGTGATGGACGTCGCGCAGGTGGCCGCGCTGCTCCAGGTGGACGAGCAAGCGGTGCGCGAGCTCGCGGATGAGCGCGCTCTTCCCGGCCGCAAGGTCGGCGGCGAGTGGCGCTTCTCGCGCCGCGCCGTGCTCGACTGGCTGGCAAGCGGAGAGAACGGGTAGATCGAGGCCGATGCCGCTCGTCCCCATGGTCATCGAGCAGGACTCGCGCGGCGAGCGCTCGTTCGACATCTACTCGCGCCTCCTGCGCGAGCGCGTGATCTTCCTCGGCGAGCCGATCGACGACCAGGTGGCGAACCTCATCGTCGCCCAGCTCCTGCACCTCGAGTCGGACGACCCCGACAAGGACGTGTCGATCTACGTCAACTGTCCCGGCGGCTCGTTGTATGCGGGGCTGGCCGTGTACGACACGATGCAGTTCATCAAGCCGGACGTGCAGACGATCTGCGTCGGCGTCGCGATGTCGATGGGCTCGCTGCTGCTCGCGGGCGGTACCAAGGGCAAGCGGATGGCGCTCCCCAACAGCCGCATCCTGATCCATCAGCCCTCGAGCGGCTTCGAGGGGCAGGCGACCGACATCGAGATCCACGCGCGCGAGGTGCTGGCGGTGAGGCAGCGGGTCGACGAGATCTACGCGAAGCACACCGGCCAGCCGCTCGAGCAGGTGCACACGGACATGGAGCGCGACCGCTTCTTCACCGCCGAGCAGGCGGTCGAGTACGGGCTCGCGGACCGCGTGCTCGAGAGCCGCTAGCGGGCGGCGAGCGCACGCGCAACCACGGCGAGGTCCTCCCTGAACATGCGCCGCTCGGCCTGACGCGCCTCGTCGTCGCGGGCGCGCAGGATCGCGGACGGGTGGACGGTCGCGGTCACGAACGGCGCGAGCGAGGAGTCGATCGGTCGCCCGCGGCTGTCCCGGACCCTGAAGCTGCTGCCGAGCAGGGCCTTGCCCGCCGTGGCGCCGAGCAGCACCAGCGCCTCGGGGCTCACGAGCGCGAGCTCCTGCTCGAGCCACGGCCTGCAGGCGTCGATCTCGAACTTCTTCGGCGTCACGTGCAGCCGGCGACGGCCCCGCTCCTCGAACTTGAAGTGCTTGACGACGTTCGTCAGGTAGACGTCTCGGCGGTCCATCCCGACGGCCTCGAGCGCCTTGTCGAGCTCGCGCCCCGCCGGTCCCACGAAAGGCTTGCCGGCGAGGTCCTCACGGTCGCCCGGCGTCTCCCCCACCATCATCACGCGCGAGTTTCTGCGGCCCTCGCCGAAGACCGTCTGCGTCGCCTCTTGCCACAGGTCGCAGCCGCGGCAGCTCGCGGCGGCCTCGCGCAGCGTCTTCAGGCTGCGACGCTCGGGCAGGAACGGCGTCGCGTCGTTCGGCAACGCGCGGTCCCGCCCTTACTTCTGGGGGCTGGGGACCGGGGGCTGGAGACTGAACCTGGGATCTCCCTCGAGCACCAGCCTCGGATCCCAGTCCAGCAGCCGCGCTCCGGCGTCGTAGGTGGACTCGAGGAAGTCGAGTATCGCCGCCTTCGGGTCCGCAGACTCGCGCACGTCGTCGTATCGGAGGACGAACAGGCCGATCTCCTCCCTCCAGCGGGCCGCGTCCGGCCGGATCGGCTGCTCGCCGATTCCGTCCGGCTTCGGATATGCGTAAGAGAAGAAGGCCGGCTCCTGTAGCACCCGGTCGCTGCCCGCCCACCAGCCGGCGCAGATCTGCTCCTGGTCGCTGGACAGGCGCACGATGATGTCGTCGCCGTGGGGCTCGGAGTCTCTACCGGAGAAGCGCGTCGTGGCCAGGTCGAGGCCGCCCCAGAAGAACTGGACCGGGGAGGTCTTGCCACGGAAGCGCGCGTGGTACTGCTTCAAGATGATGTCGATTCGTGCCAGCACGCTCCAGAAGCGATGCGCGGCCGCGGCGTCGTAGGAATGGTGCTCCGAGTCCTCCGGAAACGGGATCGGATGGGTCACCTCAGATGGCGTCTGGGTGATCTCCACCTCGATGTGCATCGCCTCCAGCGCGCTCATGAGCTCGCGGTAGAAGTCGGCGACCGGCCGTGGCTCGAGCGGAATGATCTGCACCGCGCCGTCGCTGGCCTCGAGCTCCACCTTGTGGTCGATGAAGTCGACGTCGATCTGGAAGCTCCGCGACTCGTACGCGATGGGGCTCGTCGTCAGCCCGCGCGCCGTCACGTAGAGCGGCACGTTCGCCCACTGCGGCTCGAACGGCGCCAGGGCGAGCCGCACCTTGCCGATCACCTGGAGGTACATGTGGAGCGTGTCGCGCGTCTCCCTCCAGTCCTCGTACGGAAGCGCGGGCCACTGTTCGTCCATGCTCCAAATCTAACGACCCGCTTCGCCCGGCCCGAGGGCCCGGCTGCGCCCGCCGGCTCCGAACCAGCGCCGTAAGAGAGGAGCCGCAGAGCCGCCTAAGAGTTCGCCAAGAAGCTAGTTGGCGGCTTCCACCTCCGGGAACGGCTCCTCGAGGCTGTCGAGCACGTGGTCGGCGCCCGCCTCCGCGAGCTGCTCGGCCGAATAGCGGCCGCTCGCCACACCGACGGCGAGCAGTCCGGCCCCGTGCGCGGCCTCGAGATCGAGCGGCGTGTCACCGACCACGACGACGCGCTCCGGGTCGAGGGAGTGTCCCGCGATCACCTCGCCGCGCTCGACCGCGCGCCGCGTCAGCTCCACCCGGTCGGGCGAGTCGGAGCCGTAGCCGCCGAAGGTGAAGTAGTGGTTGAGCTGCGCGCGTCCCAGCTTCGCATGCGCCCCGGCCTCGAGCGCCCCGCTCGTGAGCCCGAGCAGCACGCCGCCGTCGAGCAGGCGGTCGAGCGTCTCGCGCGCGCCGGCCAGGACGCGATAGCCCGGCGAGGCCTGCACGTTGTCCGGCAGGATCGCGAGGTACATCGAGAGCAGCCGCGCGAGCTCCTGCTTGGTCGGCTCCCGGCCCTGGTCGCCGCTGAAGGACCTACGCCCCACCTCCGGATCGGTCATGCCCGCGTTGGTGAACGCGCCGATGTCGACTGGGTGTCCGTAGAGCTTCTCGAACGCCCAGGCCCAGCTCCTCGCGCCGGCGCCGCCGGTGTCGATCAGCGTGCCGTCGATGTCGAACAGGACAGCGTCGAGCACGCCAGCGACTCTACCCTTCAGGGCGAGCATGGATCCAACGCGCACAGCGGTCGGGACCTGGAGCGGAGGCCGCTTCATGCACTTCGGGGAGCCGCTCGACGACGAACGGCTGGCCGCGCTCGTGCGACCGGACGAGGACATCAGCACCGTGCTGACCGCGGACGTGTACGGACAGGGGGACGCCGACCGGCTGCTGGGAAGTGCCCTGGCCGGCCTGCAACGGGAGTCCTACTGCCTCGTCGGTGCTGTCGGCCACGACTTCTACGAGGGCGAGCGCGAGGGCGCAAAGGGCTTCCCCCGCTTCACGGACCCAGCTCTACGGGCCGAGAGCGGCTACGCCGGCTACCTGCGCATGGCCACCGAGCGCAGCCTCGAGCGCTGCGGCGTCGACAACTTCGACCTGCTGCTCCTCCACAACCCCGACCGCACGGGCTTCACGAGCGAGGCCGTCTGGGACGGCATGGAGGCGCTCCGCGACGCCGGACTCACGCGGCGGATCGGCGTGGCGCCCGGACCGGCGAACGGCTTCACCCTCGACCTGATCGAGTGCCTCGAGCGCTTCGGCGACCGGATCGACTGGGCGGTGATCATCCTGAACCCGCTCGAGCCCTGGCCCGGCGAGCTCTGTTTCGACGCCGCCTCGGCCCGCGACGTGAAGCTCATCACGCGCGTGGTCGACTACGGCGGCCTCTTCCATGACGACGTGCTGCCGGGGCACCGCTTCGGCGAGCGCGACCACCGCACGTTCCGCCCCGCCAGCTGGGTCGAGGCCGGCCGTGAGCGAATGGAGCGCATGCGCCCGGTCGCGGAGCGCCGTGGCCTGACGATGCTCCAGCTAGCTTGCTGCTGGAACCTCGCGCACCGGCCCGTCGAATGCGTCGTGCCGACGCTGATCCAGGAGGACGGTCCCGGCGCGAAGCCGGTGGAGGACAAGCGCGCGGAGCTCGCTTCGCTCCCCGAGCAGACCCTCTCCGACGAGGACGTCGCCGAGATCCGCGCGATCGGCGACAACACCGGCTGCATGGCCCTCAAGGGCGCGACGCCCGACCACGACGGCGAGGCGCGCCCGGACCGCTGGCCGATGAGCGAGGACCTCGCGGAGCTCGCCGCCCGCTGGGGCATCGACCCCGATCGCGACCTGCGCCAGGCCGCCTGATCCGGAAGCTGGGAGCATTCAGGCATGAGCGAGCTCGAGCCCTCCGGATCCCGGCTCCCGCGCAGGGCCCGTGAGCAGCGCGCCTACCGGCTCGTGCTCGCGACCGGAACGCTGTCGGTCGTAGCGGTCGTCGGCTTCATCCTCGCGATCGTCGGCGTGATCGGGATCGGCATCCCGTTGCTGGCGGCCGTTCTCGCGGTGGTGTGCGGGCTGCTGTTCAGGCGCACCGTGTCGAGCGGCTAAGGCTCTAAAGGTCGCGCGGCTTTACGAACACGGTCAGCTCGGCCACGCCCGGCCGGAGGCCGTCCCAGCTCCCCTCGAAGGCGAGCACGGCCAGCGCGCCGGTCGGATACTTCGCCTCCAGGTCCGGCAGCCGCTCGCCGGCCCGCGCAAGCGAGGCTGCGAGCTGCTCAAGTCCGGGGTTGTGCGCGATCAGCAGCACCGAAGGGACATCCGCGGGCACGCGCCGGAGGCGCGCCAGCAGCTCTTCGGCGCCGGCAGCGTAGAGATCGTCCTCGATCTCGACCTCCATGTCGCCGTTAGGGCCTGGCAGCAGGCGCTCGAGCGTCTCGCGCGCGCGGCGCGCGGACGAGCAGAGCACGAGCGCCGGGAGGATGCCCTCCGCCCGCATGTACTCGGCCATGCGCTTCGCCGCCTTGCGTCCCCGCCCCGCGAGCGGGCGCTCGTGGTCGGCCAGCGTCTCGTCCTTCCAGCT
Organism: Actinomycetota bacterium; assembly: GCA_046729975.1. GTDB lineage: Bacteria > Actinomycetota > Thermoleophilia > Solirubrobacterales > Thermoleophilaceae > JBKPHS01. The sequence continues at coordinate 12,609 of JBKPHS010000090.1, forward strand.
GGATCTGGCGTGTCGCAGCAGGTAGAGCGTCTTCATCCCGGCGGGAGTATCCCGTGCCAGACGACGCCCCCAAAGAGCCGGGCCAAGCGCCCATCTACCATCAACTGGTGGCGATCGATCCCGACACGACGCTCGGCGTCGTCCGGCTCGACGTAGCCGACCTGGACCGCGCGCAGGACTTCTACGAGCGGGTGATAGGGCTCCGCGCCCTCGATCGCTCCGGGGACGTCGTGCGGCTTGGCCCCGAGGGCGGAGCACCGGCGGTCGAGCTCGCCGCGCCGCCCGGCGCGCCGCCACGATCGGCCGGAACGACGGGCCTATTCCACATGGCGATCCTGGTCCCGAGCCGCCCGGAGCTGGCGCGCTCCCTCCGCCGTGCGGCGGAGGCGGGCTGGCCGCTGACGGGCGCCTCCGACCACCTCGTGAGCGAGGCGCTCTACCTACGCGATCCCGAGGGCAACGGGATCGAGGTCTACCGCGACCGGCCTCGCCAGGAGTGGCCCCTCGACGACGGAAGCCCGCGCATGGCCACCCTCCCACTCGACCTTGAGGGGGTCATCGGCGAGCTTCCCGACGCCGCGCCGAACGGAATGCCGGCGGATACGCGCATCGGCCACGTGCACCTTCAGGTCGCAGACCTGGCGTCGGCCGAGGCGTTCTACCACGGCCTGCTCGGCTTCGACGTCACCATACGCAGCTATCCGGGCGCGCTGTTCGTGTCGGCCGGCGGGTATCACCACCACATCGGGCTGAACACCTGGGCCGGCGAGGGCGCGCCGCCGCCGGCGCGGGGCTCGCTCGGCATGCGCTGGTTCGAGGTCGTGCTGCCGAGCGCGGACGAGCTGGAGCAGATCGCGAAGCGCGTCGACGCGGCCGGCATCGAAGCCCGCCACGAGGAGGACGGCCTGCATCTCAGCGACCCCTCCGGCAACGGCGTCCTACTGAGGAGGCGAACATGAAGATCGGCATCATCGGCAGTGGCAGGATCGGAGGCACGGCTGCACGGCTCTTCGTGCGGACCGGCCACGAGGTCGCGATCGCGAACTCGCGCGGGCCGGACTCGCTCGCGGACTTCGTCGACGAGCTTGGCGCGAACGCCCGGGCCGCAACGGTCGACGAGGCGGCGGACTTCGGCGACGTTGTGCTGGAGGCGATCCCCTTCAGCCACTACCGCGACCTTCCCGCCGACCACCTGGCCGGCAAGATCGTGATCGACGCGGACAACTACTACCCCGCCCGCGACGGCCACATCGACGAGCTCGACTCCGATCGCACCACCTCCACCGAGCTGATCGCACGCCACCTCGAGGGCGCGCGAATGGTGAAGGCCTTCAACACGATGGTCTCCACGACGCTCGGCTCCGAGGGCCGGCCCGATGCTCCGCGCGACAAGCGCCTGGCTCTCTTCGTCGCGGGCGATGACGAGGATGCGAAGCGAGTGGTCTCGGAGTTGATCGACGAGATCGGGTTCGCGCCCGTCGACACGGGCTCGCTCGCCGAAGGCGGCCGCCGCCAGCAGCCCGGCTCGCCCATCTACACGGAGCCGATGAAGGCGCCCGAGGCGGAGGCGGCGATCAGCGGCTAGCGCTTCTTCCGCGAGATCGCCCGCCGCAGCTCGTCCTTGCCCATCTTCGAGCGGCCGCGGATGTTCAGCTTCCGGGCCTCGACCTCGAGCTGCTTGCGCGTCTTCGCCGCGCCGCGGCGGACGGCGGATGCCTCCTTGCCGAGCGCGGTACGGGTGCTTTTCGGCAGGTTCTTCAGCGTCTGCTTGCGCTTCGCGCCGGCCTGCGCCTTCTTGACGTTGCGCCTCGCAGCTGTGCGCTGCTTTTGAGTTGCCATGCTCCGGTGTTACCCGGATCGGTCCGCGTTAGAGCGGGCGTGACCAGGTCTGGCCGACGAGCTCGCGCCCGAAGCTGCGGTGCGGCGCCTCCTCGACGAGCTCGAACCCGGCCCGCTCGTAGATGCGCCGCGCATCCTCCAACACGTCGTTGGTCCAGAGCGTGATCCGGCGGTAGCCCGCCCCGCGTGCGAAGCTCAGGCACTCGTCCACGAGCCGGCTTCCGACGCCCATCCCCCGAGCGCTCGGCTCGACTAGCAGCAGGCGCAGCTGCGCGACGTCGTCGTCGTTCCTAACGCAGAACACGCAGCCGGCCGGCTCGCCTCCCAAGTCGGCGATCCACGCGCTCTCACGCGCCGGGTCGCGCCGCTCCACGTAGTCCGCCACGACCCGCGCCACCAGCGCCTCGAACGACTCGTCCCAGCCGTACTCCTCGGCGTAGAGCGCGCCGTGTCTCTGCACAACCCAGCCGAAGTCCCCCGGCTCCGGCTGCCGCAGCGTGAGCGGCGCCGGCCCGCTCGAGTCACCGAGGAGCTCGCGAATCGAGTGCATGGCTCCGACGAGCTGCCGTTGCTGAGCCTCGACCAGCCCGGACAGCTGCGCCCGGATCTGCTCGGCCGAGCGCCGGTCGAGCAGCTCGAACGTCGCGCGGCCGCGACCCGTCAGGGCCGCCACCTGCCGGCGGCGATCCGCGGTCGAGCGCCGCCGGACTGCCGTCCCATCGGCCTCGAGGCGGTCGAGGATCCGCGTCAGGTAGCCCGCGTCGATGTCGAGCTCGGCGCGCAGGTCCACCAGCTCGCTCGACTCTCTCTGGGCGAGCTCGAAGATCACCCGTGCCTCGGTGAGCGAATAGGAACTGCTCAACAGGCCCTCGCGAAGCAGGCCGAGCACGTTCGTGTAGAAGCGGTTGAATGCTCGGACCGCCTGAACTCGCCGTTCGCTTGTCGGCGGTGCCGCCGTTCGACCTCCCGGGACCGGCCTGGCGTTCCTTGACTCAGTCAAAGACTACTAGCGGAGCACTTGTCCGCCCATGCGGACGGACCTATCTTCAACGGCGATGCTGGTAGCGATCGCAGGAGGGCACGGGAAGGTCGCGCTTCGCCTGGCTCGCCTACTGCGCGAGCGGGGCGACGAGGTGCGGTCGCTGATCCGCAGCGGGGACCAGGCGGACGACGTCCGCGGAGCGGGCGCCGAGCCGGTCGAGTGCGATCTCGAGTCGGCGAACGAGGCCCAGGTCGCGATGGCGCTTGGCTCGGCCGACGCCGTGGTGTTCGCCGCCGGTGCCGGTCCGGGGAGTGGGCCGGAGCGCAAGTGGACGGTGGACTATGGCGGGGCGGTGAAGCTAATCGCGGCGGCGCACGCCGACGAGATCCGCCGCTACGTGATGGTGAGCAGCATGGGCGCCGACCCCGCGGCCGAGGGAGACGACGCCGCGAGCGTCTACTTCCGTACGAAGGGACAGGCGGATGAGGAGCTCCAGACGAGCGGCCTCGACTACACGATCGTCCGGCCCGGAGGCCTGACCAACGATCCCGGTACGGGCCGCGTCAGGATTGGCGAGCACGTGGGCCGCGGGCGGATCAGCCGCGACGACGTCGCCGCGGTCCTCGCCGGCTCGCTCCACGAACCCGCCACGGTCCGCAAGCTCTTCGAGGTCGTCTCTGGCGACGTGCCGGTGGAAGAGGCGCTCAGGTCGCTCGGCGCGCGATAGCCCGCGCTATCCGGCGCGCGTCCCTGCGCATGTGCAGCAGCTGGCCGATCATCGACGCCCAGTACCCGCTGAAGAAGAGCTCCGGCGCGGCGGCGTGGTCCGCGCCCTGGTCGACCGCCGGCCACCCCTCCTCGTCGAGCACGCCGAGGTGGCCCACGAGCTCGGGCAGGTTGCTCCGGAAGCCGGTCGCCGCGATCACGACCTCGGGGCCGATCCGCGAGCCGTCCACCAGGACGACGTCGGAGCCGTCGAAGGCGTGGACCGCGCCCACGAGCTCGAGCTCACCTTGCTTCAGGGCGCCGACGAAGCCCTCATCGATGAGCGTCGAGCGGTGCCGTCTGCGCGCGTTCGTCTGGACGCCGTACGGCGTCCGCGGCATCCCGTAGGCCGAGAGGTCGCCGTAGATCATCCGCTGCAAGTTGTTCGCGGCCATATCTCCGACCCGGTCCGGCCACGGGTTCAGGGGCAGCGCGGAATACATGATCGGAAAGCCGAGGTATTCGCGAGGGACGATCGGGGGAGGCGTCCGCATCGCGACGCGAACGCGCGCGGCGCCTGCCCGGGCCAGCTCGAACGCGATCTCCGAGCCCGAGTTCGACGCCGACACGACCAGCACGTCGCGATCGCGAAATGGACTCGGCTCGCGGTAATCCGAGGAGTGGACCAGCTCACCGCGGAAGCTCTGGCGCCCCGGCCAGGCCGGAATGACCGGGTGGGCGTCGTGCCCGGTGGTCACGACGACGCAGCGAGCGCTCAGGTCCCCTTCCGAGGTCCGGACAAGCCAGCGGCCGGCATCGCGATCCACCCGATGCGCCTCGATTCCGAACTGCACGTGCAGCCCGAGCCGCTGCCGGTAGGTGCGCAGGTACTCGGCCAGGTCATCCTTCGTCGGCCAGCGGCCGTAGCGGCGCGGCATCCGGTAGTGCGGAAGGTAAGACAGCCCGCGCGGCGTGTTCAGCCGCAGGCTGTCGTAACGGCGCGCCCACGGCATCCCGACTTCCTGCTCTCGCTCGAGGACCAGCGGCTGAATGCCGCGTCTCTCGAGCGCGCCCGCCACGCCGAGCCCGGCGGCTCCCGCTCCGATGACGACGACCCCCTCCTCAACCATCACGGGCAGACTCTAAGCGCCCCGCGACCGCGGACAGCATCGCTTTTACGTAGCGCGACTCGAATGCCACCTGAGCATGCGTGAACCGCAAGGGCGTCAGACCCGCGGCCGCATGCGTCTGATCGCGGATCCGATCCCGAGCCTGCTGCGCGGCCGTCCGGTGATAGCGCAGCCCATCTGTTTCGACGACGAGTCCGAGGTCCGCCCAGTAGAAGTCGACTCTGAACCCGTTCACGCGGCACCTCGTCTGAGGTGCCGGCAGGCCCACCTCGCGCACGAGCGGCAGGAAGCGGCGCTCGAGCTCTGAGTCGGTGAGGGTGAAAGTGCGGCGGTCGAGCAGCTGCCGCAGCGGCCTGACCCCCGGTCGCCGGACCACCTCGTCGAGAGCCACGCGTAGCCCCTCTGGGTCGGTTAGGTCGCGCTTGTCCGCCTCGTTGACCGCGCCCTCGAGCTGATCTCGGCTCAGGCAGGTCGCGATGTCGATCAGGGTGCAGATCGGGGTGGTCACGGGAATGCCGCGGTGCCGGGTGACCTCGACCGCAGTCGGCGCCCTTCGCCGAATGACAATGCCCGGCCGCCAGGCGATCGATTCGAACGGGCACCGATACGTCGATCTCGTTCCTCCTGGCTGCGCGAATCGCCCAGAGGGCAGCGGCGCTCTCATGGCTGAGTACCGCGTCCGGCCCGCACGTCAGCACCGCGGCCATCCACCGGCCGTAGCGCGTGAGCTGCGGTCGCCCGGCCGCGTACACCCCGCGCCAACGGGGTGCAGCCGGCCCGCCACAACGCGGTGCTTGATCGCCTTGGGACTCAACCCGAGCTCCAACAGCTGGCTCCTACTGATCACACCGTGCTGCCGGTCCACGAGTTGCCAGAGCTCGGAGCGCCGTGGCTGCAGGTTTGGGTCCCCCATAGGGGACCAAATCCTTCAACGAATGAAGATTCGCCCCCGGCGGGGCGGGCGGCGCGCTACTGCGTCTCGAGCACGGACAGGATGTTGCCCGCGGGGTCCTTGAACCAGGCGATGACCGGTCCGGGCCCTCGGGCGATGCCCTTCTCGTCCTGGTCGAAGCCGTCGTACTTCTCGAAGCGCACACCACGCGCGCTCAGCTCGTCGACGGCCTTGTCGACGTCCTCCACCGGGAAGTTCAGGATGGTGTAGGTCGCCGGCGTGAAGTCCGGCTTCTGGTAGATGAGCGTGTCCCGGTCACCGGCCAGGTGCAGTGACAGCACCCCGTTCTCCTCGTCGAGCATGGATGTCTTCAGCCCGAGCGTCTCGCCGTAGAACTGCCGGGCCTTGTCCAGGTCGTCCACCGCGAACCCGCTGAATGCCTTGCTGTCCGCGAGCATGCTTGGCTCCTCTCCTTCGGGGGGACGTTGCGCAACCATCGTTCAGTCCAACCGCTCGGGCAGGCCGAAGCGCTCGAAGTCGGCGGCCAGCTTCGAGAGGTCGACGGCCTGCTCGGGCCATCGCTCGTAGAAATCCGGATCGCCTCCCAGGCTGGGGCGGGCGATGAAGGAGGTGATCTCCTTGATGCCCGTGCCGTCGAGGGTCAGCACGTCGAGCGCGAAGGGAAGGTAGCTCTGCTCCCCCGGATACCAGCAGTAGCTCCCGACAGCCGCCTGCCCGTTCACGTGAGCCGGAAGGTGACGCCAGCGCCAGTCACCCGAGAGAGGCCCACGGCGCAGGAAGCCTGTGAGCGCATCGCGACCCTGGAACCAGGATGCAAGCGGCGGCATCGACCATGCGGCATCGTCGGCCAGCAGGCCGACGACGGCGTCGACGTCGCCCCGCGCCATCGCGTCCATATAGCCCTCCACGATCTCGCGCAGGCGCTCGTCCCCGAGTGAGCGAAGCGTGGCCTGCTGACTCTCCTCCGGCAGGCGGCTGTCGACCGTCTGCCGGGCGCGTTGGAGCGCGCTGTTCACCGAGGCGACCGTCGTGTCGAGCGAGTCCGCCGCTTCCTGGGCCGAGAACCCGAGCACCTCGCGGAGGATCAGCGCCGCCCGCTGGTTCGGCGGGAGGTGCTGGAGCGCCGCGACGAACGCCAGCTCCACGCTCTCGCGCAGCTCGTACCGAGCCTCGGGACCGGCGAGTCCCTCCGCGAGGCCCAGCTTCTCGTCCGGATAGGGCTCGATCCATGTGGACTCGGCAGGCGGCACGCCGAACCCGTCGTGGGGATCCGTGGCCGGCCCGTAATCGATCGGAAGGACCCGTTTCGGCCGCCGCGCGATGGCGTCGAGGCTCGCGTTGGTCGCGATCTTGTACAGCCACGCACGCAGTGCGCCGGAGTCCCTGACCGTCCCCAGCCCGCGCCAGGCGCGCAGCATCGCGTCCTGGAGCGCGTCCTCGGCGTCGTGGACCGAGCCGAGCATCCGGTAGCAGTGTGCGTGGAGCTCTGCCCGGTGGGACTCGACGAGGCGGGCGAACGCGTCCTGATCGCCGCCGCGAGCTGCGTCCAGCAGCTCTTGCGTCTCGGCGGTCGAGCCTTTGGGGCCGGCAGCCATCTTGCCGAGGTTACCCGCGACGGGAGCTCACCGGCTGGCCGATGAGTTTGCCGGCCGGCGCCCGTCTTACGCGAGAGGGGGCATGTTGCCAGACCGCACCCATCCCATCGTCCATCTGGAGCTCCACACCGGCAATCTGCCGCGGGCCTGCGCGTTCTACACGCGGCTCTTCGGCTGGCACGCGGAGACGATCGATGTGAGCTGCGGCTCCTATCTCGCGCTCGACATGGGCGACGGCGTCGAGGGTGGCGTGGTGCAGTGCGACACGCGGCGCCCGCTCTGGCTGCCGTACGTCGAGGTGGACGATGTCGCGCAGGCCACTGAGCGTGCCCAGATGCTCGGGGCCTCGGTCCCGCTCGGGCCGAGGGAAGGCCCGGCGGGTTGGCGAAGCGTCGTCGCGTCGCCCGCCGGCGCCGAGATCGCTTTGTGGCAGCCGAAGACACGCAGCCGGTAAAACAAGAGGCCGCCATGGAGACGGCCTCTGCGATCACGCTGCGCGGCCTCGTCAAGCGGTTCGGGCCGATCACCGCCGTCGACGGACTCGACCTCGACGTTCCGCTCGGAAAATGCATCGGGCTCCTCGGCCCGAACGGCGCCGGCAAGTCGACGACGATGAAGGCGCTCACCGCGCAGGTCATCGCCGACGAGGGTCAGCTCGAGGTGCTCGGCTACAGGCTGCCCGAGGACTCCAAGCAGGCACGTGCCGAGATGGGAGTCGTTCCCCAGCTCGACAACCTCGACGTCTCGCTCACCGTCGAGCAGAACCTGCTCGTCTTCGCCCACCTGTACCGAGTTCCGGCCGGCGAGCGTGCTGCCGCGATCGAGCGCGCGCTGGACATGGCAAGCCTCCGCGATCGCCGCACGTCCAAGGTCGACCAGCTCAGCGGCGGCATGCGGCGTCGTCTGCTGATCGCTCGGGCCCTGCTCCACCAACCGCGACTGGTGCTGCTCGACGAGCCGACCGTCGGCCTCGATCCTCAGGTGCGCCAGGGGCTCTGGGCGTTGATCGACCGGCTGCGCTCGGAGGGTGTCTCGATCCTGATGAGCACCCATTACATCGAGGAGGCCCAGCGCCTCTGCGACGAGGTGACGATCATGTCCCACGGCAAGGCTGTCGCCGTCGGCTCCCCACGGGCGCTGATCACCGAGCACGCCGGGCCCGAGGCGATCGAGGTCTACGGATCGCCCGTGCGCCTGGCCGAGGTCGAGGGCCTCGCCCGCGAGCGCGGCTGGCGCACGCGCCGGACCGGCACATCGGTGTCGATCCTCCACGCAAACGGGGAGGTCGACCTCGACGGCGAGCGCCGCGTCACGAACCTCGAGGACGTCTTCGTGCTGCTCACCGGCGAGGAGATCAGCTGATGGCCGTCGCCGGCGCGCAGCGCCGCCTGGGCCGCCTCGAGCGCGCCGCGCTGCAGGGGGTGATGGTCCGCGAGATCGTCAACTTCTCCTCCTTCTGGCGCTCGTCGACTTTCTCGTCCACCGTGGACCCGACGATCTACCTGCTTGCGTTCGGGTTCGGCTTCGGGTCGCTGGTCAGCACCGTCGCGGGTCTCGATTACATCGACTTCGTCGGAACCGGGATCGTGGCCACGACCGTGCTGTTCTCGGGTGCGTTCCCCGCCATGTATTCGACGTTCGTCAAGTACGAGTTCCAGCACACCTACGACGCGATCCTCGCGGCGCCGGTCGACACGGAGGAGCTTGTCACGGGCGAGGCCTTGTGGATCGCGGTACGGACCGGGATCTACGGGTGCGTCCCGATGCTCGTGGCCGTCGCGTTCGGCCTCGATCCGAGCTGGGGCATGCTTCTCGTCCCCGGCATCGCCGCGCTGGCCGGGTTGGGATGGGCCTGCTTCGGCATCTTCATAGCGGCCAAGTCGAAGGCGATCGAGAGCTTCTCGTACTGGCAGAGCGGGCTGCTCACGCCGATGTTCCTCGTGGCCGGAACGTTCTTCCCGCTCGACGACCTGCCCGAGTGGGCGCAGACGCTCGGGAACCTCAATCCGCTGTTCCATTGCGTCGAGCTCGTCCGGCACGCGGTCTTCGGCTTCGAGGGCTGGGCGGACGTCGGGCACCTCGCGTTCCTGATCGGGTTCGCGCTCGTGTCGTGGCGGCTGGCGATCCGCTTCATGGAACGCAAGCTGATCCTCTAGATGGTTGATTCCGAATTAGCGTGCTCGCGGGGGCGCGTCCAGACCAAGCTGGGCGCCGAACGGGACGAAGCCGATAGCCGAAGCTATCGGCGAGGAGCGGGCGGCGATCCAGCGAAGGTCTGGCGCGTCATCCGCGGGTGCGGGAATGAGGAATCAACCATCTAGAAACGCTGAAGCCAGTCCCGTACGGCTGCGGCCACCGCGTCGACGTCGCTCTTGAGGCTGTGGTTGCCCGGCACCGCGACGACCTCGCACGTCGCGCTGCCTGCCGGCATGCCAAACGGATCCTGTGCGCCCTGGACGACGAGTGTCGGCACCTGCACGGCATCGAGCTCGGACTGACGGGTCTTCTCGGGGCGGCCGGGCGGGTGCAACGGAAAGGCCAGGCAGAGCACCGCGACCGCGCCGATCTCCGCCGCGGTGCGGCACGCCACACGGGCGCCGGCGGAGCGGCCGCCGACGATTAGAGGCAGGCCGCGCAGCTCGCCGCCGCGCAGCTGCTCGACGACGGCCGCCCAGGCCGTGTCTAGCTGGTGGGCGGGCGCGGGAGAGCGTCGTCCCGCCACCCGGTAGGGCTGCTCGACGAGCGCGACGCTGAACCCTGCCGATCCGGCGACTTCGGTGACCGCCACGAGGTCGGGGGTGGTGACCCCGCCAGCGACTCCATGACCGAGTATCAGCGCAGCGGTCGGCTCGGCGGCCGCGTGCAGGTGCGCCCTCGCCGGGCCGTGCGGGGTTTCGATCTCGAGCACGGTCGCTCCGGCGGGCGGGCGATGAGTTTCGGGCCGGGGACTCGTCATAACGGGCACGTCACGCTACACAGAGATGGAGGACGGTTCCATGAGCGCAGTCGAGGCCATGCAGGGCGACGAAGCCGCGTTCGCCGCGCTCGTCGAGCGCCACCGGCGGGAGCTGCAGGTGCACTGTTACCGGATGCTCGGCTCGCTCGAGGACTCGGAGGACCTGGTGCAGGAGACGTTCCTGCGCGCATGGCGCAAGCGCAGGAGCTTCAAGGGTGACTCCTCGTTCCGAGCGTGGCTGTACCGGATCGCCACGAACGCCTGCCTCGACGCCCTCAAGCGCCGGCCTCGCCGCCCTGCCGCGAGCCGAGACGCCTCCGAAGTCCTATGGCTGGAGCCGTACCCCGATCGGCTGCTCGAGGGAATCCAGGCGAGCGACGCCGAGCCCGACGCCGCTGTCGTGTCGAAGGAGACCATCGAGCTCGCGTTCCTGGTGGCTATCCAGCACCTACCGCCCAGACAGCGGGCGGTGCTGATTCTGCGCGACGTCCTCGGCTGGTCCGCCAAGGACGCTGCGTCGCTTCTCGAGACGAGCGTTGCTTCGGTGACCAGCGCGCTCCAGCGAGCACGCGCGACGCTGAAGACACATCTGCCCGAGCGCCGGCTCGAGTGGACGCCCGGGTCGGATCCGAGCCGGGAGGAGCGCGAGCTGCTCCAGCGCTACGTGGACGCCACGGAGCGCGCCGACGCCGACGTGCTCGTCGAGATCATGCGTGAGGACGCGCGCTTCTCGATGCCGCCGGAGCCCGGCGTGTGGGTGGGACGCGAGGCGATCGTCGCCGCCTGGAAGGAGGGCGGCTTCGGCACCGAGGAGTACCGCGACTTCCGCTGCCTGCTCACCCGGGCCAACATGCAGCCGGCGGTGGCGTGCTACCTGCGGCGTCCCGGGGATTCAGACCACAGGCCCCTCGCCCTGGACGTGCTCCGGATCGAGGACGGGGTAGTCGCGGAGATCGTCACCTTCCCTGGCAGCGTGTTCGCGGGGTTCGACCTGCCGCCCAAGATCTGATGAATCGCAAGCCGCCGTTCGTGCTTCGGGCGGTCACCGTCGCACCGGGCCACGCGCGGGCCTACCGCGAAGCGGACTGGCGAGATGCGCTCGTCGTCGTCGAGCGCGGCGAGATCGAGCTCGAGTGCCTCGGCGGCGGCCGGCAGGGCTTCCAGAGCGGAGACGTCCTGTGGCTGGTCGGCCTGCCGCTTCGCGCGCTCCACAATCGCGGGCGTGAGCCCGCCGTGCTGGTCGCAGCTTCGCGGCGCCGGCGGCGGGATACGATCGGCCTGTGACCGACCGCCTGTACTTCACCGACTCCGATGAGGCCAATGCGCTGATTGCGTCGGATCCGATGGCGCTGCTGGTCGGCTTCGCGCTCGACCAGCAGATCACCGTGCAGCAGGCGTTCACCGGGCCGTTGCTCCTGAAGGAGCGGCTCGGCGCGCTCGATGCCGCCACGCTCGCGTCGGCCGACCTCGAGCCCGTGTTCCGCGCCAAGCCGGCGATCCACCGCTACCCGGGCTCGATGGCCCGGCGCGTGCACGACCTTGCCGTGTACGTCCGTGACCGCTACGACGGCGACGCCGCGCGGGTTTGGACCGACGCCGCGGACTCGGACGCGCTGCGCGCCAACCTGGCCGGCCTTCCCGGATTCGGCGACGCTAAGGTCAAGGCGCTCGGCTCCGTCCTCGCTAAGCGATTCGGCGTCGAGGCGGCCCGCGACCTCGTGCCGTGGCACCCGACGCTGGGTGACGTCGACTCCCCGCAGGCGCTGGCCGAGTACCAGGCGGCCAAGCGAATCCACAAGGCCGAGTGGCTGAAGCCTCAGGTCCGCTCGTAGCTGTTGCGCGCCGCCCAGGCGCGCGATGAGTTTTCAGCCGCCTCGCCGTCTTACATGAGAACCCGACGTGGAGGAACACGAGAACGTGACTACCGATACGAGAAGCGACCGCAGCCGCTGGCTGGCGCTGTACGTGCTCTGCGGCGGCCTGCTGATGATCGTGCTCGATGCCACGATCGTGAACGTCGCGCTGCCTACGATCAAGGACGACCTCGGCTTCTCTCAGAGCAACCTGGCCTGGGTGGTCAACGCGTACCTGATCGCGTTCGGCGGTCTGCTGCTGCTCGGCGGGCGGCTTGGCGACCTGATCGGCCAGCGGCGGATATTCCTGATCGGTCTGGCCGTCTTCACCGGCGCGTCGCTGCTGTGCGCCTTGGCCCAAAGCCAGGGCGTGCTGATCGGAGCGCGCTTCGTCCAGGGCGCCGGCGGCGCGATCGGCTCAGCCGTGATCCTGGGCATGATCGTCACGATGTTCCCCGAGCCGCGGGAGCAGGCGAAGGCCATCGGCATCTTCAGCTTCGTGGCCTCGGCGGGCGCGTCCATCGGCCTGCTCGCCGGCGGCGTGCTCACCGAGGCCATCAACTGGCATTGGATCTTCTTCGTCAACGTGCCGATCGGCGTCGCGATCGCGCTCCTCGCGCGGAGGCTCGTCGACGACCGTGAGGGGATCGGCCTCGAGCAGGGCGCCGACGTCCCCGGCGCCGTGCTCATCACAAGCGGCCTGATGCTCGGCGTGTACACGATCCTCGAGGCCGGCGAGCAGGGCTGGGGATCGACCCAGACGCTCGGGCTCGGCGGCATATCCATCGCGCTGGTGGCCGCGTTCCTCGCGCGCCAGTCGCGCATCGCCAACCCGCTGATGCCTCTGCGCCTCTTCCGCTCGCGCAACGTCGCTGGAGCGAACCTGGTCATGGTCCTACTCGTGGTCGGCTTCTTTGGATTCTTCTTCCTGGGAGCCCTCTACCTGCAGGGCATCCTGGGCTATAGCCCCTTCGAGGTCGGCCTTGCGTTCCTCCCGTCGTGCATCGTCATGGGGACGCTGTCGATCGGCTTCACCGAGCGCCTCATCATGGGCATCGGCCCGCGGGCGACGCTCATCGCGGGCCTGGCCGCCTCGGGCGCCGGGCTGCTGCTGTTCACGCAGGCGCCGGTTGACGGGAGCTACGTCACCGACCTCCTCGGGGTGATGCTGCTGCTCGGCTTCGCCGGCGGACTCTGCTTCCCCGCGCTGATGACGCTTGCGATGTCGGGCGCCACGCAGAGCGACGCGGGGCTGGCGTCGGGCCTCATCAACACGACGGTGCAGGTGGGCGGCGCGATCGGCCTCGCCGTGCTCGCGACGCTGGCGACCGAGCGCACCGACGGCCTGCGCGCCGACGGCGAGTCGCTGAACTCCGCGCTCAACTCCGGCTACCACCTCGCCTACGTCATCGGGGCCGTGCTCGTGGCGGTCGCGATCGCGGTCGCCTTGGGCGTGTTGCGCCCGGCGACCGGTGCGGCAGGCGAAGAGGAGCCTGAGCCGACGGAGGCGGAGCCGGCCTACGCCGAGGCCGCCTAGAGGTCCCAAGAACGCGGAAACCCGCTCGGTTGAGCGGGTTTCCGACAGGGACGCCCAGCGCCTCAGGCGCGAGCGGATGCGGATTGGGCGGCCCTCGTCGCTTGGTTTGGAGTGGCCGCTGGCGCCAGTGCAGCCCGAGCGAGCAGGGCCGCGCCGATGGTGAGCAGCAGCAGCCGCAGGGCGGTTGGCGCCGGCAAGAACGCAAGCACGGCGCCGACCAGCAAGACCGTGCACGCCGTCCGAGGGAGGACGCCGGCGCGGCGACTGGCGAGCGCGAACAGCGCCCACCCTGCGGACAGCAGCGTGAAGGAGAGGAAGAAGCCCGCCAGCAGCGACTGCGGGCCGGGGCCAGCGGCTTCCTGCTCAAGGACACGCCGCCGGCCCGGCTCGCCGAGGCCATCCGCACCGTGGGAGGCGGCGACGCGCTGCTCGCCCCGCAGATCACCCGCCGGCTCGTCGAGCGATTCGCCGCTCCCCGCCCCGAGACGCCGGAGGCGCTGGACGAGCTGACAGAGCGGGAGCTCGAGGTACTGAGACTGATCGCACGCGGGCTCTCAAACGCAGAGATCGCTCAGGAGCTCGTCGTGAGCCTGCCGACCGTCAAGACCCACGTAGCACGAATCCTCATGAAGCTGGGACTGCGCGACCGCGTTCAGGCCGTTGTGTTCGCCCATGAAGCGGGCGTCGTGCGCCCCGGCGAGGGCAATTGACGCGCGGTCCGAAGTAGGCGAGACACAACCAAGCGTTGCAGTGGAGACGGCCGGTGAGAATCGCCGCGACATGCCGCTGGCGGACGGCGATCCCGCCTAAGCGCGCGACTGGATTGCGACTGGACCACGGCGTTCGTCGTCGCCCCCCGCGCCGGTCGCGTCGAGTGGCCTGCGACGCGAAACGTCCTCCCTATGACGGGACCTTGCCTCGCCTGTTCCGCAACAGCCTGGTGACCGGCGAGGCCAGGAGCCGCGGCAGCAGTCGCGGACCCGGGACGACGCGCAGGCCCAGCTGCTCGAAGAGCGTGACCGCGTCCAGCTGGAACCAGTGCTCGGCGACCTTCCCGTCGACCATCCGGTTGATCTCCAGACCGGAGAAGCGGACCCGTCGGTTGGTCGGCGGCAGTCCCCGGAAGGTGCCGGTGTGCGTGCCGGTGAACAGGATGCGCTGGGCGACCATCTCCTCGTCTGCCGCGGAGTCCTGCACCTCGAGGTGCAGGTCGGGGAAGCCCGCGAGGAAGACGCCGAGGAACTCGACCCAGGCGCCGCTGTCGAGCGCGGCGGGCTGGATGCTGTCCGGCGCGTGCGCGACGTAGTCGGCGGTCCGGGCGTCGGCCTCACCGTCGTCGTCGCGGGCGTTGAACGCGTCGATCCATCGACGCGCGACGATCCTGTTGTGCTCGGCCGACTCGACGCGGTGGTCAGTCGCCTGGTCGATCGCCGCCGCTTGCGGCCGGCGCGCGTTGCTCTCGGTCTCGTTGCTCATGGTCGGTCCTCTCCGGATTCCCTCCAGCGGCGCGCGCTCGGCGACCGTTCGGCTCGAGGCATTCGGCGCGACTGCTCGCGAGCGCGATGTCGGCACCCTACTCGCCCGCGGACTCGGCGTCGCCTCGCGGCAGGACTCGTCGCCGGTGTGTTCCTTAGCTATCCGAGGTGCCGCGCCAGAGACCGCTGACCTCGATCGCGAATACCCGGCCTGGAACCGAAGTGGAGAGAACCGAACGTTGCGCAAACCATTCGGTCCGCCCACCAGCGCTGGCGCTGACCGCTTGAATGCGGCAGGCGTCGACAAGGACGCCGGGCGACCGATCCTCGAGGGCGCTGCCGAAGCGCGGCGCACAGGCACGCCGTTTCGCAACCACTGAGCCGAGCGGTCCCCGAGCGCGCACTGCCTGCGACTCGCTTCTGCGCCGATCCGCGACTCGCCTGCGACTGGATCGCCGGCGATTCCGCGGAAACGCCTGCAAACGACGTCGCCCTTGTCGCAACAAATCCCGCTCAAAATGAGTGGGATTTGCGGGGATGCCCCGGATCGTCGGTCCGGGCGGTACCAGTGGAGACGGTGGGAATCGAACCCACGTCCGCGGCCGCGTGATGGACAGCTTCTACGAGCGTAGCCGGCGCTCTAGGTCTCGCCTCCCGGTCGCCGTGCCGGCGGGGTTCCGGGGGGCCAGCCTCCTTGTGTGTCCCGGCCGCGCCGGAGGCGCTCGCGGCCGGTGAGCCCGTTTCTGATGCCGGACCCCCGCCCCACGGGCCGAGGGCGGGCCGACACCTCACTCGCCTAGCTTTGGCTAGGCAGCAAGGGCGAACCGATGATTCGTGTCCGCACTTATTGGTTTGCCCCGGTTGTTTAACGAGGCCTACCGGGGACCTCGACTCGCAACTGCCCACACGAAAACGTCCACGTCGAAGCCTGTCGTCCCCGTGTGTTCGTCGTTAAGGGTAGCCCGGCGGCGTGCCGACGACCAGCTTGAGGAGCTCTTTAGAGCGCCTGCCAGAATGGACTGAGATGGAGTACTCCCAGCAATACGCATCCACGCCGTACGAGCCGGCCGTCGAGCCGTACCCGCCGCTCGAGCCCGAGCGCAAGCCCCTCTGGAAGCGCGCGGGCGGTGTCCTCGCCGCGCTCGGCGTGCTGGCGCTCAAGTTCGGCGCCAAGCTCAAGGCGCTGCTCCTTCTGCTGCCGAAGCTGAAGATCCTCACCACCTCGGGCTCCATGCTCGTCTCGGTCGGCGCCTATGCGCTCATTTGGGGCTGGAAGTTCGCGCTCGGCTTCGTACTGCTCCTCTTCGTGCACGAGATGGGCCACGTGCTCCAGCTGCGGCGCGAGGGGATCAAGGCCAGCGCGCCGATGTTCATCCCGTTCCTCGGTGCGTTCGTCGCGATGAAGGAGCTGCCCAAGGACGCGGCCGCGGAGGCGCGTGTCGGGCTGGCCGGCCCTGTCCTCGGCTCGCTCGCCTGCCTCGTGCCGTGGGCGATCTACGGCGCCACCGGCAACGAGCTGTTCCTGGCGCTCACCTTCACGGGCTTCCTGATCAACCTCTTCAACCTGCTCCCGGTGCTGCCGCTCGACGGCGGCCGCGCCATGGCTGCGCTCAGCCCCTGGATGTGGCTGATCGGCTTCGCGGGGCTGATCGCGCTCACCGTCTTCGCGCCGAACCCGATCCTGCTGCTCGTGTTGCTGCTCGGCGGCTTCGAGACCTGGCGCCGCTTCCAGCAACGCAAGACGTCGGAGGCGAAGCGCTACAGCCAGGTGTCGCGCGGCTGGCGGGTCGCGATCGCGGTCACCTACATCGGCCTCGCCGCGCTGCTCGGCATCGGCATGGACGTGACGCACATCGAGCGCACGTTCGCGGACGCCTAGAAGCTCCCGCCCATCGCTGATCGCTAGGGGTCGCCTCTCAAACAACAGGCGCCGTCCTGCCTTGTGCTCCCTATAGGTGCCCTAGGCAGGACAGTGGCCGAAACCGGCGGGATCGGCCGCTAGCGCTCCCGCAGCGCCCGCTCGATCTCGCGTCGCTGCTCCTTCGCCTTCAGGTCGCGGCGCTTGTCGCGCAGGTCCTTGCCGCGCGCCAGCGCGATCTCGACCTTGGCGTTGCGGCCGGAGAAGTAGAGCCGTGTGGGGATGAGCGTCAGGCCCTTCTCGTGGGTCTTGCCGATCAGGCGCTCGATCTCGCGCCGGTGCATCAGCAGCTTGCGCGGGCGCTCCGGCTCGTGGTTCTCGCGCGACGCGGCGGGGTAGGGCGCGATGTGCATGTTGTAGAGCCAGACCTCGCCGTCGCGCAGGCCGGCGTAGGCGTCCTTCAGCTGGACCTTCCCGTCGCGGAGCGACTTCACCTCCGAGCCCTGGAGCTGGATGCCAGCCTCCCACCTGTCGAGCAGGTTGTAGCGGTAGGACGCCTGACGGTTCGTTGCGACGTCGCCCGGGGCCGCCTTGCGCTTCTTGCCCTTCTTCGCCATCTCTAACGCCCACTCGGTAGCAGATCGACACGGCCGCGCGGCGCGTCCACCCGCTCGACGGCCACCTCGATCGGATCGCCGAGCCGCAGCGTCCGCCCCGAGCGCTCGGCGGAGAGGATGGTCTCCTCCTCGTTCATCACCCACCACTCGCCCGCGATCGAGCGCCCCGGCAGGAACCCCTCGAAGCCCTCGTCGCCGAAGCGCACGAACGCGCCCCTGCCGATCAGCCCGACGATCTCGCCCTCGAACGCCGTGTCCCGGCCGTGCTCGGAGAGGAAGCGCTCGAGCAGGAAGCAGTTGCAGATGTCCGCCGCCGCGCGCTCGATCTGCAGTGCGTGCCGCTCGGCGCTCGAGCTCTCGACGCCGGCCTCCTCGAGGAGCTCGGCGCGCGGGCCCGCGTCGTCGGCGCCGAGCGCGGCGAGCACGGCCCGATGCACCACGAGGTCCGGGTAGCGCCTGATCGGCGAGGTGAAGTGCGTGTAACGGGCGCTCGCCAGGCCCGCGTGGCCTAGGTTGCGCGGCGTGTAGTAGGCCTGCTTCTGCGAGCGCAGCACGAGCGAAGTGAAAGCGTCGCGGCCGCGCCCGGTGCGGCGCACGTGCTCGGCGACCATGCGGCTGATCTCGCCAGCGAGCTCGCCCGTCTCCTGCGGCGACATCTCCTTCGGTAGCGGCGGCGTCGGGACGCCAAGCGAGGCGAGCTGGGCCACGAGGTGCTTGATGCCCGGAGGCGAGGGCCGTTCGTGCACGCGGTAGAGCGAGGGCACGCGCCGGTCGGCGGTCAGGCCCGCCACCTGCTCGTTGGCGAGGATCATCAGGTGCTCGATCAGCTCGTGCGACTCGGTCTGCTCCACGTGGCGCACGCCGACGACATGACCCTCGCGATCGAACTCGTAGGCCGGCTCGATCGACTCCACCTCGAGCGCGCCGCGCTCGCGCCGCCGCTCGCGCAGGGCGGCCGCCACCGCGCGTGCCGCCTCCAGCGGCTCGGCCCACGGCTCCTCGGCGC
>JBKPHS010000091.1:0-13849 GCA_046729975.1 Actinomycetota bacterium
GTAGTGGGCCTGGCGATTCTCTCGGCCCTCTATTTCTCGCAGGCGCGCGACGTCAAGCGGCTCCGCGAGTGGGCCGGACGCGCGCCCGAGCGCGCGGCCGAGCAGGAGGCACGGATCCAGGCGGCGGCGCAGCAGCCGGCGGCGGCCGCCCAGCAGGCCGCGGCAGCTGCTCAGCCGGGAGCCAAGCCGGCCGTTCAGCCAGTGCCGGGAAAGGCGCCCGCGGGCGCCGGAGCGCCGGCAGGAGCCCCGGCCGGACCCGCCGCGGCTCCGGCTCCGGCTCCGGCTCCGGCGAGCCAGCCAGCGCCGGGCCAGACGGCGACCAAGGCGCCTCCCGCGCCCGTGATCCCTGCCCGTCCGGCGGCCAATTCGGCATCGCGGCCGGCGGCAGCCGGCGCGACCCCGAGCAAGACGTCCATCCTGCCGCCGCCCGCAAGGCCGCGCCCGCCGTGGTACCAGCGCATCCACTGGCCGGCGCCGCGCTACATCGCCCTGATCGTGGCCGGGATTCTGGTTGTGGGGGGCGGCGCCGCCTACGGTGTAACGCAGCTGCTCGAGGAGGAACCGCCCGCCCAGGGCACCGGCGCCGCCACGGGCAACGGGGAGCCGGACGGCTCGGGCGACGCCGGCGACTCGCGCGGGTCCGGTCGGGTGAACCCGTCGACCGTGACGGTCTCGGTGCTGAACGGCACCACGGTTCCGGGACTGGCGGCTCAGATCGCCGACAAGGTCGAGAGCGGCGGATTCCAGCGCGGCAACGTCGCGAACGCCACCGAGCAGCAGCGGGCCGAGTCGGTCGTGCTCTACGCGCCCGGATCGTCCCGGGAGGCGAGGGCCGTCGCCCGCCGGCTGAAGATCTCGCAGATCGAGCAGGCCGACGCAGGCATTCGCGCGTTGGCGGGTGACGCCACCGTCGTTGTCGTCGTTGGCGCTGATCAGACCCAGTAATCGGTAATCGGTAATCGGACCGACTACCGACTACCGACTACCGACTACCGACTACCGACTCAGTGTGCCGCCAGCTCCCGCGCCCTCTGGGCCAGGTGCGGCACGCCCAACTCTTCGAACGCCTCGCGGGCGGCCTCGAGCGCCTCTGAGGCCGCCTCCGGGTCGTGGCCCCACAGCAGGCGGCCGCGCCAGAGGTCGCAGCGCGCGGCATCGAGCGGCCGGCCCAGCTGGAGCCAGCGAGAGCGAGCATCCTCGAGCAGGCGCGCGCCCTGCTCGGGGTCGAGCGAGCAGGCCCCGCGCGCCTCGGTGGCCGCGGCCTGCGCGAGCGGGTAGTGAAGGCGCTCGGCCAGGCGGCCCGCCTCCTCGGCCGACTCCGCGGCCTGCTCGAAGCGGCCCGAGTGCGTGAGCGTCACGGCGCGGGCGGACATCGCCTGGATCGACTGCGCGATCAGACCCGCGCGCTCGCAGACGTCGAGGGCCTGGTCGAGGGCGGTCACGGAGCCCGCGTGGTCGCCACGGTCGCGCAGCGTCATCGCGAGGCCGTAGAGCGACGAGAAGTCGACCTCGGACCAGCCCGCCTGCTCGGCGAGCTCGTGTGCGCGGCGGTACGTGTCCTCGGCACGGTCCCAGTCGCCCTGGCGCCAGAGCAGGAGCCCGCGCAGCATGTACGGGAAGGACAGCTTGCCCACGAGGCCCTCGCGCTCGGCCACCTCGGCGCTTGCCTCGGTCGCGCGCCAGGCCGCCTCCCAGTCGGCGCGCCAGACGGCGAGCAGGGCCAGCGCGGCGTGCAGCTCCACCTGCGCCGGCAGGTCGCCGACCTCGCGCGCCAGGTCGAGGGCCTCCTCGTACGCCTCGCCGGCGCCCGTGTAGTCGGCGTCCGAGATCTCCAGGTGGTAGCCGAGTGTCAGAAGGGCGCGGATCGTCTCGCTGCGGTCCGACTCGCGCGCGAGCTCCACCGAACGCTCGAGGTTCTCGCGCGCCTTCTGGGTGTCGCCGATGCGGCCGAACACGCGCCCGAAGATGCCGTGAGCGCGGCTCGCGGCCCGCGTCTCGCCGAGCCGCTCGGCCAGCCTGAGCGCCTTCTCGGAGGCGTAGATCGCGAGCATGTTGTCGCCCGTGTGCATGTAGAGCGATGCAGCCTCCTCGTAGAGATGCACGAGCTCGAGCGACGGCGGGCCGTCCTTCAACAGGTTGATGCCCTTCTGGTAGCGCTGGATCGCCTGCTTGGTCTCGCCCTTGTGCCAGAGGCCCGCGCCGATCTTCCGGTTCAGGTCGCCGACCCGCTCGAGGTTCTCCTGGGCGCGCTGGTACTCGAGGCACTCCTCCCAGGCGTCGAGCGCCGCGTCCACACGGCCCATGCGCAGTGCCACGTCGCCGAGCTTCTCGCCGATGCGAGCGAGCCGCTCCGGATCGTGCGGGCAGCGCAGTTCGCGCGCGGCCTTGTACTGCGAGAAGGCCTCCTCGTTCGAGTAGATCGCCGCCGCCGCGTCGCCAGCGGCCTCCAGGAAGCGCAGCGCCTTGGCGTGGATCGTGCCGAGGTCGTCATATCCGAGGCCGGCCTCCTCCCCGAGGTCCGCGGCGCGACCGTAGTGCTCTGCGAGGAGCGGCACGAACTCGTCGGTGCGGTCACCCGCGCGTTCCTCGATGAAGCGGCCCACCTCGAAGTGGCGCCAGCAGCGCACAGCCTTGGGGAGGGTGCCGTAGGCGACGTCACGGATCAGGACGTGCTTGAAGGCGAGCTCGCGCTCACCGGCGAGCTGGCTGCCCATCTCGCCGGGCACGAAGATGTCCTTCTCCTGGAGTGAGGCCAGCGCGCCGGCCAGGTCACCGCTGTCCTCGACCGCGGCTGACGCGAGCCAGCCGGTCCAGAACGTGCGGCCGACGACGGCCGCGTGCTGCACGAGACGCCGCTCGAACCCGTCCAGCGAGTCGAGCCGGGCGGCGAGGAGGCCGTGCACGGTCTCGGGTAGCTCGGCCGCGTCGCCGGACTCCTGCTCGCGGAGGCGGCGGACCATCTCCTCCGCGAAGAACGGGTTGCCGCCGGCGCGGTCCGCCACGACCTGCGCCATGTCGCCACCGCCGTTGCCGGCCGTGGGGAGCAGGGCGGCGACGAGGTCCTGCGTCTGGTCCAGGGTCAGCGGCTCGAGCACCACCTGGGTCGCCTGGCGGCGGCCGCTGCCCCAGCCGGCGCGCCGCTCCATCAGCTCGTCGCGCGCGAGGCACAGGATCAGCAGCGGGCCGTGCACCCAGCGGGCGAGGAACTCGATCAGGTCGAGCATTCCCTCGTCCGCCCAGTGGATGTCCTCGAACGCGAGCACGAGCGGCCGGCGCCGTGCCATGCCCTCCACGCAGGAGCGGACGGCCGAGAAGAAGCTCTCGCGCATGCGCTGCGGGTCCTCAGCCTCGGCCGCTGGGAGCTCCACAGGTGTCTCGATGCCGAGCAGCCGGGCGATCAAGGCGCTCGTCTGCTGGCTCGTGCCGCCGTTGACCAGCTCTCCGACTCCCGTCGCCAGCTTGTCCCAGGCGACGTCGGAGGGGTCGGTGTCGACGATGCCGCACTCGGCCCGGATCACCTCGCCCAACGCCCAGTAGACGATCCCCGAGCCGTAAGCGAGGCAGCGCCCGTGTCTGAACGCGGGCCCATCCTCGCGGGCGCCGAGTTGCTCCTCGAGCTCCCGGAGCAGACGAGACTTGCCCACGCCGGCCTCGCCGATGACCGTGACGAGGTGGGGTCGTCGCTCTCGCTCGACGCGGTCGTACAGCGACTGTATGAGCGACAGCTCCTCCTCGCGGCCAACCAGCGGCGACTCGATCGCGGCTCGCCGCTCGGGCCGCGCCGCGAGCAGCCCGGTCGCCTCCCAGGCCGCGACCGGCTCGGCCTTGCCCTTCAGGTTCAGCGCGTCGAGCTGGCGGTACTCGACCGCGTGGCGCGTGGCGCGGAACGTGCGCTCGCCGACGGTCACCTCGCCGGGCCGCCCGGCGGCCTGGAGCCGCGCGGCCACGTTCACCGTATCGCCCATGACCGTGTAGCCGTCGCCGACCGCGCCCGCGACCACCTCGCCGGTGTTCACGCCGACCCGCAAGGCGAAGCTGACGCCGTGCGTGACGCCGAGCTCGTCGTTCATCTCCGCCATCGCGCCCTGCATGTCGAGCGCGGCGCGGATCGCCCGCTCGGCGTCGTCCTCGTGCGCGACGGGCGCGCCGAAGATCGCCATGACGTTGTCGCCGATGTACTTGTCGACCGTGCCGCCGTAGCGCTCGACCTCCTGGGACAGCCGCCGCAGGCAGCGGTCGACGAGCGCCTTGACGGACTCCGGGTCCATGCGCTCGGCAACCGCGGTGTAGCCCGACAGATCCGCGAAGAGCACCGTCACCTGGCGGCGTTCCTCGGGCAGGTCTGCGGCCGCCGGCGGGGCGGGCGCCGCTCCCGGTGGAGTCGCGGCGGCGTCCGGAACCGAGGCGGTCAGCGCGGTTCCGCACTCGATACAGAACTTGGCGCCGGGCGGGTTCTCGGTATCGCAGGAGGGGCAGACGGACGCGAGCGCGGTCCCGCACGACATACAGAAGCGGGCCTGCGGGGGATTCTCGGTGCCGCAGCTCGGGCAGACACGACCTGCCATCCCGAATCACGATACCTCGCACCTGACCCCCGTCGTGGGTGAGTGCGGTCACGCAGCGGGCGCGTCACCTACTGTGCGGCCGTGACCGTCTGGCTCGCCCGCCACGGGCAGACGGACTACAACGTGCCTCCGGCCCGGATCATGGGACGGCTCGACGTGCCCCTGAACGCGCGCGGCCGCGAGCAGGCGCGCGAGCTGGCGAAGGAGGTGGCCGTCAACGGGCCGGCGGCTCTCTGGACGAGCCCGCTCGCCCGCGCGCGCGAGACGGCCGAGATCGTGGGCGCCTCGCTCGAGCTCGAGCCGCGGATCGACGAGCGCCTGGTGGAGTCGGACCGCGGTCGCTGGGAGGGCCGCTACATACGCGACGTCGAGCGAGAGGATCCCGAGGCCTGGCGCGCGTGGCGGCGGGCGGGCGGCGACTTCCGCTTCCCCGGCGGGGAGTCGTTGTCCGAGCACCTGGAGCGGGTGGACGCCGCGCTGCGCGACGTGGAGGCCGGGCCGCTTCCCGCGCTCGTCGTCTGCCACGGGGGGACGATCCGCTGCGCGGTTGCGAGCAGGCGGCCGCACGGCCCCGACTCCTTCCACGAGCTCGACCTGCCTAACGCCACGCTCATGCTCCTCGAATAGCGTTCAGCGCGTGCAGAAGCTGGCCCCTGCCCTCGTCACGCTCGCGCTCATCGGGGGCGCGGCGGCGGCGTTCGTCTCGACGCAAGCGCGAAAGCTCGACGAGCCGCTCGTGAGCTCGCCGAAGATCGAGAACTTCTTCTCGCCGGCGTGCGGCTGTGAGACCAAGGCGACCGCGACGCTCGCCGTGACGCTGAGGAAGCCGGACCGCGTCGACGCCTGGATCGTCGACGCCGCCGAGCGGCGCGTAAGGGCTCTCGCCGGCGACCGGCCCGAGCCGGATGGACGGATCTCGTTCGAATGGGACGGGCGAATGGACGGGGGCCGACTCGCGCCGGACGGGCAGTACCGGCTCGAGCTCCGACTGCGCGACCAGGACCGTGAAGGAATCGTCCCGAACCCCGTGACGCTCGACACGCGGCCTCCGCACGCCGAGCTGCTGCACGTGACGCGACGCTTGATCGAGCCGGAGCAGGGGGGCCGCGTGCTGCTCCGTTTCAGGTCCGACGAGCGCTCGCGGCCGATTCTCCTCGTGGACGGGCGGCGCGCCGCGCGGCGGAAGGTCGGCGACGCGGGCACCCGCGTGTTCGCCTGGCGCGGAACCCTCCGCGGTCGGCCGGTGCGGAGCGGCGTTCACCGCCTCGCCATCCGGGTGCGCGACCGCGCCGGGAACCTCAGCCTGCCGACCCAGTCGGTTCGCGTGCGCGTGCGCCGCTGATCTGCCCGAGGCGGCCCTCCGAGGCCGCGAGCAGCAGCGCGAGGACGCCGCCCGCCAGCGGCCAGACGAGGTACGACGTCTGAAAGACGCGGCCGACGAAGAAGAGAAGGAAGACGGAGATCGAGAACGCGGCCGCAGCCAGCCAGAGCTCTGGCGAGCGGCGCTGGACGCGCAGCAGCAGGATGGTCGCCGGGAGCCATGCGACCGCCGCGAGCAGGAAGAAGGGATAGGGGTCCGTGCGCTTGTCGATGATCCCGGCCTCGAGCAGCCAGCCGGCCAGCCCGTACCCGATGATCCGGTAGGTCTCGCCGCCGTAGGTCACGGTGTCGCGCCAGAGGGCGCCGGCGTCCGCGATCAGGAACGGCCCGAACCCCGCGGCGAGCACCACCGCGAAGGCCCCCGCCGCGCGCTTCTGCTCGGGCCGCGCCGCGCGGGCGAGGAGGACGAGCGCGAAGAACGGCACGGCGACCAGCGCGAACTGCTTCAGGAGCACCGCAGCGGCGAGGAGGACCGCGGCCCAGACGTAGCGCCGGCGGGCGAGCAGCGCGAAGGCGAGCACCAGGAGCAGCACGGCAGGGGCGTCGGCGGTGCCGAACCATGCTGCTCTGACCGCGAGCGGGTTGGCCGCGAGCAGCGCGCCGGCCGCGAGTCGCAGCCAGAGGGGCCCGGCGAAGAGCAGGCACGCGGGGATGGCCGCCAGCGAGGCGAGCGCGACGAGGATCCGGTAGTCGCCGAAGGGATCGGGCAGAGCGCCCCAGGCCGCAGCGGTGAGCGCTGTGCCCGGGAAGTATGCGAAGTGGCGCAGCGCGACCTGGTGCTCCGCGTTGCCGCGGCTGACGCTGCCGTCGAAGCTGTACCAGCGCTCGAGGCCCGTCCCGTCATAGTCGTATCCGTACGGGTTCTTGCCGTCGCGCAGCAGCTCCCCCGCGATGTCGATCTGGTACGTCGAGTCGTTGACGTGGAACCAGGGCTCGGTTGCCTGGCGCAGCCCGGCCTGGAGGAACACCGCCGGCAGCAGCAGCAGGCAGACGACGAGCACAGTCAGACCCGCCGGCATCCAGGCGCGCCAGGCTCGGACAGACAGCGCCCAGATCGCGGCCAGGGCGATCAGCAGCCCGGCGAGGATCGCGGCCGAGCGCAGCAGCGCCGGATCCCACTCCCTCCCGGCCGCGCGCACCAGCGGCGCGAGAACGCCCCTGGGCTCTACAGGGCCTGTCCGGAACGGATCCGGGTCCGAGCCGATCTCCGGCACCAGGACGGCAACCAGGCCGCCGAGGACGCCGAGGAGCAGCAGGCTCTCGCCGCGCGCGAGCAGGCTCGGAGGAGCCTTCGAGCGTGACGCCCTCGGGGCTGCCTCAACCGCGGTCAAGGGCCTCGTCTCGCGCCGGGGATCCGAGCAGCATCCTTCGGAGGCGGCCGTTCAGGGCGGGCTGCGCGGGCGCGCGGGCGGGCGGCAGCCTCTCTCCCGCCGCGATCGCTGCGGCCACGCCGAACACGCCCCAGGTGATCGGGTTGTCGAAGAACCCGCTGTAGAAGAGCGAATGCACGAACAGCGCCAGCAGCGCGGCCGCGAGGCCCAGGCCGAGCGCGGGCGCGCGTGCCCTCGCGGTCACGATCATGCGCGCGGCCCCGTACAGCATCGCGGCGTAGAGTAGGAAGCCGATCAGGCCGACTTCCGCGGCGACCGTCAGCGGGGTGGTGTGAGAGGCAAAGCGGCGCGGGCCGCCGCCCACCTCCGCGGCGTTGCGGCTGGCGATCGGCTGGCTGCCGATTCCGACCCCCGCGAACGGCCGGTCGGCGATCACGTCGGCGGTGTCGGTGATCAGCTTCGAGCGGTCGCTCGTGAACGAGTCCTCCGAGACGCCCGTTGCGATGGTCGCCAGCGCGACAGCGCCGATCACGCCGACGACGGCCACGGTCCCCGCGACCAGCCGCCGGCTGGTGCGGTCCCCCGCCACGAGCGTCAGCGCGAGCGCCACGATCGCGAGCGTCACGAAGCTCGACTGCGAGTACGAGAAGAGCAGCCCGGCGCCGAGCACCCCCAGTAGCGCGGCCGCCACCGCGGCCCGGATCCGGCCGAGCCACAACGCCACCAGCAGCACCGACATCCCGAGTACGAGGAAGCGGCCGTAGTGGCTCGGGTCGTCGAACATCGAGGTCACGCGGAAGAGCGGCCCGAACGAGTTGGCGGCCTCGAGCTTCGCGGTGTAGAAGAAGATCTCGTGTGTCATCGCCTGGCCGATTCCGATCAGAGCGAAGACCACTGCCTCGGCCACCAGCGCGAAGCCGAGCAGACCCGGGACCCTGGCGTCGAGCTCCGCTCGGGCCAGTGTGGCCACCAGCGCCGCGAACGGGAACCAGAAGAACAGCAGTAGGTCGGCCGCCATCGGCGCGTCCGCGGCCCACAGCTGCGAGGCGGCGGTGAAGGCGACGAAGAGGGCGGCCGGCACCGCGAACAGCCTCGGGATCGCCCGCGGCTGGAGTCCGTGCAGCAGCCGCCACGCGAGCGCCAGGATCGCCGCCGCCAGCACGACATAGAACGGAACGAGTCGCCCGAGCCGACCGTCGGGAGCGAGCTCGAGCGCGCCTCCCGCGAACGAGAACGGGAGCCGTAGCGGCGCCGCCACGAGCAGGGCCGGCGCTAGCACCACCGGGTGGCGCAGAAGCAGGGCTGCGAGCGCGACGGCAGCCGCAAGTGCAGCCAGCGCGGCGGCGGCGGTCGCCGCCGACACCGAGCCGATCGATCCTTCGTCGAGCGCCAGCCCGAGCTCGGCGAGCGCCAGCAGGGCGAGGCCGGCGAGGAGGCCGGCACGCGATCGGGCCAGGAACGCCGGCAGGACGCCGACCGCCCCTACGAGAGCCGCCGCCTCGCTCATGTGCACCCGACCGCCGTCACTCGAGAAGGGGACTCTAGTCGCGGCAGAGCGGCCGGAGACGCCCACGGCACCTGCTAGTAAGAAGGGCCGCCGTGAAGAGGCTCCTGCGTTTCCTCGCGGACCACAGGCTGATCGTCGCCACGGTGGTCTTGGTACCGACGCTCGCCGTCGGGATCGCCGCGTACCTTCACTTCCGGCCAAAGGAGAGCAAGCTCACCGTCGGGCCCGGCGCCGCGCAGGGTCCGAGCTCCGGCGACGGCGAGCAGGCCGAGAACCCCAAGCCGCCGAAGCCGTCCGTCTGGCCGACGTACGGTTTCGACGCCGAGCGCACGCACCGGAAGCGCAGCCGGATCAGGCCGCCGTTCCGCTCCGTCTGGCGCAAGCGGCCAACCCGCAGGTTGATCGAATTGCCCCCGTCGGTCGCCTTCGGCAAGCTGTTCCTGGTCGACAACGCGGCGCGCGTGGCGGCCGTCTCGACCAAGCGCGGCCGCACGATCTGGGCCCGGAAGGTCGGCAGGCTGGCCGCCTCGACGCCGACGTGGGATCGGGGTCGTCTGTTCGTCGCCGTGCTGGCGACGGGCGAGGACAGCGATCGCGGGCGGGTTGTCGCGCTGGGCGCCAACACGGGGCGCGTGCTGTGGCGCAAGGAGCTCCCGAGCCGTACCGAATCCACCCCGCTCGTACTCGGCGACCGTGTCTACCTCGGCTCCGAGGACGGGACGGTCTATGCCCTGCGTCGCAGCAACGGCAAGACGGTTTGGACCCACCGGGCGCCGGGTGGGGTGAAGGGCGCGCTGGCCTACGATCGCGGGCGGCTCTACTTCGGCGACTACGCCGGCGGGGTCACGGCGCTGCGCGCGCGAGACGGGGCGCGGGCGTGGTACCGCAGCAACGTCAGCACAGAGAACTTCTACGGCACGCCCGCGGTCGGCTTCGGCCGTGTGTACCTGACCACGACGCTCGGCGAGGTGTTCGCGGTGACCACGTCCGGCCAGGTCTCCTGGAAATACCGAACTGGCAAGTACGTGTACGCCTCGCCCGCCCTGGCGAACGTCAGGAATCGGGGACCGACGCTGTTCGTCGGCTCGTGGGACGAGAAGTTCTACGCGCTGGATGCGCGCACCGGCCGCGTCAGGTGGGCGAGGAAGACGGCGGGCACGATCAACGGGGCGGCAAGCGTGATCGGCGACTACGTCTACTTCTCGAGCTACGGCGGGAAGGTCACCTACGGCCTCCGGGCGCGCGACGGTCACGAGGTCTTTCGCTGGCGCCAGGCCGCATTCACCCCGGCCGTGTCCGACGGCCGCCAGCTCTACCTGATCGGCTACTCGACCGTTCGCGCGCTCGTTCCGAAGAGCGCGCCCCGCTTTGCCAGCGTGCGCGCTCGGCTGCGCGCCGAGCGCCGAGCCGAACGCCGCCTTCAGCGACGCGTGACGGAGAGCTGCTTCGACGTCCGCCACGCGCGGTTGCACGAGCGGCTCGAGGGCATCCGCGGACGGGTGCACCGCCGCTGGCACCGCCGGATCGAGCATGGCTGCCACGTCAGGGCCCAGCGCGCCGTGCGACGGCTCCGCTACCGGCGGGTTAAGCACCGCTGCTTCGACATCCGCCACCGGCGCTTGCACCGCGAGCGGGAGGGCATCCGCGGTCGCGTGCACCGGCGCGAGCACCGCGCCATCGAACGCAGCTGCAAGGTCGCGGCGCTCCGAGCAGTCGGGGCTCGCTAGCCGGCGAGCCCCCGGTTGTAGGCCTCGGCCGCCTCGCGCATCCCCTCGCCGCGCGCCGGCGTCAGCGCCTGGCGAGCGTGCAGCAGGAAGCGGCGGGGCGAGCGGCTGGGCATCACGAGGGCGACGGCCGCGCGCACGAGGTAGGTCCAGGCGGTCAGGACGCGCACGAGAGCCGCAGCCGCGGCGGAGTGGTGCTTGCGCATGTACAGGTCACGGTTGCGGTGGAACTCGACGATCCTCCGATCGCCGGCGCCAGCGTCGGTGGCGAGTTGCTCGTGGTGGGTCGCACGCGCCGCCGGCACGTAGAGGATCCGCCACCCGGCATCGCCGAGCCGCTTGCAGAAATCGGTCTCGTCCGAGTACACGAAGAAGTCGGGGTCGAGCCCGCCCACCTGCTCGGCCGCCTCCCGCCGCACGAGCATGGCGCTCGACTGCGCCCAGCCGACGGCTCGAGTGCGCGTCCCCCGGCTCTGGACGGTGAGAAGGCGATGCAGGAAGAGCGCCCCGGCCAGCGCCGTCCCGACGCCCGGCAGCCGCCAGGCACACGGCTGAGGGATGCCGTCCGGGCTGAGGAGCTGGGGCGCGGCAACCGCGGCGCCCGGATCCGTTTCGAGCGCATCCACCAGCGAGCGCGCGGCGCCGGGGGCGAGCTCCGCGTCCTCGTTCAACAGCAGGCATAGCTCGCCCCGTGCCACACGCAGCAACGTCGAATCGTTCTCGGCCTTGCCCGACCGGCGATCGAGGGCGATCAGCCGCGCCTCGCCGCCCCGGGCGCGAACAGCTTCCGCCGAGCCGTCCTCTGAGGCGTTGTCGAGCACGAGCACCTCGCGCTCGAGCTCGGCGGGGTGGGAGCGCTCGATCGCGGCGAGGCACGCGAGCAGCAGCTCGCGGCCGTTGGTGTTCACGACGCAGTAGGAGACCAATGCGCGAGGCAGTCCGGCCCGAGCTCCGCGAGCGACGTGTAGCCGCTGAGCGCGAGCGTCAGGTCGAGCTCCGCCAGGAAGCTGCGGACCACATGTCGCACGCCCTCCTCGCCGGCCAAGCCGAGTCCCCAGACATACGGCCGGCCGAGCAGCACCGCACGAGCCCCGAGGCATAGCGCCTTGAAGACGTCGGCGGCCGAGCGGATGCCGCCGTCGAGAAGCACGGGGAAGTCGGCGGGCACCGCCTCGACGACGGCGGGGAGAGCGTCGAGCGTGGCGATCGCGCCGTCCACCTGGCGGCCGCCGTGGTTCGACACCACCATCCCGTCCATGCCGCGATCGGCCGCCTCCCGCGCGTCGTCGGGGTGGAGGATGCCCTTCAGCACGATCGGCAGCGCCGTGTTGTCGCGCAGGAAGCTCAGGCCGTCCCAGGTCACGGACGGGTCCGAGTAGACCGCGATCCAGTGACCGATGGCCGCCTGCATGTCCTCCTCGGGAGGCTTGTCAAGAGCCGCCCGGAAGACCGGATCGGAGAGGTAGTTGGCTATGCCGGTCCCCTGGAGGAACGGCAGGTAGGCCCGATCGAGGTCGCGCGGGCGCCAGGCGAGCAGCCAGGTGTCGAGCGTCACCACGATCGCCGAGTAGCCCGCGTTCTCCGCCCGTGAGAGGAAGCTGGCGGCGAGCTCCGGGTCCCCAGGCCAGTAGAGCTGGAACCAGCGTGGGGTGTCGCCCATCGCTTCGGCGAAATCCTCGATCGTGGTCGAAGCCGCCGTGCTGATGATCGCCGGCACGCCGACCGAGGCCGCGGCGCGCGCGGTGGCCAGCTCGCCGTCTTCGTGCACGATCGACTGAACGCCGATCGGCGCCAGCAGCACCGGGGCGGGAAGCTCCGTGCCGAGCACGTTCGCGCCGAGATCGCGGCTCGATACGTCCCGCAGCATTCGAGGCACGATCCGCCGGCGCTCGAACGCGTCGCGGTTCGCGCGAACCGTGGACTCGGCCCCCGCGCCGCCGGCGACGTAACCGACCGCCTCCGGCGGGAGCTTCTCGCGCGCGCGCTCTTCGATCTCGCGCATGGAGAAGGGCAGCTCCGGCGGGTTGCCGAGCATCCCGCCGAGGTAGATCTCGTACTGGTAGTTCGCGAACTGCTGCTGCTCGGCGCCCGCCACGGACGCGGAAAGCTATCCGACCGCCCGCACGTAGAAGGCGGCGGAGGTAGCGGCGAGGTTGGCCCTGTCCCCTGGGAAGACCGCATAGAAGCGGTAGAGGCCCGGACGCGAGAAGCGGAAGCCCTTCCGGAAGCGGCCTCCGCTCGCCCGGACGCGGAACACGCCGACGCGCTGGTTGCGCGTACCGATCCGTCGCTGCACCACCACGGTCACGCGCGACTTGGCGGGTGCGATCGTGCCGAGTATCTGCGGCGTGCGGCCGACCGCGGCTCGACCGACCGACCGCTTGACGGTCAGGGACGGGCGGACCTTGACGAGGCCCTGCTTCGAGACGCTGCCAACCACCGCACCCGTGCCTGGAAAGCGTGCGCGCAGGATGCGGAACGCGGTCGGAGCCACTTCGGCGTCGAAGCGCCCGTCGCCTCCGGTGGTGGCGCGGCCGATCGTCCTCCACCCCGGGCGGCCGGTGAACATCTGGATCTCGACCGGGACCCCGGCCACGCCGCCGCCCTTGAAGAAGCGGACGAGCCCGCTCACGTGCGCTCGCCCCGGGAAGCGTACGACGCCCGGCCGCACGACCGCACTCGTCCGGGTGCGGGGCTTTCGAGGCGCCAGGCTACCCACCCGCGAGCGCAGGTCGGGCAGCTGTGCGTAGAGGGCGTCGCCGGGGCATGCCGTGTTGTTGCCGTCGCGGTGGCCCGACACGCGGTCGAACTCCACCTCCCGGCCGCGCGGGTAGCGGTTGCTGCTGCCGCCGGCCGAGGTGAGCAGCACGCGGCCCGAGGTGGGCTGGCCGTGCAGCGGCAGCTTCCAGCGGATCAGCGCCGCCATGGCGTCGAGCGCCTGGTTCGTCTGTGGCAAGCTCGTGTACGTGCCGAGGTTGGCGATCCCCGTGCTCTGGGCGTTATAGCCCTGGGCCTGCGCGCCGATCACGGCCTGGTCGACGCCGCCGGCGCGACCCTCGTAGATCGTGCCGTACTTGTCGACCACGAAGTTGTAGCCGATGTCGTTCCACCCGTTCGAGTTGCGGTGGTAGCGGCAGATCGCGAGCACCGCGGCCGGCGCCTCCTCGGGCGTGTAGTCGTTGAGCGAGACGGTGTGGTGGACGAATGCGGCCCTCACCTCGCCGTACTCGGGAGCGCCACGCGGCGGGCAGTCGGCGGCGCCCCAGGCCGCGCGCGGCACGATCGGCGGCTGGCTGCCCTGCGCGCCTGCCGCCCTGTCTCTTATACACATCTCCGAGCCCA
>JBKPHS010000092.1:0-8228 GCA_046729975.1 Actinomycetota bacterium
GCGGCTGCGCTAGTCGAGCTGCTCGGCGCGGAGAACGTCGCCGCCGTCGACCCGTCCGAGCAGTTCGTCGCGCGGTGCGGAACCGCCGCTCCCGGCGCGGACGTGCGGGTCGGGGTGGCGGAGAGCCTGCCGTTCCCCGACGGGCGCTTCCACGCCGTTCTGGCGCAGCTCGTGGTGGACGGCCTGGACGATGCGCGGCGGGCAGTCGCGGAGATGCGCCGCGTCGCGTGCCCGGGCGGAGTCCTGGCCGCCTGCGTCTGGGACTTCGACGGCGGGATGATGCTCCTCAACACGGTCTGGGACGCGGCCGTCGCCCTCGACGCCGAGCGGGCCCGTTCATTCGGCGCGGGGAAGCGACTCCCCTTCTCCCGTCCGGACGAGCTCGAGGAGCTCTGGCGCACGAGCGGGCTGCGCGAGGTCGAGCTGGGCACATTCGCCGTCGGGGCCGACTACGCCGGCCTCGACGATCTCTGGTACCCGTTCGCTGTCGGGGTCGGCGGGCTCGGACGCTTCGTCGACTCGCTCGACGAGGTCCGCCGCGACGAGCTGAGGCGCGATGTCGGCCGCCGGCTCGGGTCGCCGAGCGGGCCGTTCAGCCTGATGGCGCGGGCGTTGTATGTGCGCGGGGTGGCGCCGTGAATGCCTGGATCTGCTGCCTGAAGTCGGGATAGGCGCCGATCAGGGCATCCAGGTCGGGGCGCTCGACGTCGCTAGGCTCGACCCCCGGCCACTCGGTGGTCGACAGCAGCGCGTAGTCGCCACCGGGCCGGAGCCGCGAGACGTGCCAGGTGCCGCCCGGGATCACGAGCTGCGGCCGCATCCCCGCCGCGAGGTCGTGACCCACCGTTGCGACTTGGCCCGTGCCGTCCTGGCGCAGCATCAGCACCTCCAGCGGGTCGCCCAGGTAGTGGTGGTACATCTGGTCCGGGCGGATGCGGTGGAGCTGCATGTGCGCGTCGTCGGTGACGAGGAAGTACAGGACCGAGCCGTAGGCGTGATCGCCCTGATAACCCTGCGGCAGATCGCTAGTGGGGATCCTGTGGGAGCTGCGGTACGACTCCGCGACGAATCCGCACGTCGGATGCGGCTGAAGCCCGAGCAGCTCCTTGATCTCGTCGGCGGTCACGCCGATCAACATAACCGCGGCACATGCGGATTGCGAGGCCGCCCCAAAGGCCTAGTCGTAGACCTGGGACTAGGGCCGCCTGCGTGACCCATCGCACACGCCCGTGATATCAAGCGGTGAAGGTTTGCGGGATGGGAGCCCTGCTCGAAGGCGTCGACCTAACCGGAGGGGAGGCCCCGCCCTCGCCCGCCGGACCGATCTCGGCTGAAGACGCGTCAGCGTTACCGGCGCCGCCGACCGTCCCCCTGCCCCGTCATCTCCAGGTCCTGCGCTTCAATCAGCGCCAGATCGAGTTCGTCTTCAAGGCCCGGCGCAGCCTCGGCGAGGTCTGGAGCATGCGCGCCTACCGTGACGATGACGTCGTCACGAGCCACCCCGACCACGTCCGCTCGCTGTTCACCGCCAGGCCCGAAGACGCGCCGTCGCTCACCGGCGAGTCGCCGCTGCGCCCCATCGTCGGGCCGAACTCCGTGCTGACCTCGATCGGCCCCCGTCACCTGCGGCAGCGCAAGTTGCTGCTGCCACCGTTCCATGGCGAGGCCATCGAGCGCTACGCGCAGATGATCTCCGACGCCGCCGAGCGCGAGATCGACCGCTGGCCTATCGGCGAGCCACTGGCGCTCGCGCCGCGCATGCAGGCCATCACGCTCGACGTGATCATGGCGGGCATCTTCGGCATCGAGGGCACGCCCGAGCGCGGCACGCCCGAGCACGGCCTGCGCACCGCCGTGCGCACGCTCGTCAGCTTCTCCACGCGTAAGGTCGCCCAGCTCGGCGAGCTGCTCAACATTGCAAGCGACGAGCCGGTCGGGCCGACCAAGGTCGCGCTGTCGATCCTCGACCGGCCGACCTACCGGGTCATCGCCGACCGCCGCGCCGCCGCGGACCTTGGCGACCGCCGCGACATCCTCTCCCTGCTTCTCCAGGCGACGACGGAGGACGGCGAGACGCTGACCGACCAGGAGTTGCGCGACGAGTTGCTCACGCTCGTCCTCGCCGGACACGAGACGACCGCCAACTCGCTGGCCTGGACCTGGGAGCGCCTCGTCCGCTTCCCCGAGGCCCACGACCGACTGCGCGAGGCAGTGCGCTCCGGCGACGGGGCCGACGAGGTCGAGCGGGTCATCCAGGAGGCGATGCGCTCGCGCCCTGTGATCCCGATGATCGGCCGCCGCGTCGCGGTGCCGTGGCGGCTCGGCGAATACGCCGTGCCCGCCGACACGCCGGTGCTCATGAGCATTCTCCTCATCCACCATCGGGAAGACCTCTACCCCGATCCGTTCGCCTTCCGGCCCGAGCGCTGGGAGGACCGCAAGCCCGGCACCTACGAATGGATCCCGTTCGGCGGCGGCATCCGCCGCTGCCTTGGCGCTGCCCTGGCGATGGCCGAGCAGCGCGTCGTCCTGGAGGCGATGGCCCGCCGCCTCGACCTCGAGGCCGACGACCCCGAGCCAGAGCACGCCGTGCACCGCAACGTCACGATGATCCCGTCACGGGGCGCCCGGGCGATCGTGCGCTCCCGCGTCGGCTAGCCGCCGGCGCCGTTGTAGGCGCCTGGGCTGAAATCGGGGCGATTCACTCAAGGTTCGCCTGTAGAGCCGAATCTGGGCCCTCCATACGGACAGCCCTACGGATTCGCTGGCGCGTTTGAGGAAGCTCGACGGTCTTTGCCCGCGGAACCAGCGCGGCGGGGCGGCACCGTTTGCACAGGTGCCGCCGTCCTTGCCGCGCTTCTAGTAGCTGAAGCCGCCGCTCGAGCCCGAGGCCTTCTTCGTGATCTGGTTGCCGGACGGGGATAGGACGAACCAGGCGGCGCCGAAGTTGTTCAACCCCTGGCCGTTCGTGTCGCCCGCCTTCTGGTCGCCTGAGAACGTGTAAAGCGGGTGGCCGTTGTAGGTGACCTGCGGCTTCCCGTCGGATCGTGGTGCGGTCGCGACCATCGAGGCGTTCACCCCTCGGCCCACAAGCGGCTTTCCGCTTGCACGGAGCGGCGGCCAGGCGCCGGCGCAGCCGCCGGTGCACGCGCTCTTTGTCCCCGAGTCCTTCCTGAACAGGTAGAGGCTGCGCCCCCTGCCGTCGACCAGGATCTTGCCCAGGTTTCCGTTGTTCTGGACACTGACGGTCGCAGTCCGTCCGCCTGCCAACTTTGGCGGGGCACTGGCCCCAGAGGCGCTGCCGCCCCCGCCCCCGTCCCCCCCGCCGCAGCCACCGACCGCCAGGGCAGCGAGAGGGACTATCGCCGCGGTCAGGAAGGTGATGGGTTTGCTTCGGGTCATCCTCACCCCTCTAACGTGTACTCCTCCCGGTCGGGTGGGCTTGTTCGCAGGGGCGGCGCGACCTGATGATGCGGGCCGGAGTGGTGCCGCAGGCGTCCTGATGGAGCGTCATTCAGTCGACGACGCGGACGCCTTCGAGATGCTACGCGACCAATTGCGTCGGGCCAACTCCCGCCGCCGCGGGCGAGCTGGGCCATGCCGCGCCGATCAAGCGGAGTGGGCGGACCTATATGCCGAGTGGGTGCGCCAGGTCAAGGGTGCGCCCCCAAACGGGTCCGACGCAAGTAGGCGCCACCGAGAAGCGAAACGCCGGGGGCTCCCGCGTCCCCGGCGTTACACGTACGGCTCTGCCCAATGGGCGCACCCTAAGCCGCCGTCTGCGCTGCGCAGTGCCCGACGCCTGAACGACGTAAACCCTCGCTTTGGAATCGACCTCGGCCGTCGCGCTACACGATCCGGTGAGGTCGCCGAATCGACCATCGGTGAGCTCGACACGCACCGGTGACGCTCACTTCTCGACCCCGATTCCGAGCCCGACTTCGGGCGTCGCCGTCCTCGCCGGCTTGGTCGTGGCAGGCTCGAGCGAGACCTCCGGCAGCCACTCGAGCCTCGCTGGGAAGTACCAGTTCCAGTCGCCGAGCAGTTTCATCGACGCCGGCAAGAGGACCGCCCGGATCAGCGTGGCGTCGATCAGCACGGCCGCCGCCAGCCCGACGCCCATCATCTTGAAGTCGAGCGCGCTGAGGGTGGCGAAGATCGCGAACACGAAGACCATCACCACGGCGGCGCTCGTGACCGTGCCCGCTGTGCTCTTGATCCCGTGGGCGACGGCCTCGTCCGTGCTCATCCCCTTGTCGACCCCCTCGCGAACCCGGCTCAGGATGAACACGTGGTAGTCCATCGACAGCCCGAACAGCAGGACGAACAGGAACAGCGGCAGCCAGGCGGTGATTCCGTCGATCGACTCGAAGCCGAGCAGGCTCTCGAAGTGGCCGTACTGGAAGACGTAGACCAGCACGCCGTAGGCGGCGCCCACCGAGAGCAGGTTCAGCGCGATCGCCTTCAGAGGGATCACGATCGACCGGAAGACCACCAGCAGCAGCACGAAGGCGAGGCCGAGGACGAACACGAAGACCAGCGGCGCACGCGACTTCAGCAGATCGTTGAAGTCGACCGATTGCGCGGTCATGCCCGTCACGCCGGCGCTCGCGTCCGGCACCGGGCCGAAGGCGTACGGGATGACGTCTTCGCGCAGCTTCTCGAGCGCGGCGACGGACCTGTCGTCGGTGCCGTTCCCGGCGATCGGGATCGACACGCTGGCGACCGTCTTGTCCGGATTGATGGTCGTGGTGACGGGCTCCCGGAAGTCGCCAGTGGCGACCGCCCGTATCCGGAGCCTCGCGATGGCGGTCTTCATCGATTCGCTCTCGACGTTCGGCGCCTTGACCGCCACGATCGCCGAGAGAGGCTCGCCGGGGAAGGCCGCCTGTATGCGGTCGTAGGTCTGCATGATGGGAAGGTCGCGCGGGATTCCGTTGACGCCCGTGTTGACCGTGTGCAAGCTGAAGGCCGGGATGGCGATCACAACCAGGAGTCCGCCGCCCAGCACCAGCGAGATGACCGGACGCCTGAGGACACGGTCGACGATGGCCGACCAGACGCCGGCTTCTCCCCGCTCTCCCCTCCGCATGCCGCGTCTGAACGGGACGCGGCCCCAGTCGACGCGGTCGCCGAGCTTCGACAGCACCGCCGGCAGGACGGTTAGCGAGCCGAGCACCGCGATCGCGACAACGATGATCGTGCCCGTGGCGAACGATATGAAGGTGGCGTTGCCGGTGACGTACATGCCCGCCATCGCGATGATCACCGTGCCGCCGGAGACGAGCACGGCCCTGCCGGACGTGGACGCGGCCGCCTGCAGCGAGGCCTCCTCGGAGTTCCCCGCCGCTCTCTCCTCGCGTTCTCGCCGCAGGTAGAACAGGGAATAGTCGACGCCGACGGCAAGCCCGATCAGCAAGATCACTGACGAGATGCTCTGGTCGACGGGCACGACCTGGCTGAAGACGCCCACAAGGCCGAGCGCCGCCGCCACGGCCGAGATCGCCAGAAGCAATGGGACACCCGCCGCTGCAAGAGCGCCGAAGGCCAAGATCAGGATCACAAGGGTGATCGGCAATGAGAGCGTCTCGGCCTTGCGCAGGTCGTCCTCGAAGCTTTTCGACAGGGCCTTGTCCGTGCTGGCGTCGCCGAACTGCTCGACGCGCAGGCCCGGGTTGGCCGACTGAACCCGTGCGACCGCCGCCAGCACCGGCGTAACGTTGTCCTCTATGACGTCGTCGTCACCGAGCAGGTCGAAAGTCACCAGCGCCGACCGGCCGTCGGGGGAGAACTGAGACGAGTTGCCGGTCTCGAGCGGCGACTCGATGTCCTGCACCGTCTCGAACCCCGAGAGAGCGCGCACCACATCCTTGACCGCGGCCGTGAAGCGCGCGTCGTCGGCCTTGATGTTGCCGCGCCCCTGAACGAGGACCTCCTCGCTGGCGCGGTCGGGGAAGCCGTCGGCGAGCGTCTGGTCAGCGCGCTTGGACTCGCCATCGCCGAGATCCTCGGCTGCGATCTCCTTCATGCCGAGCGCACCGCCGACCACCACGCTGACCAAGACGAACGCAAGCCAGCCGAAAACGGCCTTCCTGCGATGGCGGGCGCTCCACCGGCCGGCGCGCGCTGCAAGGTTCCGGGACCTCATGGGGGTTCCTCGTTTCCCGGCACGTCCAGAGCCAGTATCGCCCCGGTTCGGAGGCCGAGTCAAGTCATCGCAAACGCGGGCTACCGAGTTCCGCCGCTTGTGCGGTGCTGCCGGACGTAGACTCGCCGCATGAGCATCGGAGCCGCGATCGCGGTCGGCGCGATCACGGGGCTGGCGCTCGGCATCGTCATCAGCCTGGCCACCGACGTCCCCCTCGCCCCCGAGGTTGGGCTGGTGCTCGGGGCGCTGGGCGGCTGGCTCTCGCGCCGAGACGGCGCGTAGCGACGGAACCCGAGGCGACGCGCCTCTGATCCCGCGTTGCGACACCCGCACGGCGCCCGAGCACCGGATTGCCCGAGAGTGCCGCATCCCCATTGAAAGGAGGCGTCTCCAGCGACGACGCTCGCTGTGGACGAGGTCGAGCGTCATCGCCAACCGTCGGTTCACTATCGCGATGCGCGATGTGCGGAAGCGGCGTCCGCGTCACGCGAGACGCCTGCCCGTCGTCCCGAGGAGGCGTCTGGAGGTGCCGCCACCTTGCTCTCGCTTCTCCACACAGGCGACCGCGGACTGCTGGCGCGGCCCTGAACCAGACGCGATCACCCTCTCGCAGGTCGTCGACCGCGACGATGTAGCCGCGATCGCGACTGCGGCGGGGCCGGGTTGGCGAAGACGACTGCGCCCTCGTGGTCCACCACCCAGACGGGCTGGGCCACGCCGTCCAGGATCGAGGCGAAGAACGCCTCGGCGCTGGCGGTCCACTCGGATCCTGTCGCGCTCTGCGGGGCCATGATGCGCGGACTTGGTCGCGTGTCTTCACCGCACGGGATGGTGAGCCAACTCCCCGGTGCGGTTTTATGCAGACCGGAAGACGTGGGCCTCCTTCGCCTCGGCACGCAGCAGCGGTTCGTGCTTCTGGAGTGCTTGGCGAAGCAGTCCGCCCTCCCGGATCAGCCGAGGCGTGGCGCCACCTGACCATCGCCAGACGATCAGTACGCGCAGGCCGTCCTCGCTCCGCAGTACCTCGCCGTGAGCGTCGAGCGTGTCCTCGCCAACGCGCACCACGTCCCGCGCCGCCAGTGCCACGGCCTCTTGCTCCTCGGGTACGGTGGCGAACGTCTCGATGTAGGTGACCTCTGGCGCGCTCTCGGTTGGGCCTTCCGGTACGAGCGGCGGTGGCATCCAGCGGCCGCTCTGGGCGATCGCGTGCCGTATCCACCAGAGCAGGCTCGGGTCCTTGCCCTCGGTGGTCGCATCGAGCTCGACGAAGCGGAAGTACAGCTCGACGTCGGGCACGCGCCGCAGCACCGGCTCGATCTTGTCGCCGCCGTTGTGCCAGATCCAGAACAGCTCGTCGTGCAGCTCGATCGCGCAGAGCACGCGCTCGTCCCCGGTGAAGCGCTCGGCGAAGCGGCGCGCAAGCAGCGCGTGGTCGTTGTCGCGCGACCATGGCTGCGATGCGCGCACCGCGTGCTTGAAGGAGTCGTGGACGAGCGCGATGAAGCGCAGGTCGGAGCGCAGCTCCGGGTAGTCGCCGATGCGGCCGAGGATGGCCGCCACGTGCAGCCCCACGCGCGCCTCCGGGTGGCCGAAGCGACGGCGGCCCCAGGCAAGTCCCCGAAGGAGCTCGGGTTCGGCAACCAGTGCCCGCTCGAGGTCGCTCTCGGGCTCGAACCCGGGCACGAGCTCCTCCACTGACGGCGGCTTCTGCGCGGTCATGGGCGCGATGATCGCGTAGCGGGCCGGTATCGACAATCGGGCAAACCCCATTCATGATCCGAGTCGCGATGGGGATCCCCACCACGGAGCAGTACGCCGCGATGCTCGACGCGGCCGCAGCGGACGGCTACGCCTACCCGGCGGTGAACGTCACCTCGTCGCAGACCCTCAACGCCGCGATCCGCGGCTTCGCCGAGGCGGACTCCGATGGGATCGTCCAGGTGACCACCGGAGGCGGGCAGTACCTCGCGGGAGCATCGGGCGAGCCGGTACGCGGTGCGCGTGCGCTGGCCGCCTTCGCGCACGAAGTGGCTCGCAGATACGGCGTCTTCGTTGCCCTTCACACGGATCACTGCCCTCC
>JBKPHS010000093.1:0-5149 GCA_046729975.1 Actinomycetota bacterium
CCCCATCTTGTCGATCTCGTCGATCATCAGCACGGGGTTGTTCGAGCCGGCGTCCCGCAGCGCCCGGATGATCGTGCCGGGCAGCGCGCCGATGTAGGTGCGGCGGTGCCCGCGGATCTCCGACTCGTCCCGTACGCCGCCAACCGACATGCGCTCGAACTTGCGGCCGATCGCCGCCGCGATGGAGCGGCCAAGGGAGGTCTTGCCGACGCCGGGCGGGCCGACGAAGCAGAGAATCGACGCTCGCGCGTCCGGCTTGAGCTTCTGCACGGCGAGGAACTCGAGGATGCGGTCCTTGATCTTGTCGATGTCGTAGTGATCGCGGTCCAGCACCCTGCGCGCCTTCTTGAGGTCGAGGTCGTCGGGGGTGGACGTGTTCCAGGGAACGTCGAGGATCCACTCGAGGTAGGTGCGGATCACGCCATGCTCGGCGGACTGCGGCGGCAGCCGCTCGAAGCGCTGGAGCTCGCGCTCCGCCTGCCTTCGGGCGTGCTCCGGCAGGTCCGCCTGCTCGACTCGCTCGCGCAGCTCCTGCGCCTCCGCCTGTGTCTCGTCCACCTCCCCGAGCTCGTCCTGGATCGCCTTGAGCTGCTGGCGCAGGAAGTACTCGCGCTGGGTCCGGTCCATCTCGGACTGCACCTGCGACTGGATCCGCGAGCCCAGCGAGATCAGCTCGAGCTCGCGCGCGAGCAGCTCGGACAGCCGGCGCAGCCGCTTCGTCACGTCGCGCTCCTCGAGCAGCTCCTGCTTCTCCTCGGTCTTGATGCGCAGCGCCGAGGCGATCACATGCGCCAGCTCGGAGGGGTCGTCGACGTTGGCGACGGCGATCTGGAGCTCCTCGGGCAGGTACGGAACCGCCTCGATGATCTCCTGGAACGTGGACTGGACGTTGCGCTTCAGCGCCTCGAGCTCGGACGAGAGCTCGAGTATGTCCGGCTCCTCCTCGATCTCGGCGATCAGATACGGCTCCTCCGCGACGAAGCGCTTGAGCCGGACGCGTTGAGCGCCCTGTACGAGGATCCGAATCGAGCCGTCGGGCACCTTCAGCATGCGCGCAACGGAACCGACGACGCCGACGTCGTAGAGGTCGTCCGGGCCGGGCGACTCGATCTCGGGATCGCGCGAGGCGACCATCACGAGCATCCGGTTGCCTCCCAGGACGTCGTTGACAAGCCTGACGGAGCGCTCCTGGCCTACGGCCAGCGGAGTCAGGGTGTCGGGGAACGGAACGCTCTCCCGCAGCGGCAGGACGGGCAGCGCCTGAGGCAGCGGGCGATCGCCGTCCCCGACCTCAACCGTGCCTGCGCCCGGGATCTCGATCATGGCCGCTCCCGGCGGGCCGGGTCCTCGCGTGACCCGATTGCCACCCGGCGTCCGGCTTCGCGTGGGTGGACGATCGGAATCTCCACACGCAGGAGGCCGTCCTCGTACGTTGCCGTGGCGCCGTCCGCCTGCACGTCCTCGCCCAGCTCCACCACGCGCCGGAAGGG
Organism: Actinomycetota bacterium; assembly: GCA_046729975.1. Classification (GTDB taxonomy): domain Bacteria; phylum Actinomycetota; class Thermoleophilia; order Solirubrobacterales; family Thermoleophilaceae; genus JBKPHS01. The sequence goes on from JBKPHS010000093.1 coordinate 1,491, forward strand.
CCCCTGCTCGATCTCGACCTGCTGGAACAGCGCGCCCTCGGGCTCCTGGAGCTGCCGAGTGCCGGCGATCACGAGCTGCCGGCCGCGGATCTCCAGGCCAACCTGATCGATGTCGATGCCTGCGAGCTCGGCCTTCACCACCGCCCGCGGGGGATCGCCCGCGTAGTAGACGTCGACGCGCGGGGAGAATCCCCGGCGCGGCGCGATCGGGGCGCGCCCGAATACGTCGCCGAAAAGCTGGTCGATCTCCCGCCGCATCCGCTCGAAGTTGGCGAAGAGGTCGCGCTCGGAGGGCATGGGGCAAGGGTAATACCGACGAGTCGTCAGTCGTCAGTCTTCGGTCGTCAGTAGGCCAGATCTGACGACTGACGACGGGCGACTGACGACTTCAGAGCCGGTACTCCGCCCCCTCCCTCGCCACCTCCACCGGCCCCTCGAAGGCGTCTGCCGCCTCTTCCCGGGCCCAGAGCGAGTCGAGCTCGTCAGAGATGTGGGTCAGCACGACGCGCTTGACGCCCGCCGCCCGCGCGTGCTCGCCCGCCTCACGCGGCGTGAGGTGGCCTCGCTCTCCGCTCCGCTCCGGCCGCGGCAGAGTCGCTTCGATGAGCAGCAGGTCGGCGCCCTGCGAGAACTCGACCAGCTCCTGGGTCGGCCGGGAGTCGGCGCCGAACACCAGGCGGCCACCGCCGTTCGAGGAGCTGAGCGACATCGCGAACGTCTCCATGTAGTGGGGCACTGTGTGGAATGAGATGCGCAGGGGCCCGACCTCGATGGTGTCCGACTCGGTGTACTCCTCCAGCCGGAAGGCGTTCTCGATCAGGTCCTCGTTCCCCCACGACCCCACCACGCGCCTGAGGGTCTCCCCGCCCCCACGCGGCACGAGCAGCCGCGGGCGGGCCGGGCTCTCGGTTCCCGGCCAGCGGTCGACCGGCACCGGCTGCTGGCGCGGCGCGTACGTGAGCGCATACGCGTAGGGGACGAGGTCGAGGAAGTGGTCCGCGTGCAGGTGTGAGATCACGGCTGCGTCCAGGCACGTGTAGTCCCTGTAGCGGCGGAGCTTCGAGAAGACCCCGTTGCCGCAATCGATCAGGAGCGAGGAGCCGTCATCCTCGACGAGGTAGCCCGAGCAGGCCCCGTCCGCGTCCTGCCAGGAGGGCGACTTCCCGAGAACCCTCAGGCGCATTCCTGAACCCTATTCGCCGCGCCCGCCCCCGCGTGCAGCGGCTCAGCTCAGGCGTGCGGCTGCGGGAACGCGTAGGCGGTGTGCCGGCGCTCGGTCCGGAAGACGAACGCGAGCTGGCGCTCGGGCTCGAGCCCCCGGTCCGCAGGTCGGAAGGTCGGGCAAGGCTCGCCCAGGTTGAGCGCGCAGAGCATGTTCTTGCCGAAGTAGCAGTTCTCGCACGTCACGCCATTCGCCTTGCCCTTTGCCATTCCCCGATCGATTCCCCTCGTTCTGCGCGTTGACGGCTTGCCACGCGATCCTGTTCCAGCTCACCCCCCTCGCGCAACCCCCCTTGCCGGAAATGGCGACTTTTTCGTTCACGCCCAATTTGCAGCCTTTTTACAAGCCGTTCGCAAATCCGCCGCTCTTTGCGGTCACCTGCGCGGGGCCCGGCTGCGCCCAGTCCTGATCCGAGACATCGAGTCAAGCGGTATCGGGCAGTACGAGCCGCGACACTAGGCGTATCCATGGAGCTCGTCACCGGAGCGACCGGCTATGTCGGAGGGCGCCTTCTCGGGCGTCTTCGCTCGGAGGGCCGCGCGGCGCGCGCGCTGGTCCGTGACCCGGCGCGGCTCGAGGCGGGCCCCGGCGTGGAGGTGGTGCGCGGCGACCTCGTCTCGGGGGCGGGCCTCCGGGAGGCGCTCGAAGGCTGCTCGACGGCTTACTACCTGGTGCACTCGATGGAGCCCGCGGCGGGAGCCGACGGCGACTTTGCCCGCCGCGACAGGCGCGCGGCCGAGAACTTCGCCGAGGCCGCGCGCTCCGCGGGCGTAGAGCGCATCGTGTATCTCGGCGGCCTCGTACCGGAGGGCGGCCCGCGCACGCCGCATCTCGCGTCGCGCCTCGAAGTCGAGGAGACACTGCTGGACGCCGTTCCGGGATCGACCGCGCTGCGCGCTTCGATAGTCGTCGGCGCGCAGTCTCCGTCCTTCCGGATCCTGGTGCGGCTGGTCGAGCGGCTGCGCCTCCTGCCCTTCCCGGACTGGCGCGAGCGGATTACGCGACCGCTCGCTGAGCGCGACGCGATCTCGTACCTAGCCCTCACCGCGAAGACGCCTGGCGCTTCCGGCCGCTCGCTGGACATCGCCGGTCCCGACGTGGTGTCCTACGGCGAGATGATCGAGCGAATCGCCGAGATCATGGGCGTCGGACGCATGCCGATCCGCTTCGGCGCTTCTATGACCCCGCCCGCCAGCGCCGTCGTAGCCGCGGTCACGGGCCAGCCGCTCGAGCTTGTGCGACCGCTGATGACGAGCCTCGAACACGACCTGCTGCCGCGTAACGATGACGCGCTCCAGGTCTACGACATCCGCACGCTCTCCCTCGACCGCGCGATCGAGCGCGCGCTCCGGGAGTGGGAGCGGACCGAGGCGCTCGCGGCCCGATGAAGGTCGAGCGCACGATCGACCTCGCGGCCGACCCCCAAGCGGTCTACGACCTCGTGATGGACCCCAGGCGGCTGAAGGACTGGGTCACGATCCACGAGCGCCTGATCGACGCGCCGAACGGCGGGCTCCGCAAGGGATCGCAGCTCACCCAGCGGCTGAAGATCGCGCACGGGCCGTTCAACGTGCGCTGGACGGTTGCCGAGGACGACTGCCCCAACCGGGTGGTGTGGGAGGGAAGAGGACCCGCGCACTCGCGAGCGAAGGTTGTCTACGACTTCGAGGCGAACGGAAACGGGACGCGATTCAGCTACACCAACGAGTACTCGATGCCCGGGGGCCCGCTCGGGCGGCTCGCAAGCCGCGCGCTGAAGCACACGTCCGAGCGCGAGTCGGAGCGCTCGCTCGAGCGCCTGAAGCGCCTGCTCGAGGGCTGACGTCCCCCGGCCGCGGTTTCGCCCGACCGACCCGCGGGGTATAACCCGCCGCGCATGGGGACCGCTCCGGAGACGACGCAGGGCGCCGGCTGGTCCCCCTTCGCCCAACCCCTCGAGCGCCACTGTGAGGCGGTTGCGGATGCCCTCCTCAAGGTGGTCGAGGGCGGGAAGTACGCGCTCGAGGAGCTCGATGCCGCCACCTACACGGACTTCCGGCGGCGCCACCCCCACCTCGGCCTGCCGCGCGCCACGACAGTCGCCGGCGCCTGCGGGGGCTGGGAGGCGGCGGTGAGCTACGCGGCGGTGAAGGCGGCGGCGCTCCATCGCGAGGGCGTGGGGCGGCGCGAAGCGGCCTGAACAACAGTCTTCGGTCGTCAGTCTTCAGGACTGACGACTGACGACTGACGACTGACGACTGATTACAGAGCCGCCATCGCCTCCACCAGCTCGCGCACCGCTTCGGCCGACTTCTCCAGCTCTTGGCGCTCGCTGTCGTCCAGCTCGATCTCGATGATCTCCTCGATTCCCTCGGCGCCCAGCCGGACGGGCACGCCTACGAAGAGACCGTCTAGTCCGTACTCCCCCTGGCACAGGGCCGCGCAGGGCAGCACGCGC
>JBKPHS010000094.1:0-17550 GCA_046729975.1 Actinomycetota bacterium
TCCCGGCACTGGCTGAACGGCGGGCTTGGCTCCCGGCTGAGCGGCCGCGGCGGGCTGCTGAGCGACCGCGGCGGGCTGCTGGGCCGCCGCCTGGATGCGTGCCTCCTGCTCGGCCGCGCGCTCGGGGGCGCGCCCGGCCCACTCGCGCAGCCGCTTGACGTCGCGCGCCTGCGAGAAATAGAGGGCCGAGAGAACCGCCAGGCCCACTACGGCGGCGAACCCCGCGTAGGAGCCGATCTCCTGGACGATCTCGGGCATCGGGTGTCCTGAACCTTAACCCGGACCGCGGGCGCTACAGGGGCTGGTCGGTGGCGGTCGTTGCGGAGGTCGGCGCCGCCGCCCTCTCGGCGGAAAGGCGGCTGACGGTCGCTGCCAGTCCGGCTCCATCCCCCTGGTAGACGAGCTCCTCGACCTGGACGAACGCACCCTCGACCCAGTCCGGATCGAGCGGGTCCCGCACAGCCGTGAGGATCTTCTCTGCCGGCGTCGGCTGCGGCCGCTCGTCCGGGTTGAAGAGCTCCTCGTGCAGCTTCTCGCCCGGACGGCGGCCGATGATCTCGACCGCGATGTCGGTCTCGGGCTCCTGGCCGGAGAGGCGGATCATGTTGCCGGCGAGGTCGACGATCCGCACGGGGTCGCCCATCTCGAGCACGAAGATCTCGCCGCCGACCCCGAGGTCGCCGGAGCGAATGATCAGCTGGACGGCTTCGGGGATCGTCATGAAGTAGCGGGTCATCGCCTCGTCGGTGACCGTCACCGGGCCCCCCGCGGCGATCTGGCGGCGGAAGATAGACACCACCGAGCCCGACGAGCCGAGGACGTTGCCGAACCTCACCGTCGTGAAGCGGCTTGCCTTCCACCGGTTCTGCGCAGCCTCGACCGCCCATTCGGCGAGCGCTTTCGACGCCCCCATCACCGTGGCCGGGGAGACTGCCTTGTCGGTCGAGACGAGCACGAAGCGCGTGGCCCCCGACTCGCCGGCGGCGTTGGCGACGATGCGGGTGGCCACCGCGTTGTTGCGCACGGCCTCCACCGGGTTCTCCTCCATCAGCGGAACGTGCTTGTAGGCCGCCGCGTGAAAGACGACCGACGGCCGGTGCTCCTCGAACACCTCGCGCATGCGCGTGGCGTCCCGGCAGTCCGCGAGCACGGCGGCGGCGCGCGCGAAGTGGCGGTCCTCCTCGAGCTCGCGCCTGATCTCGAAGAGGCTGTTCTCCGCGTTCTCCACCAACACGAGCCGTCGTGGCCGGACGCGGGAGATCTGACGGCAGAGCTCGGACCCGATCGACCCGCCGGCGCCCGTCACGAGCACGTTCTCGCCCGTCAGGTACGCGCCGACGCGCGAGAGCTCCACGCGCACGGGCTCACGGCCGAGCACGTCCTCCACGCGCACCTCTCGCACCTGGCGCATCAGGTTCACGCCACCTGAGAGGAGCTCGAACACCGTCGGTAGCGTGCGGGCGGGGATCTCCCGGTCGCGGCAAGCCGTGACGACCCGCTGACGGAGCACTCCGGGCGCGGACGGAATCGCGATGATCACCTCGTCGGGCTCGGCGTCGTCGAGCACGCGCGGGAGGTCCGCGGTCGCCCCGAGCACCTTCAGGCCGGCGATCCGCATGCCCTGCTTGCGGGGGTCGTCGTCGATGAACCCGATCGGGATGTTCCGGAGCTCCGGGTTCTTGCGTAGCTCGTGGGCGACGAGTTGCCCCCCGTTGCCGGCCCCGACGATCAGCACCTCGCGAGAGCCCTTCTGGGCGAGGGGCGACCGGAAGGGACGCTCCGTGAGGGCCCGGACCAGGAAGCGCGAGCCCGAGATGAACGCCAGCGTGAGGAGGAAGTCGAGCGCGATCACCCCGCGCGGCGGGTCGGTCTCGCCCGGGGAGAGGAGGAACAGGGCGCCGATCAGCAGCAGCGACGAGACCACGATCGCCTGCACCATGCGCTCGAAGTCGCGCTGGTCGACGAAGCGCCAGAGCTTGTGGTAGAGCCCGAACACCGCGAAGACGAGGATCTTTCCGGCCACTACGAACGGCAGCGTGTCCCCGAGCAGGTCCGAGTAGCGCTGCGGGATGCCGGCGTCGAAGCGCAGCGAGAACGCGAGGTACCAGGCGAGTGCGAGCAGGGCGGCGTCGATCGCGACCTGCGCGGACCTGCGCGCGTTCACGGACGACGAGATGCGTGCGTGCAGCGAGCGCAAGGGCATCAGTCTAGGGCGGTTGCGACCGTCCTACAGGCATCAACCACTTCCGCAACCTGCGCTTCACGAAGCTCGGGCCCCATCGGGAGCGCGAGATGGGTGCGCGCGGCCTCCTCGGTCCCGGGCAGGTCGAGCGCCTCGCCGCCATAGCGAAGCATCGCGGGCTGCAGGTGCACGGGCCGCCGGTAGTACGCCCTGGCGCCGACGCCCCGCTCGGACAACGCGACCGCCAGCTCGTCCGCACGCTCGCTCCGCACGACGTACAGGTGGTAGGCGTGCTCCACGCCCGGAGCCGGCCGCGGTAGCGTGGCGTGCTCGCCGAGACCCTGGTGCGCGTACGCATCCGCGACGTCCCGCCTGGCCTCGTTCCAGCGATCGAGCTCCGGCAGCAGCACGCGCAGCACGGCCGCCTGCATCGAGTCGAGGCGCGAGTTGTAGCCGACCTCGGTGAAGGTGACCTTGTCGTCGGAGCCGTGGAAGCGCAGCCGGCGGACCGCGGCCGCCACGTCGTCGTCGTCGGTCGCGATCGCGCCGCCGTCGCCCATGCAGGGGAGGTTCTTGGAGGGGAAGAAGGAGAACGTCGCGGCCTGGCCGAGCGCGCCGGCCCTGCGGCCGTCCAGAGTCGCGCCCGCCGCCTGGGCGGCGTCCTCGAGCACCGGCGGCCCGAGCCCGCGAAGCTCGGGGACGAGCGCGACGTTGCCGAACAGGTGCACCGGGACGATCGCCCTCGTCCGGTTCCCAAGCACGCGATCGACGGTCTCCGCCGTTAAGCAGAACGTCTCGGGATCGACGTCCGCGAACACGGGGACGGCGCCCGCGTTCACCACCGCCTCCGCGGTCGCGTAGAACGTGAAGGAGGGGACGACCACCTCGTCTCCCGCGGACACGCCGAGGGCGCGCAGGGCGATCGTGAGCGCATCGGTCCCGTTCGCCACGCCGATGCAGTGGCGCACGCCGAGATAGCGGGCGAACTCGTCCTCGAAGGCGCTGACCTCCGGGCCGAGGATGTAATGCCCGGAGGCCGCAACGTCGGCCAGCCGGCGTGCGATCTCGGGCTGGTAGCGCTCGAGCGATGTTGCGAAGAGCGGCACCGGCACTGGCCGCTACCCTACCCAGACCCGCATGCTGCCCATCGCCTCGATCACCGATCCGATCGTCGAGGTGGCCGTGGACGTGGTCGCTGACCTGGGTCTCTGGGGGATCTTCGTCCTCATGAGCCTCGAGAGCGCCTGCATCCCTATCCCGAGCGAGGCCACCATGCTGTTCGCCGGCTTCAACGTCCACGAGGGCGAGTACAGCCTGCTCGCGATCACCGTCGTGGGCTCGGTGGCGAACCTGGTCGGCTCATGGGCCGCGTACGCGGTCGGCTATTACGGACGCGTGGACATCCTCGAGAAGCACGGCCGCAAGCTTCACATCAAGCAGAAGCACCTCGACTGGGCCGACCGCTGGTTCGAGCGACACGGCGACGCGACCGTCTTCTTCACGCGCATGCTGCCGATCATCCGGACCTTCATCTCGCTTCCCGCGGGCGTGGCGAAGATGCCGTTCTGGCGCTTCAGCGTGCTGACCCTCGCCGGCTGCGTGCCCTGGGTCCTGATGCTCGGATTCATCGGCAAGGAGGCCGGCTCGAAGTGGGAGGACTGGAAGGACAGCCTCCACTACGTCGACTACGCCGTCTTGGCCGCGATCGTGATCGGGATCGTCTACCTGCTGATCCGGCGGCGGCGCAGCGGCGAGAAGGCCGGGAGCGACCCGGCGACAGAGTCGGCCTGAGCGAGCTCCGGGTCCGCCAGGCGCTGGTTCTGGGACTGATCCAGGGTCCCGCCGAGCTGCTGCCCGTCTCGAGCTCCGGCCATCTCGTGCTCGTTCCGGAGCTGGCCGGGTGGCGCTACCCGCGGCTCGACCCACACGTGCGCAAGTCGTTCGAGGTCGCGCTGCATGCGGGCACGGCCGCCGCGCTGTCGATCGCGCTGCGCGGCGAGGCGCGCGACGTGCTTCGGAGCCTCAACCTCCGGCGGGTCTGCCACATCGCCCTCACCTTCGCGCCGCCAGCCGCCGCGGGCCTCCTCTTCGAGGACCAGATCGAGCGCCGCCTCGGGAACGCCCGCAGCGTCGCGCTCGCGCAGGTCGTGGCGGGCCTCGCGCTGGCGGTCGCCGACCGGCGGCCCGCGCAACGTCGGCGCGACGACGCCGGCTCGCTCGACTTCCTGGCGATCGGCCTCGGGCAGGCTGCCGCGCTGGTGCCCGGAGTCTCGCGCGGCGGCGGCACGGTCACGGCCGCACGGATGCGCCGCTTCCGCCGCGACGCCGCCGGCCAGCTGTCGCGCCAGGCAGCGCTGCCCATCATTGCCGGGGCCGCGCTACTCAAGGGCGCCCGGTTCGCGCAGCGGGGGCTGCCGCCCGGCCTCGCTGCGCCATTCGCGGCGGGCGCCGGGGCCGCGTTCGGCTCGGCCTACCTCGCGTCGCGCTTCATACCCGCGATCGATCGAATGCCGTCGTATCTGCCGTTCGCTGCCTACCGCGTGGCGCTCGGCGCGACGGCCCTGGTGCGGCGGCTTGACCCGCCGACGCCTCGGGAGTAGCTTCGGTCGTGGCCCCGGCCTCCTGAGAGGAGCCGCCATGGATCCAGCCACCCGGGCAGTGCCCGACGCGTCAATTGAGCTCGTCCAGCGGAGAGGAGTCAAACGTGTTCGCAGTCATGCGCATGTACCGCCTCGAGGAGGGCGACATCGATGAGTACATGCACCGCGTCGACGAGGAGTTCGCCGACAGGCTGGCCGAGGAACCCGGTTTCGTCTCGTACCAGCTCGTCGGCCGGCCCGACGGAATGATCTGGGCGGTAACCGTGTTCCGCGATCAGGAGGGCACCGACCGCTCCAATGAGCTTGCTGCGGAGTTCGTCCGCGACCGCCTCGCGGATATGCAGCTCACCCGAACCGACATGCAGGACGGCGAGGTGATGGTCAGCAGGGCCGCCAGCGAGATCCTGCAGCCGGCACACCACTGAGCGCCGGGCGCCGGCGCGCGGCGGGGGGCGCGCCGGCATCGGCCGCATGCGGTTGAATGCGAGGCGAATGGCCGAGAGCGCCTACGCCCGCGCCGGGGTGGATACGAGCCGCGCCGAGCGCGCGATCGGCGGCCTCGTGGAGGTGCTCCGGACGATCGATCCGGGCCGGCCTTCGCGCTCTGTGCTCGCTTCCGGCCACTACGCGAGCGTGCTGCGGATCGATGATGCGACCGGCGTCGCGGTCTGCACCGACGGCGTCGGCACCAAGGTGATCGTCGCCGAGCAGCTCGGGCGCTTCGACACCGTGGGGATCGACTGCGTGGCGATGAACGTCAACGACCTCGTCTGCGTCGGTGCGGAGCCGATCGCGATGGTCGACTACCTGGCGGTGGAGGACGCCGACCCCGGCATGCTGCGCGAGATCGCGCAGGGACTCAAGCGCGGCGCCGAGGAGGCGCGCGTCGAGATCCCCGGCGGCGAGCTGGCGCAGCTGCCGGAGCTGATCCGCGGCCATCCGTCGCCGCACGGCTTCGACCTGGCCGGCGCGGCGTTCGGGGTGGTCGCCCTCGACGCGCTCGTCACCGGTGCCGCGATCGAGCCCGGCGACGCGGTGATCGGGCTGCCGTCGAGCGGGCTGCACTCGAACGGCTTCACGCTCGCACGCCGCGTACTGCCCGAGCTCGGCGAGCAACCGCCCGAGCTGGGGGGAGCGAGCGTCGGCGAGGCGCTGCTCGAGCCGACGGTGATCTATGTGCGGGCGGTGCTGGAGCTTTTGCGCTCCGACGTCGAGGTCCACGGCCTGGCGCACATCACGGGCGACGGCCTGCTCAACCTGAGGCGGCTGAGCGACCGCGTCGGCTGGCGAATCCACGATCCGCTGCCGCGGCCCGCGATATTCGAGCTGATCGCCGCGCGGGCGGACGCGGACGAGGGCGACGTCTGGCAGGTGTTCAACATGGGGTGCGGGTTCTGCTGCGTCGTGAAGCGGGACGGCGCCGAGGCCGCGGTCGAGCTGCTGGCCCGCCGGCATCCGGGTGCCGCCGTGATCGGCGAGGTGAGCTCGGATCCGGGCCTGATCGAGCTGCCGGGGCTGCGAGCTCCCGCCGGCGAGGGCTTCGGACCGAGCTAGCTTCCCGGCACCGTGCCGTTCGCTACGCCGGCTCCCACAGGTGCCCTGTCAGGACGCGCACGGGTTTGACCTTCCACTCCGAGGCGAGCCGCCAGAGCTCCGCCGCCGCGCGCGGCTCGGGCAGGTCGCAGACCACCTCGATCTCGCGCGTGGCCATGCGGCCGAAGCGCCTGAGCGCCTCCTCGATCGCGGGCGGGCCGTCACCGGCCGGGCGGGCGCCGGCGGCTTCGGCGGCTGCCCGGTAGTCCTCGTAGGCGCGGTAGCCGGTCACCCAGCTCGTCTTCTCTGCGTCACCGATGAAGGCCATCGTCGGGAAGGTGAGGCGCTCGCCCCTGCTCGTCTCGACCACGGCATCCTCGCCGCGCGCCTCCTCCGGGACATCGCGGGCGGTCTCGAGATCGCTCCCGAACGCCTCGACGATCGCGTGCGAGCCCAGGTCGATCCGGAAGCGCTCCACGTCCAGCCGCGTCCGCCGCGCCTCCTCGACGAGCGCCTCGGTCGTGTCGAGCTTGCGCCTGAAGCACATCAGCCCCTCCCGCAGGACGCGCAGGTAACGGCCGTCCCCGGCCTGCTCTGCGGCGGCCTTGACGGCCATGCAGGCGGGATAGGTCGAGCCGATCGGCCCTTCGCTCCAGAGCCTGGGATCGAACGGCATGCGGCTCTCGTCAGCCACGTCGAGCCAGTGGCGGACCAACCATGGGTATACGCCGTCCTGACTGGTGTAATCGCGGGCGAGACCTCCCATCACGTAGGTCCAGGACACCTCTTCGCCGAACTCCACCATCAGCTTCCGAACCGACGGCTCCAAGCTCCACGACCAGGAGCACGCCGGATCGGTCACGTACAGCACACGTACGGCCATGCTCGCCCAAAATAGAGAGTCCGTGATCGGCACCCTGCTGAACGACCGTTTCCGCCTGGAGGAGCGCATCGGGTCCGGCGGGATGTCGACCGTCTACCTCGCGTTCGACGAGACCCTCGAGCGCTGGGTCGCGATCAAGCTGCTCCACTCGGAGATCTCCGCCGACGAGGACCAGATCGAGCGTTTCCGGCGCGAGGCGCGGGCAGTGGCCCGCCTGTCGCACCCCCACGTCGTGACCGTCATCGACTTCGGGGAGGACCAGGGTCACCCCTACATCGTCTTCGAGTACGTCGAAGGCGAGACGCTCAAGGAGCGCATCCGCCGCGTGGGCCGGCTCGAGGTGCCGGAAGCCGTGGCCTACGCGATCGAGATCGGCCGCGCGCTCCAGGCGGCCCACGCCGAGCGTCTCGTGCACCGGGACGTGAAGCCCCAGAACGTTCTGATCGACGGAGAGGGCCGGGCGAAGGTCACCGACTTCGGCATCGCGCGGTCGCTCGAGGCGGAGGGCCTCACGGCCACCGGTCGCGTGCTTGGCACGACCGACTACGTCTCTCCCGAGCAGGCGCTCGGGGAGGGCGTGAGCCAGCAGTCCGACATCTACTCGCTCGGGATCGTGCTCTTCGAGATGCTCACAGGCGACGTGCCGTTCAAGGGGGAGACGCAGGTCTCGGTGGCAATGAAGCACGTCCGCGAGCCTCTGCCCGACATCCAGCGCCACCGGCCGGACGTGTCGGCCGCGCTCGCCTCGGTGGTCGAGCGGGCGACCGCGAAGGAGCAGCGCAATCGCTACGCCGGGACCGCAGAGATGATCGACGATCTCGAGCATGCGCTGGCGATCGAGGCCGCGCGAGCGGGCCACACGAGCGGCGAGGCGACGACCGTGCTGCGGGAGCTGCCGCCCGACACCGTGGAGGGGCTCCCGCGGCGTCTGCGCAACCCGCGCGCGGTGCTCGTCCTGTCGCTGATCGCGGCCGCCCTCGCCGCGGTGCTGATCGTGGTGCTCGCGAGCCGAACGGAGCAGGGGACCACAGGCGGCGCCGCGCCGAAGCGCAGCGGCGAGCTGCACGCGGTCACCCTGCGGAGCGGAGCGGCGCACGACTACGATCCGCCGCCGGGCGGCGACGGCAGCGAGCACCCGAACGAGGTGCGCAACGTGATCGACGAGGCCCCGGCCACGCAGTGGACCACCGAGCAATATCAGGGAGGTCAGGGCAAGCTCGGCCCAAAGCCGGGCGTGGGGCTCCGGATCGACACCGGCTCCGGGGGTATGGCCGCGCGACGGCTCGACCTGATCAGCAGCAAGCCGGGCTGGCAGGGCGTCATCTACGCCGCGAAGGACGTGCCCGAATCGATCCAGGGATGGACGAGGGTGAGCCAGCCCTTCACGGCAGGCGAGAGGACGCGCGTACCGCTCGACACCGCGCGGCAGAAGTTCAGCAACTACCTGATCTGGATCGTCAAGGTCCCGCCCGACGGCCGCGCGGCGATCTCCGAGCTGACGATCTACCGGTAGTACGCGAGCACTAGAACCGGTACCGCCGCTCGGCCTCGTGGCGCTCCAGCGCGAAGCCCACGAGCCGGTCCACGAGCTCCGGGAACGGCACACCGGACGCCTCGAACATCTTGGGAAAGCCGCTCGTCGGCGTGAAGCCCGGAATCGTGTTGAGCTCGTTCACGAGAACACGGTCGCCGTCCTCGACGAAGAAGTCCACGCGCGCGAAGCCCGCGCAGCCGACGCGCCGGTAGACCTCGACCGCCAGCTCGCGGACGCGTTCGCGGGCCTCCGGGTCAATCCGGGCAGGCACCACCATCTCCATGCCGCCGGGCTCGTACTTGGCCTCGTAGTCGTACCAGTCGGCCTGGCTCAGGACGATCTCGCCCGGCTGCGACGCCAGTGGGTCGCCGTTGCCGATCACCGAGCACTCGACCTCGATGCCGCCCGCCATCGCCTCGACGATCACGAGCGGATCGTGCTCGAATGCCCCGCGAAGCGCATCCGGCAGCTCGGCGGGTGAGGACACCTTCGAGATCCCGACCGACGACCCGAGGCGGGCGGGCTTGACGAACACGGGCAGGCCGAGCCGGCTGAGCCGCGCCGGGTCGTCGTCCTGGCCGAAGGCGGCGTAGTCAACCTGCGGCACGCCGGCGCTCGCCATCAGCTCCTTGAACACGACCTTGTCCATGGACAGCGCGGAGGCCAGCACGCCCGCGCCCACGTAGGGCACGTCGATCAGCTCGAGCATCCCCTGAACCGTGCCGTCCTCGCCGAAGGGCCCGTGCAGCACGGGGAAGACGACGTCAGCACCCAGCAGCGGCTCGCCGGGCGTGATCGACAGGCGCTCGCCGGCATAGGACCAGCCGCCGTCGCGCTCGAGCTCGACCCACAGCACCTCGTGTCCCGCCTCCTCCAGGCCGGCGCGAACCGCCGCGGCCGACGAGAGCGAGACGTCGTGCTCGCTGGAGCGCCCGCCCGCGAGCACGACGACCCTCATGGCTGTGGCGCCTCTTCGGGCGGCGGCTCGAACACGCCGACGAAGATCACGACCGTCCGGCCCTTGGTCAGCTCCACGCCGCCGGAGGGGCGCTGATCCACGACCAGGCCGTCGTCATCCTCGCTGTCGACCGCGCGCTCGCGCGCCTGCACATTGAGCCCCGCGCCGCGGATCTCGGAGCGGGCGTCCGACTCGCTCAGCCCGGTCACGTCGGGCACCTGAGCCTTCTGCGGGCCGCGCGACACCTTGAGCGTGACGCGCGAGCCCTTGTCGATCGTGCGGCCGGCCACCGGGTCCTGCGCGATCACCTCGTCCTTCGGCTGGTCCGAATCGACCTCCTCGAACGACACCCCGAGCCCCTCGGAGTCGAGCCGCGACTCGGCGGACTCGCGCGTGAGACCGATCACGTTCGGGACGGTGACCTGCTCGGGCCCGGTGCTCACGTAGAGCTGGATCCGCACGTCGTTCGGGTTCTCGCGGCTGCCCGCCGGCGGGTCGGTGCGTATCACGCGCCCCTTCCTGACGGTCTCCGAGCTCTCCTCCTGGACCTCCACGCCCTTGAAGCCAGCCCTGTTCAGCCTCCGTATGGCGGTCTTCTGGGTGAGACCACCCACGAAGGGCACGGTGCGCTCTCCGGGACCGCTCGACACGGTCAGCGTGACGGTCGAGCCGTCATCCGCCTTGTCGCCCGCGTTCGGGTCCTGGTCGATCACCTCGTCCGCCGGGGCCGGGTCCTCGCGCCGCTCCGCCGCCACCTCGAAGCCGGCCTGCTCCAGCTGCGTGCGCGCCTGCTCGAGCGTGCGGCCCTCCACGGCCGGCACAGTTACCTGCTCGGGCCGGGTGAGCGCCCACGCGGTGGCGGCGGCGAGCGCCAGCAGGAGCAGGGCGAGCGCGATCCATGGCCAGCGCCTCTGCGTCCTCTCCTCGCCCGGAGGCGGGGGCGGTGGCGGCGCCTCGGGCTCCGCCGGAGCGGTCACGGCGGCGAACGCGGCCGTGCTCTCGCCCACGCCGTCGCCCGAGGCGATCCGCGACCGCGCGTCCTCGAGCGCTTCGACGAATTCCTCGGCGCTCGTGTAGCGCGCCGCAGGATCCTTGGCGAGCGCACGCAGGACCACGGCCTCGAGCGCAGGGTGGATCGCGGGGCGAAGGCTCGACGGCCGCGCGGGCGGCTCGCTCAGGTGCTTCAGGGCGATCGCCACCGCGCTGTCGCCCAGGAACGGCACCTGCCCCGTGAGCATCTCGTAGAGGATCACGCCGATCGAGTACAGGTCCGACGTCGCCGTGACCGCGTGGCCCTGCGCCTGCTCCGGCGAGAGGTACTGGGCGGTGCCCATGATCGAACCGGTCTCCGTCATCTCGGAGGCCCCGGCGCGCGCTATGCCAAAGTCCGTGACCTTGACGTTGTCCTCGGCGTCGAGCATCACGTTGTGCGGCTTGAAGTCGCGATGGATCACGCCGCGCCTGTGGGCGAAGCCCGCGGCGCGCAGGATCTGGATCGCGATGGCGATCGCGCGCTCCTGGTCGAGCGGCGCGTCGACGTTGATGACGTCGCGCAGCGTCAGCCCCGGCAGGTACTCCATCGCGATGTAGTAGGTGCCGTCGTGCCGCCCGCGGTCGAAGACGTTCACGACGTTGGGGTGCTGGAGGCCGGCGGCCGCCGAGGCCTCGCGCCGGAAGCGCTCCACGAACTCGTCGTCCTGCGCGAAGCGCCGGTACAGCACCTTGATCGCGACCTGGCGCCCGAGGTGGGTGTCCTCCGCGCAGTACACGTCGGCCATGCCGCCCGAGCCGATCCGGTTGAGGATCCGGTAGCGGCCGTCGACGACCGTGTTCTCGACGACCTCAGCCACGCAGGAGCTCCTCCATCACCCGCTTGGCGAGCGGCGCGGCGACCGTCCCGCCCTGGCCCTGCGTCCGCTCGATCGTCACCGCGATCGCCACGCGCGGGTCCTCCACCGGCGCGAAGCCGATGAACCAGGCCTGGTTCGTCCGGCCGCCCTCGACCTCCGCAGTACCCGTCTTCCCGGCCACCGCGACGCCGGGGATCTTCGCTGCGGTAGCCGTCCCCTGGTCCACCACGCCCTGCATCATGCGCTTGAGGGCGGCGGCAGTCTCGGGCTTCATCACCCGCGCGGCTTCATCCGGCTCGATCCGGTCCTTCACCCGCCCGTCCGCGGCAACGACGCGCTCCCCGATGCGCGGCTTCATGCGCTCGCCGTCGTTGGCCACGGTCGCCGCGATCGTGGCCATTTGCAGGGGCGTGGTGAGCAGGCGCTCCTGGCCGATCGCGACGCGGCCGATGTCCACGGGGTCGCCCTCGTCGAGCAGCCTGCCCTTGGAGAACACCCCGCTGCGCGCCAGCTCGTCCCGGGGGAAGTCGAGCGGCGGTGCGGAATTCAAGCCGAACCGCTTCATGTAGCGGTACATCGTGTCCTTGCCGAGCTTCTCGCCGACCTCGGCCCAGACCGTGTTCACGGAGTTCTCGAGCGCCTGCGTCAGCGTCAGCGGCCCAAAGTTGCCGGTGCCCTCGCCGCAGCAGTTCGAGAGCGGCACGCCGCCGATCTTCTTGGGCGACTTCCCGCTCACCACGGAGTCCGGCGTGTAGCGGCCGGTATCGAGCGCCGCGGTAGCCGTCACGACCTTGAACGTCGACCCCGGCGGGTATTGCGACTGCGTCGTGCGGTTGACCAGCGGCGAGCCCTGCTGGCGGCTCAGCTCGCGGAAGCGGTCCGGGATCTGGTTCGGGTCGTAGTCCGGCGCGCTTGCCATGGCGAGCAGGCGCCCCGTCTTCGGCTCGAGCGCCGCGATCGCGCCGGGCCGTCCCGCCAGCGCCTGCACCGCCACGCGCTGTGCGGCGGGGTCGAGCGAGGTGCGCAGGTCGAAGCCCTCCTTCTTGGCGCCGCGCAGCTCGTCGAAGATCGACTCGAACTCGTCCTCGTTGCCCACCAGCTCGTCGTTGCGGTAGCGCTCGGTTGCCACGCGACCCTGGGAGAGGAACGAGTAGCCCACCGCGTGCGAGAACAGCCGGCCCGGCGGGTAGTCGCGCACGTATCGCGCACGTTCACCTGAGCCCAACTTACGGCTCGTCGCGAGCCGCGACCCGTCGCTTGCGAGGATCAGGCCGCGCGGGACCTTCTGCTCCTCGAGCAGCGGTCGCCGGTTGGCCGTGTTGTCCTCGAGGCTCTCGGCCTCGAAGACCGTCCAGCGCGACGTGAACACGACGAGGACGCCGAACAGCACCACGACGACGCCGAACAGGCGGGTGATCTGGGGGTTCAAACGACGCCTCCGCGCAGCTCCGGCTCACGCCGCGCGTTGTCGGACACGATCAGGAGCAGCGCCAGCAGCACGAAGTTGGCGACGATCGAGCTGCCCCCGTAGGAGACGAACGGGAGGGTGACCCCGGTGAGCGGGATCACGCGTGTCACACCACCGATGATCACGAACACCTGGAGCGCGAAGACGGCGGTGAGGCCGACGGAGAGCAGCTTCGAGAAGGCATCGCCCGAGACCACGGCGGTCTCGAACCCGCGGTACACGAACAGCAGGTACACCACGATCAGGGCGCAGGCGCCGAACAGGCCGAGCTCGTCGGTGATCACCGCGTAGATCAGGTCCGTGTGCGGCGCGGGCAGGATCGAGCTCCCGTTCGGCAGCTCGAGCAGCGCTTGTCCGAAGCCCTGCCCGAACAGGCCGCCGTCCGCCTGCGCGAAGAGAGATTGGGCGAGCTGGTAGCCCTCGCGGTCCACCACTCCACGCTTGAACGGGTCGAGCCAGATGTCCACGCGCTCCTCGACATGCGCGACGCTGTTCGCGACGGCGTAGGCGCCCGCCGCGAACGCGGCCAGACCGCCGGCCACGAGCGACAGGCGCGAGGTGGCGACGTAGAGGAGAGCCAGGAATCCGCCGAAGAACATCAGCGAGCTGCCGAGGTCGCGGATGAAGATCAGCATGAGCATCGCGGCGCCCCAGACCACGAGCAGGGGGCCCATGTGCTTCAGGCTTATCCGCGGCAATCGCCCCCGGACGAGCACGTCGCGCACGTCGCGCAGGTAGCTCGCCAGGAAGACGATGATCCCGATCTTGGCGAACTCGGCGGGCTGGAAGGTGATAGGGCCGATGTTCACGGCCAGGAAGGCCCCGTTCACGGACTGACCGATGCCCGGCAGCCGCGGGGCTATCAGGAGCGCGATGCTCGCTGCCGCGATCGTGTAGCGGTAGCGCTCCAGCACGCGGTAGTCGCGCAGGAAGACGATCGTGAGGCAGAACAGGATCAGGCCCACCACGAACCACTGCGCCTGCTCGCGCGCGAGCTCCTCGTCGATCCGGTAGATCTCGACGAGCCCGAAGGCGGCGAGCGCGGCCGCGAGCGGGAACAGGTATGGATCGGCGTCAGGCAGGCGGGCGCGGATGAACAGGTGGGCGAAGACGCAGCAGCCGAGGAAGAAGAGCCCGTAGGTGACCGTCAGCGAGTTGATCTCGTCGATGTCCTGGCGCGTGATCAGCACGGCCGTGAAGCCGGCGGTCACGAGCAAGGACACCGGGATCAGCCCGAACAGCTCGCGGAAGCGGGCGGACATCAGGGACCGGCGCGCCCCCGCTCGAGCTGGCGGACGAGATCGACCGCGTCGCCGCGGCCTCGCAGCTCGTGGTCGAGCACGCGCTGGCGCTGGCGCTGGGGCAGCGACCGCGCCGGCACCGTGCTGACGTACTCCTCCTCGTAGAGCTCGAGCCCAAGGGGTAGGTCGTAGGGCACTCCGCGGTAGACGGCGACGACTCCGGAGTCGTCCGTGCCGAGGAAGTAGAACTGCCTGATTCCGGCGTACAACCCGACCGCTACAGCGCCGAGCACGACGGCGGCGAGGACGGCAGCGAGCCAGCGACGGCGCCTGGACATGTGCCCGCGGGTCGCCCGGGCGGGCCGCCTCGGCTCTCGCACGGTGGCGGGCTCGCCGGCGGCGTCGGCTCGTGCGCGGGCCGCGGACTCACGGTCCATCACCATCGTCATCTCGCGACGGTCGCGGTCCTCCGCGGCCACGGCCGCCTTGACCGACTCCGCGTCGACCTTCTCGGTCTCGCCGCCGGACAGCGTGTCCGACTCCTCCTCGGGCTCCCGCTCGTCCGCGAGCCGGAAGAGCACGACCGTGATGTTGTCGCGCCCGCCGCGCGCGTTCGCCTCGTCCACCAACGTCTTGGCTGCCTGCTCCAGCGACGAGCGGCCACGAAGGATCTGCGCGATTCGATCCTCCGACAGCATCCCGGTCAGGCCGTCGGAGCAGAGCAGGTAGATGTCGCCCGCTCGCGCGGCGTGCGTGTGCGTGTCGACCTCGACGTCCGGCTCCGGCCCGAGCGCGCGCGTGATGATCGATTTCTGCGGATGGACCTCGGCCTGCTGGGAGGTCAGCTTGCCCTGCCGGACGAGCTCCTCCACGAGCGAGTGGTCGTCGGTCAGCCGGTCGAGCTCGTCGTCGCGGAAGCGGTACACCCGACTGTCGCCGACGTGGCCGATCGCGACCTCGCGGTCGGTGACCATCGCTGCCGTGAGGGTCGTGCCCATGCCGGCGCGGGCTTCGTCCTCCTGGGCAAGCTCGTAGATCTTGCGGTTGGCCTCCTGACCGATGTGCGCGAGCTGCTCCTCCGGGCTGCCGCTCGTCTTCTCCGTCTCCCTGAAGGCGTCGACGGCGAGCTTCGAGGCGACCTCTCCGGCACGCGCTCCGCCCATGCCGTCGGCGACGGCGAAGACCGTTCCCAGGTCGAGGTAGGCGTCCTCGTTCGTGTGGCGCTGGCGCCCCACGTCGGTCAGGCCGGCGTGCTCGACTATCTGCAGGGCCACCGACCTACTCCTGGTAGCGGTATTCGGTGTCGCCGATGCGGATGGTGTCGGCCGGCTTCAGCCGCTCGGCCGACCTGACCTGCCGGCCGTTCAGGAAAGTCCCGTTCGTAGATCCCATGTCCTCGATGTACATGAACTGCCCGCGCGGGAAGATGCGCGCGTGCGCCGACGATGCGAAGGGGTCGTCGACGGTGATGTCGGAGCCCTCCGAGCGCCCGAGGGTTGCGCTGTCGCCGATCTCGAGCGCGGAACCCGGCTCATGGCCCATCGCCGCGACGACCTCGAGCCTGGGGATGACGCCCGCCCTGAGGTCGGGCCCGCCGCGGCGCCTGCCGTCGCCCACCACCCCGCCGTCGCCGTCCATCGCGACGCTCGCCTCGTCGTGGTGCGCCAGGTCGCGCCGGGCGCTCATCGTGACCCAGATCAGGAACAGGTAGAGGACGGCCAGGAAGCCGAACTGAAGCGCTACGGCAATCGGATCGTCCACGCGCCTACTCCTGCTCGAACGACAGCCGGGAGAGCCCCAGCGTGATCTCGTCGCCCGGCTCGAGCGCGGCGCTCCGTACGCGCCGGCCGTTCACCTTCACACCGTTCGTCGAGCCGAGGTCGGCGACCGTCCAGTGATCGCCATCCCGCCGCACCTCCGCGTGGCGGCGGGAGACGTTGGGGTCGTCGAGCACGATGTCGCATTCACGGCTGCGGCCGAGCACCAACCCGGTGCCGGTGAGCACCATGCGACGGCCGGCGCCGACCAGCATTGCGCGCCCGGCGCCACCGGGTGCCTCCAGCTTGCGCGCCTCGCGGTCGGGCGAGTAGACCATCGTGTGGCCGAAGTCGCCCTGCACCGGCTCCCCGCCCTCCTCCGGCGGGGGCTGCACCAGGGTCGCCTGGATGCCGAACTCGCCGAGGCCGAGGCGCTCGTCGGTCTTGAACTCGACAGCCGGGCGCGTCACGAGCGCCAGCCCCTGGTTGCGAGCGTGCTCCAGCAGATAGTCGGAGAGCTCCTTGGTCAGCGCGTCCTCGTAGCTCGCGAACTGCTCGCGGTCCCCCGGCGAGAGGAAGACGCAGTACTCGTTCGGCACGTAGACGCGCGAGATCGAGACCGTCTGGTTCTCCTCCATCTCCTTCGCCAGCTTCCGCGCCAGCTCCACCGGCTGGACACGCGACTTGAAGGCGCGGCTGAAGGCCCCCTCGACGAGTCCCTCGATCTTCGCCTCGAGGTTTCTGAGGACGCTCACTTGCTGGCCATCCTAGGGAACAGTCGAGGCGTCCGGAGCCTGTCGCGGGGCCGCCAGAGCCGCAGCCGCGACTGCCGCGACGAGGCCCGCGATCGCCCCGCCCACGGCTCCGCGCGCGTCGTCGAGCGCCACCGACGGCGCCATCAGATCAGCGAGGCCGGCGTGCAGGGTTACGAGCGCCGCGGCCCAGAGGCCGCCGCGCAGCACGTCGAGAGCTAGCGAGCGGCCTCGAACGCACAGGGGAAGGAGAACGGCCATCGCAGCCCAGACGGCGAGCGGGGCCAGCGCGGGCGAGGTTACGAGCGGATAGAGCGCGTCCCCCGCCGCCCCCGTGACCGAGTCCTCCCAGAGCGACCGCGGCAGTGCGCCGTCCGGCACGCCGAACAGGAGCGACCTGCCGGTCAGGAGCTCCGCCGCCACGAGCCACACGAAGCCGGCCGCCGCCAGGCCGGCTCGGCGCCACGCGGTCGACGCGAAGCCGGCGACCGCCACGTACACGGGCGCGAGCGCCGCGGTGCCGAGCAGTGGCGCGAGTGCCGGCACCGACCACAGCAGGCCGGCGCGTGGGAGCAGCAGGGGGACCGGCGCGCAGGCGGCGAGCACGACCAGCGCGCTGCCCTCGCGCCCGGCCTCCGGCGACGCAAGCCAGCCGCACAGCGCCAACACCGACGCGATCCAGCCGGCCCGTGGCAGCAGTGCCACCGCCGCCGCGCACGCGCCCGCCGCCGCAAGCGGCGAGAAGGAGGGGTCCGGCCCGAGGCCGTACAGCGCCCCGAGTCCCAGCGCCCC
>JBKPHS010000095.1:0-3598 GCA_046729975.1 Actinomycetota bacterium
AGGTCGCCGGGGCCGAGGTCGACGTCGAAGTACCCGTTGCAGGCGTCGAGCAGGTAGCGGACGTCGTCGGGATCCGGCGGCACGTGATCCAGGTCCCCCTCGTAGTCGTTGTCGGTCGTGCCGATCAGCGTGCGCCCGAGCCAGGGCAGGGCGAAGATCGTGCGGCCGCCGCCCGCCGGCACGATCGCACCGGCGTCGAGCGGCACTTTCTCGCGCGCGAGCGTGATGTGCGTGCCGCGGCTCGGGCGTATGTGGGGAACGTCCTCGGCCTCGTAGATCTCGTCAGGCCGGATGCGGTCCGCCCACACGCCGGTCGCGTTGACCACGTTCTGGGCGCGGACCTCGAGCTCGCGGCCCGACAGGCGATCGACGCAGCGGACCCCGGCGGCGCGCCCTTCCTCCTCGAGCAGCCCGTTGACCTCGCAGCGGTTGGCGAGGACGGCGCCGAAGCGCTCCGCCTCGCCGAGGACCGTCAGCACAAGGCGCACGTCGTCGGTCTGGCAGTCGTAGAAGAGGTACCCGGCGGTCGGGCCGCGGGCGGCGAGCGCCGGAAGGTAGTCCACGACCTCCGAGCCGTCGATCACCCGGTGCCGGTCGGGGCTCCACTCCTCCTCGCGCGGCTGGCGGCGGCGGCGCAGCCGGTCCGTGGCCATCACGTCGTACATGTTGAGCCCGACGCCCATGAGCCGATCCGGGCGCTTGTCGTCGAACGACGCGACGACCATCGGCAGCGGCCGGACCAGATGCGGGGCCAGGTTCACCAGCAGGCCGCGCTCGAGCAGCGCCTCGCGAACCAGGCCGAGGTCGAACTTCTGCAGGTACCGAAGGCCGCCGTGGACGAGCTTGGACGAGCGGCTCGAGGTTCCGCAGGCCCAGTCCTCGCGCTCGACGAGCGCGACGCTGTAGCCGCGGCTGGCTGCGTCGAGCGCCACGCCGGCCCCCGTGATCCCGCCGCCGATCACGACGACGTCGAAGGTCTCGCTCTCGAAGGCGGCGATCGCGTCGTCCCGGCGGATCACGGCAGATACGTTACGAAGTCGCCGCTCGGCGCCCGCTCGGGCGGCTGCCTCTCCTGCCGCGGGCGGCCGAGGTGGATGAGCCCTACGAAGCGCTCGTGGTCGCCCAGGCCCACCGCGGCGCGGCCCTCCGGCGTTCGCAGCACCTCGGGCGTCCGCCAGTAACCGGCGAGACCGCGTGCGTGGGCGCCGAGCAGCACGATGTACGAGGCAACGGCGCCCGCGAGCAGGTCCTCCTCGTCCTGAACGGGATCCCCGGAGGTCACGACCGAGGCGACCACGAGCGTCGGCGCTCGGTCGAGCTTGCCGGCCGACTCCGGACCCGCCGCCTCCTTCAGCCGCGCGAGCGCCTCGGGCCCCACGACCCGGAAGCGCCAGGGGTTCGTGAGGTTGTGGTTCGGCGCCCAGCGCGCAAGCTCGAACAGCTCCTCGAGCGTGCCGCGGTCGACAGGCTCTGGGACGTACGCCTTGTGCGTGCGCCTGGTTCGGATCGCGTCGTCGACATCCATGCCGAGGACGCTAGCGCGCGCGTCAGGCTGTGAGCGCGTGGACGCGGCCGATCCGGGGACGGGCGATCGACTCGGGCTCCGGCTCGTCCTCGGGCGCGGGCTTCTCCAGCAGCCGGTAGGCGAGCCGTGTCGCCAGGGCCATCACGGTGATCTGGGGGTTGACTCCGAGCGAGCTCGGCACCACGCTCGCGTCCGAGACGTAGACGTTCGCGGCGCCGTGCACCTTCAGGTCGCCGTCCACCACGCCGTGGGCGGGCCGCGCGTCGGCGCGCGCCGTGCCCAGGGGGTGGAACGCCATCAGCGTCAGGTCGCGCGGGCGCAGGCTCAGCTCGCGCAGCGGCTGGAGCTCGCCGTCGTGGAGCTCGTTCACGCCCTCGACCGGGGGGTAGATCGTCCGCGCGCCGGCTGCCCAGTAGAGCTCGGCCAGCAGCTCCACGCCGCGCTTGAAGGTCGCCGTGTCGTCCTGGTTCAGCTCGTAGCGGATCTCCACCGCGCCCGCCCGCTCGCGCACCTCGCCCCGCGAACGGTCCGACACCATCAGCCCGAACTGCGACATGTTGCGGAAGCGCAGCATCAGCTCACGGTGCCGCTCGCCGGAGAACGGCAGTGACATGGCGGCGTAGTCCGGAGGGCCCGCGGCGCCCTCGAGCATGATCCCCTCGTCGGCAAACTCGTCGATGAAGTACGACTGCGGTACGCCGCGGGCCATGTCGATCTCCTCGTCGAAGAGCGCGCGCATGCCGGTGGCCGGATGGATCGCGAGGTTGCGGCCGAGCTCGCCCGACCCCGCACCGAGTCCCTGCCTGCGCAGGAACAGCGGCGTGTGGATCGCGCCGCAGGCGACGATCACGACGTCGCACTCGACCCGCAGGCGACCGCCGCCGCTCGTGCGCGCTTCCACGGCGCGCGCCCGGCCGCCGCCCAGCTCGATCCGCGTGGCCCGGCAGCCGCTCCACGTGACGGCCCCGGCCTCCCACGCGCGCGGGACGTAAGTGATGCCCACGTGCTGCTTGGCGGAGGTCGGACAGCCGAAGGCGCACACGCCGGAGCCCACACAGCCGCGCACGTTGCGCCAGATGAAGTCGCCTGACCAGCCGAGCCGGTCCGCCCCGCGCTTGACGACGAGCGCGTTGCGCCCGGCGAGCTCCTCCGGCACCTGGGCCACGTTGATCTCGCGCTCCACGCGGCGGAAGAACGGGTCGAGCTCCTCCGGTGTCAGCTCCTCGAGGCCGAAGCGCTCGCCCCACATCTCGAGCACCGGCGCCGGGGTGCGGAAACAGGTGCCCGAGTTGACGAGGGTGGTGCCGCCGATGGTCTTCCCGAGCGGCAGCACGATCGGGGTGTTGCCGACGGTCGCGCTCTGCCCGGCGTCGCGATAGAGGACGCTTGTCATCTCGCGCGGTCGGGCGGTCAGGTCGTCGGTCGTGAAGCGCTCCCCTTCCTCGAGCATCACCACGCTCATGCCGCCCTCGGCGAGCTCCTTCGCCGCGGGCGCGCCACCGGCGCCGGTGCCGATCACGCAGGCGTCGGCTCGGACGGTGCGCTCGCCGTGTAGCTCCGCGCCGCGCTCCACGCGCTCGGCGGCCGGGCGGAAGGCGCCTCGGCCGTCCGTGTAGGCGGTGCCCGTGGTCGGCCTCACGGCCTGCCCTCCAGCGCGCGCAACTCGCGGCCGCGGCGCACGTTCGCGTCCGCGTCGTAACCCAGACGCAGCATCACCCCGTCGTCGCCGTAGTAGGACAGGAACGCCATGCCCTTGACGAGCTTCGCGAGCTGGCGGAGCTCCGCGAGGCGCGAGTGCTCGACCGCCTCGAGGAAGCGGGCACGCTCGGCGCGGTCGAGCCGGCGCATCCGGGCGCCGAAGCCGTGGGCAAGCGGGGCAAGCTCGATCGCGTAGAGCAGCACGCGCAGCGCAAGCCGGTTGCGCCGCGGGGCGCGGCTCAGCCACGCGTCGAAGAAGGAGGCCGCGTCGGTGTGGCGCACGGGCGGCAGGACCGGCTCCGGCGCGACCACGGTGTCGGTCAGGCAGGCGAAGATCGACGCCTCGCGGGCGGTGATTGCCGCGAGGCTCATGCG
>JBKPHS010000096.1:0-8687 GCA_046729975.1 Actinomycetota bacterium
GAGGTGATCGACCGCGTCGAGGGCGGGGGCGGCGACGCCAGGGCGAGGCTGCGGCGGCTGTTCGCGCTCGGCTCCTCCCGCGACGAGCTGCTGAGGATCGACCTCGCGGTCCGCGACTGGTCCCGGCGCGAGCAGACGGTCGCCGAGCGCCTCCGACGCGTGGACAACCGGCGAATGGATTACATGCGTTCGCTGTTCGGTGCCTTCTGCCCCGACGAGGACGACGTCGAGGTGCGCTGCACGATCGCCTTCTCGCTGTGGATCGGCAACCACTTCATCGCCGCCGATCACGGTGCGCGCAGCAGCGCGGACGTGCTGGCGCTGGCACTGAGGCGGCTCGAGGCCTAGTGCGTTCGCTCGTCGAGCGGCGGATTGGCAAGCACCACCGAGGTCTCGATCTGGCGGTCGGGGATGGACCAGTAGGTCTTCAGCAGCGCCGTCTTGCACTCCGGTGAGACCAGCTCGAACCCGTGATGGCGGTAGAAGCGGATCGCCCACTCGGCGGCGGCCCAGGTGCCGACGAGCATTCGGCGGGTCGTCGAACGCGAGAGATGCTCGAGCAGGGCGGCGCCCACCCCGCGCCGCTGGCTGCCGGGTGAGACATACGCGTGGCGGATCAGATCGACGTCGCGCACCGGCTGGACGCCCATGATGCCGAGCAGCGCGCCGCCGGCCTCATAGCCCCAGAACACGACCCCGGCGGCGATCTCGCTGTCGAGTTCGTGCGACGGCATGTACGGCTCGCGCCAGCGATCGGCCGGGATCACGCCGCGGTATGCCTCGGCCGCAGAATTGACGATCTCGAGGATCGCGGTGCGCTCGTCATCGCGGCAGGGGCGGATGCGCGTCATGACGGTCGGTGTACGCCGTTCAGTCGGCGCCCGCCTGCCCGAGCTCCGCAGTCGGTCCGCGAATGGTCGCCCGCGCGCCCGCCGCCCGGACGGCCGCCGACAGCGTGTCGATGTCGTAGGCGCCGTAGTGGCGGCGGCCGTTGATGAAGAAGGTCGGCGTGCCGGAGACGCCGCTGAGGTCCGCGCTGTCGATGTCCTCGGCGACCCGGGCGGCGCCGGTGTGCGTGCGCATGTCCTCCCGGAAGCGGCCGACGTCGAGTCCGAGCCGCTCCGCGTAGCCCATCAGGTCGCGGCCCTGGAGCGCGTCCTGATTGTCGAGGAGGAGGTCGTGCATCGGCCAGAACGCGCCCTGTGCGGCGGCGGCCTCGGCCGCCTCGGCGGCGAACTGTGCATTGGGATGGACGTCGCTCAGAGGTAGATGCCGCCACACGTACGCGACGTCGCCGAAGTCCCGCCGCAGCTCACGGACGACGGGCTCCGCCTGTCCGCAGTACGGGCACTCGAAGTCGCCGTACTCGACGAGCGTGACCGGTGCGTCGGCCGGGCCGCGGATGTGGTCTCGCTCCGGATCTACGTCGACGTATAGGTCGACGAGCGGCTCGGCGGTCCCGAGCAGGGCGAGGTACTTGAGGCGCTTCGGGAGCAGCGCGGTGGCCCGGAACAGCAGCCACGTGACGAGCGACGCGGCGAGGGCCGCGCTCAGGATGCCGACCTTCGCCTCCTCGAGCTGCGTCCCGTCGAACGCGAGCGCTGCGATCAGCAGCGCGACGGTGAAGCCCACACCCGCGATCGTGCCGCCACCCGCGACCGCCGCCCAGCCAACCGGTGGTCGCACCCGCCCGCCGCTCAGTCGCGTGGACAGCCACGACGCGCCCAGGATGCCCACCGGCTTGCCGACCACGTAGCCGACGAGGATCCCGAGCGTGATCGATGAGGAGAAGGCTCGCTCCAGGAATGCGCCGTCGATCTCTATCCCTGCGTTGGCGAGCGCGAAAAGCGGAACGATCACGTAGCTCGTCCACGGATGGAAGAGCTGCTGCAGCCTGTCGTTCGGCGAAATCGCCGCCCTGAGTCCCGCGCCCGCGGACTGTGCCAGCTCGGGCGTCGGCTGCTCGCGGAACTCGCGAAACTGCTCCGCCGCGCGCTCGAGGTCCGGGCGCGTCGCCGTGTATGCATACGTCAGCAGGCCCATCGCGAGGCCGACGACGATGGGCTCGACGCCCGACTCGAGCAGCGCCACCCAGACAGCCGCCCCCAGAGTCGCGTACACGGCGCCGTACCGAACACGGGCCGCCCGCACCACGAGAATGGCGCCGAAGAGGCCGGCGGCGACCAGCAGCGCGGAGACCGTGACGTGCTCGGTGTATACGGTCGCGATCACGACGAGCGCGAGCACGTCGTCGACCACCGCAATGGTGAGCAGGTAGGCCCGCAGACGCTGCGGAAACCGCGGTCCGACCAGCGCGAGCAGGCCAAGTGCGAACGCCGTGTCGGTGGACATCGCGATGCCCCAGCCATGCGCGGACGACTTGCTGGCGTTGAAGGCGAGATAGATGAGGACCGCCGCCGCCATTCCGCTGATTCCCGCGACGATCGGCAGCGCGAATTGGCGCCGCTCGCGCAGCTCGCCCAGGTCGAACTCCCGGCGCGCCTCGAGCCCGACGACGAAGAAGAAGAACGTCATCAGGCCGCTGTTCACCCATTCGCGGAGAGTCAGCTCGACGCCGGAGCCGTCGAGATCGATCGAGAGGGTCGCGTCCCAGACGGAGTTGTAGGACGACGTGTCGATGTTCACCCACGCGAGCGCGGCAATCGTGGCGGCGAGCAGGATGGCCGCGCTGCCGGTCTCGGTCCGCAGGAACTCCCGGAGCGGGGTCTCGAGGCTCCGCGCCCAGGCGGTGCGTCCCGTGAACGGGACCGGGGGCTGCGATGTGGTCACGCCCGGGATCGTGGCAGCCGTCGGTCGGCGCCGCGCTCAGCGCGCGCGGAGCTCTCGCTAGTAGAGGGCGGCCGACAGCCGCCTGCGGTGCTCGCGCGCGAGCTCGTGCTCCGGCCCGAGCTCGGTGAAGATCGCGATCATCACACGGCGGATCAGGTCACGCTCGTCGCCGTCCGCGGCCGCGAGCGCATCCTGCAGCTCCTCGAGAGCACGCGCGTAGTCGCCGTCGTCCCAGGCCTCGAACGCGGCCACCGGACCGCCGCCGTCACGGGCAAGCTGCGCTCGGGCCGCGAGCCCGGCGGCCAGGAAGTCCTTGTCCTGGAGCGGCTCGACGAGCCTGAGGGCCTCGTCCACCTCGCCCCGGCTCAGCAGGATCTTTGCGAGCCGGCTGGCCGCGCCCGCATGACCCGGATCGACCTCGAGGGCGCGGCGTAGCGACTCCTCGTCGTCGGATCGCGCGAGCTCGTCGGCCTCCGACGGCACCAGCGAGTCGAAGAAGCGCTCGACCTGCGGGGGCGGGATCGCGCCCGTGAACTCGTCGACGACGCGGCCGTCCCGGAACGCCTTGACGGCCGGGATCCCGCGAATCCCGAAGCTCTGCGCCAGCATCTGGTTCTGGTCGACGTCGACCTTGGCCAGGTCCACGTTTCCCTCCCGCTCGGCCGCCGCCTTCTCGAGGGCCGGTGACAGCGCTCGGCATGGACCGCACCACTCGGCCCAGAAGTCGACCACCACGGGAACCTCCCGCGAGCGCTCGACCACCCGCTGCTCGAAATCGGCCTCGCCGACGTCAAAGATCACGCCAACGAGGTTAGCCAGGATCCGGCGAGACCGGCGAGCGTTTCCGCGCGGGAGGCCGAGCCGGCCGCCGACGGGGAACGGAGCGAGGGTGAAACCCTCGCGAGTGAGCCGGCGGTGGCTGGCGACGGCATTCCGGCGAGGAAACGCCGTCGGGATCGGTGGATCCTGGCTTAGTAGGCGGCGTCCGCGGGCTTCAGCTCACCTGGGCCGTCATCTTCTCGATGACGACAGCCTGGGTGGGCATCTCGTTCGCGTCGCCCAGAGCGCCGATGCGCTCGACGACATCGAGTCCCTTCGTGACCTTGCCGAGCACCGCGTACTCGGGTGGCAGACCGGCGTCGTCGCCGGTGACGACGAAGAACTGGCTCCCGGCCGTTCCCGGCGCCTCGTCTCCCGCCTTGGCCATCGCCACGACGCCCTTCGTGTAGCGGGCGTCCGAGGGTGGCTCGTCGACCGTCTTGTAGCCGGGACCGCCCGTGCCGGTGCCCGTCGGATCGCCGCCCTGGATCACGAACCCCGGGACGATGCGATGGAAGTACGTGTCGTCGAAGAACCCCTTCTCCGCGAGGGCGACGATCGAAGCGCCGCTCGTGGGCGCGGCCTTCTGGTCGATCTCGAAGCTGAAGGCGCCGCAGTTCGTGGCGACCGTGACGACGTACCTCTTGGAGCTGTCCAGCTTGCTTCGCGGCCGCTTCTGACCGCCGTCGGGCTTGGGCTCCGGCTGTTTCGCTTCCTTGCACGCCCCCCTGTCCGCCTGCGTCTCGGTAGTCGTCGTATCGGAGCGCTGCGCCGAGCCGCCCTGGTCGCCGTCGTCGTCGCCGCAGGCGGGAAGGAACAGCGCGGTGAGGGCAAGGAGGACCGGAAGGGCGCTTCGCAAGGCGCGGAAGCGTAGCGGGTGCTGCACATACGATTGCCAGATGGCCCTCTCCCGGCTCGTCCAGCGCTACGACCAGCTGATCCTGGACCTTGACGGCTGCGTCTGGATCGGGCCGGAGCCCGTCCCGGGCTCGGTCGATGCCGTGGCCGCGCTGCGCGAGGCGGACAAGCGGCTCGCCTTCGTGACGAACGACCCGCGATCGAGCGGCGAGGACTACGTTCGAAGGCTCTGGGGCATGGGCATCCAGGCGTCGCTCGCGGACGTCGTGACGGTCGGCGGCGCGATGCAGCACGTGCTCGCCGAGACGCGCCGCGGCAAGACTGCCTTCGTGATCGGCACCGAGGTGATGCGCCACCACGTCGCGGACGCCGGGCTGAAGGTCATGAACGGGACCGACCTGGCGTCGCGGGCGGACCTGGTCGTGGTGGCAGGCACCGACGACTTCGACTTCGCGCAGCTGCGCGATGCCGTGCTGGCGCTGCGGCGCGGCGCGGACTTCATCGCCGCAGGCAGAGACCCTACGTATCCGATGCCGGAGGGCCCCTGGCCCGGCACCGGCGCGATCCTCGCTGCCGTCGAGTACGGCTCCGGTCGCACGGCGGCAATAGT
Organism: Actinomycetota bacterium; assembly: GCA_046729975.1. Lineage (GTDB taxonomy): Bacteria > Actinomycetota > Thermoleophilia > Solirubrobacterales > Thermoleophilaceae > JBKPHS01. Next base: position 5,078 of record JBKPHS010000096.1, read on the forward strand.
GGGAAAGCCGGAGCCGCAGCTCTTCCAGACGGCCCTCGAGCGGCTCGGGGAGGGCCGCACGCTGGTCGTCGGGGACCGTCTCGACGCCGACATCGCCGCCGCCGACCGACTGGGGCTCGACGCCGCGCTCGTCCTGACCGGCGCGACGTCCGCCGAGGAGGCACGCGAGCAGGACGCGGAAAGCCCGCGCCCGATCGCGGTCGCCGAGAGCCTGTACACGCTCGTTACCGCGTGATGGCGCGGAAGACGCACCACAAGCATTCCTCCGGCAAGGGCTACCGCAGGCTGCTCGACTCCCTGGCCGAGCTCGACGGAGTGCATCGCGTCGCCACTGGCAAGGTGAAGCCGCGAATGGGCTCCGGAAGGCCCGTCGCGCCGATCTCCAAGGTGCGCAAGACCCAGTCGGGCCTGTCGATCACGATCAACACCGAGGGCGCGATCGTGGACGCCTACGTCATCACGGACCGGCCCGACGACGTGGCAGCCGCCATACGGGAGCGCGGCTGGACCGCCTCGTAGTCGACTCCGAGCAGCCGCGCCGAGTCCTCGCTGACCGTCAGGCCTGCCTCAGCGGCCAGGCGCAGGCCTTCGGTGGGATCCACGTCACGCCACTCGTGCAGGTGTGCCGCGCAGAGCGCGGCCACGAAGTCAGTGTGGCGGTTGCCGTGCACAGCCACGGCTCCGCGGTCGCGCATCTCGCCCCGTAGCAGCGGCAGCAGCTCCTCGAGCGCATCGGCTCCCTCGCCGCAGGAGGCGACGGGCACGTGGTGCCAGGCGAGTCCCGCGCGCTCGTAGTCGGCGAGGTTGTGGCGGGTCGTCATCGTCGAGACGACGAGCCGGACGCCGTTCGCCTTCAGGTAGGCGATCTCGCGCTCGCGCCGCTCGGGCCGGTGGCTGCGCCCGCCCCCTCCCGGCCGCTCCAGCCCGCACAGCTTGCGGGGCCTCGCCCACCAGATTCGCCTCGGTCGCACGTCACCCACTGCTGCCTCCCTATGGTCGCTTTAAGCTTCCAAGCCATGTGCGACGCGATCTCCCCCCCATGTGCCGCATCCTCGGCTGCGTAGCGCGCGAACCCGTCGCGCTGACGCACGAGCTGCTCGAGGCCGACAACCCGCTGATACGCCAGTCCGAGGAACACGACTCCGGCTGGGGAATGGCCGTCTACGACCGGCTCGGCGAGGAGCCGTACTGCGTGAGCTTCCCCGAGGCCGCGTATGCCGACTACGACTTCCAGAACGCCACGGACCTCCGCGGCCGGATCTTCAACGTGCACGTCCGGCGGGCAACGATGGGCGGCCTCAGCGCCGAGAACACCCACCCCTTCTGCCTCGCGAACTTCTCGTTCTGCCACAACGGCACCATCCTGCGCTTCAAGAAGCTGCTCGAGCCCGGCGTGGCGCCGCCGAAGGGACAGACCGACTCGGAGCACTTCTTCAACTTCCTGATGCGCGACTTCGACCCGGAGTACCCCGTGCCCTGCTTCCGGCGCGCGGTCACGTCCGTGATCGAACGCTCCTCCTTCTCGGGCCTCAACTTCCTGTTCTCGGACGGCGAGCGGCTGTTCGCCTACAAGCTGGGCATCTTCTCCCTCCACTGGCTGGCCCGGCCCGGCCAGCTGCTGGTCGCCTCCGAGCGCATCACCGAGGATGAGCCGTGGCATTCCGTGCACGACGACGTCCTGCTGACGCTCGACCCGGAGGACCTCGAGGAGCCGCACGCTGAGCGACTCGTGGGCGATCCTGTGCTCGCCCGTGCTCAGATCCAGAAGTACGAGGACGGAGTGGGGCTCCGCGGCGAGGACCGCGGCAGCTTCGCGGCCGAGCGCGCGGCGAGGGCGGCCGCCGCCGGCGGCGAGTGAGACGGCGCTTCGCGGTCTTCGTCAACCCGGCTGCGGCGGGCGGGCGGGCGCTGAAGGCCCTCCCGGAGGCGAGGGAGGAGCTCGAGCGTCTCGGCGCCGAGTACCGAGTGCTCGACACTCGCGGCCTCGAGCACGCCCGCGAGGAGGCCGCGCGGTCGGCCGAGGCCGGCGAGACGGTGCTCGCGGTCGGCGGGGACGGCTTGGTTGGCTGCCTGGCCGGCGCTCTCGCGCACAGCGCCAGCGCGCTCGCGATCGTGCCGGGGGGGCGCGGAAACGACTTCGCGCGCGTGCTCGGCATCCCGCGCGACGCCGCGGCCGCGGCGCGGCTGGCTGTCGAGGGGCCCGAGCGGCTGGTGGACGTGGCGCACGCGAACGGCACGCCCTTCGTGGGGATCGCCAGCGCCGGCTTCGACTCCGACGCGAACCGGATCGCGAACGAGGCGAGGCTCGTGCGGGGCAACCTGGTCTACCTGTACGCGGCACTCCGGGCGCTCGCCGGCTGGAGACACGCTACGTTCGAGGTCGTGGTGGACGGCGCTCGGCACACGGTCACGGGCTGGTCGGTCGCGGTGGCGAACAACAAGGCCTACGGCGGCGGCATGTTCGTGGTGCCGCAGGCGGAGCTCGACGACGGCCGCCTCGACGTCATGCTCAGCGCGGCGACGGGAAAGCTGAAGTTCCTCGCGCACCTACCCAAGGTCTTCAAGGGCACGCATGTGGACGACCCGTCGGTGGAGTTCCTTCGCGGCGAGCGCGTGGACGTGAGCTCGGACCGGCCGTTCATGATGTATGCGGACGGCGATCCGATCGGCGAGCTCCCCGTCTCCCTCTCGGTTGAGCGGCAGGCGCTGCGCGTGATCGCCCCGGAGCCACGGGCCTGATGTTCCGCCTGAAGGTCGCGCTCGCGCGGCTCGTCCGCGCGGTTAGCCGGCGTGCCGGGCGTAGCGGTGGCACGACGGCCCCCGGACGGCTGCTGCTGGCCCTCGACGACACGGCGCTGGAGCGCCTCGGCCGCCGGCTAGACGAGGGCTCCGTCCTGGTTTCCGGCACGAACGGCAAGACGACGAGCGCTTCGATGATCTCCAACGTCATGAAGCACGCCGGGCGGCCGCTCGTGCACAACAGGGCGGGCTCGAACATGACCTGGGGCGTAGCGACGGCGCTGCTCGACGCGGGCGACCGACCGCGCGAGCTCGGCCTGTTCGAGGTGGACGAGGCATGGCTCGCGCACGTGGCCCACGCGCTGGAGCCACACACGATCCTGCTGTCCAACCTCTTCCGCGACCAGCTCGACCGCTACGGCGAGCTCGATCTGCTCGCGGACCGCTGGGCCGAGCTCGTCAAGGCGCGCTCGGGCCGCACGACGTTCGTCTTGAACGCCGACGATCCGCTGGTGGCCGACCTCGGGAGGGAGCGCGAGCGGATCGTCTACTTCGGCGTCGAGGACGAGTCGCAGACGCTGCCGGAGCTCGAGCACGCCTCGGACTCGAAGCGCTGCCGCCGCTGCGGCCACGCGTACGAGTACGCCGCCGTGTACCTCGGCCACCTCGGCCGCTACCGCTGCCCAAACTGCGGCCGCGAGCGGCCTCAGCCGGCGATCTCGGCGGAGCGCGTGAAGCTGCACGGGATGTCGGGCTCAGAGGTCCAGCTTCGGACCCTGGCGGGAACTGTGGAGCTGAGCCTTCCCCTCCCCGGCCTCTACAACGTCTACAACGCGCTCGCCGCGGCGGCGACGGCGCTCGAGCTCGGCGC
>JBKPHS010000097.1:0-4816 GCA_046729975.1 Actinomycetota bacterium
GGCGGCGCCGTCGCGATCGAGTCGGACTACCTGGTCGCGGTCGCCACACGCGCCGGCTGATACCGGTCGAGCGAGAGGCGGCCTGGGATCCCGTCCAGGCGCAGCCGCGAGCGGATCGAGCGGCTGTCGTTGCTCAACAGCTCATCGCGGCGTAGGTGCAGCAGCCCGACTATTCCGGCGGTCGGCCTGAACGGGTCGGCAGCCACGGTGCCGTCGGCGAGCGAGATCGCTGCGACCGGTTGGTCCGCAAGCTCGGCGAGCAGCACGTCGCCGGCGAACGGCCGGCGGCTGTCGAGTGCGGCGAGCCGGCGGACCCGGAAGTCGGCGCGATCCACCAGGCGGATCACGATGTGGGTGCGGCCTGTGAGGGTCGAGAAGCTGGTCATGGAGGACATCATGGTGCGTCGAGGCGGCCTCTGCCAGCGGGGTAGCCGGTGTCGCGCCCTGGGGCTAGCACCACCCAATACGATGAGGGTGTCCGTCGACTGGAGGTGTCTGCATGACTGACCGGGAAGGTCGAGGAGGAATCGCCGGGATATCGACCGGCGGGATCATCGTCATCGTCGGGATCGTCGTGCTGATCTTCTGGAGCGTCTTGCTCGGCCTGATCATCATCCTGGTCGGCCTGATCGCCTTCGGCGGTTTCGCGCGCGGCAAGTGGTACTGAGCGAAGCGCGAGCGACCTAGGTCGCTCGCGGCGACGTCTCCAGCGGGCTCCCGCTGCGTACTGCTTCAGCCGCCTGGAGGATCGCCTTGGCCGAGCGGTCGATGTCGTCCGTTGTGGTCTGCCAGCCGACCACTGACACGCGCATGACCGCCCGTCCTTGGAAGCTGCTGCCGCTCAGCCAGCAGGTCCCGTCCTGCTGCGTGCGTTCGATCACCGCGTTCGTGGCCTGGTCGTCGTCGTCGAAGCGTACGAGCACCTGATTGAGCACCACGTCGTTGAGAACCTCGACACCGTCGCCGTCTGCGAGCCGGTTGGCGATCCGCTCGGCGTGCTCGCAGGAGCTGTCGACGATCGTGGCGAGTCCGCGCCGTCCCAGCGAGCGCAGTGCCGCGTAGAGCGGCAGGCCGCGCGCGCGGCGAGAGAACTCCGGTGTCCAGTCGAAGCCCCACGGGATGTCCTCGTCGTGTGGCGGGATGTAAGCCGACGTCGAAGTCATCGCGGCCCGGTGCGCGGAAGGATCCGCCACCGCCGCGATTCCGCAGTCGTAGGGCACGTTCAGCCACTTGTGACCGTCGGTCGCCCAGGAGTCGGCCCGCTCGAAGCCCTCGAGCAGGCCTCGGCGCGTCGGGCTGACGGCCGCCCAGAGGCCGAACGCGCCGTCGATGTGGCACCACGCGCCGTTCGTGCGGCAGGCCTCGACGATGTCCGCGATCGGATCGAACGCGCCCGTGTTGACCTCACCGGCCTGCGCGCAAACGATGGTCGGACCCTCCTGCTCGGCGAGCGCCTTCTCGAGCTCTGCGGAGAGCATGCGGCCCTGGTCGTCAGCCGGCACCAGGCGAGTACGCTCGGCGCCGAGCCCGAGCATCCGACAAGCGACCGTAAGCGTTACGTGTGCGTGCTCGCCCGCGATCACACGCAGCGGCGGTCCGCCCTGAAGGCCCTGGGCCTCCACGTCCCAGCCGGCGTCGCGCAGGACCGCATGGCGTGCCGCCGCCAGGCACGTGAAGTGCGCCATCTGGCAGCCCGTCACAAAACCCACGCCGCAAGCGGCCGGCAGGCCCAGTAGGTCACGCACCCAGCCGGCGGCGACCTCCTCGGCGACGGACAGCGCGGGAGACACGACGTATCCGCCACCGTTCTGGTCCCACGCCGACGTCAGCCAGTCCGCCGCGACCGCCACTGGTAGCGCGCCTCCGATGACGAAGCCGAAGTACCGCGGTCCCGCCGAGGCCACCAGCCCGGGGTCGACGTCGCGCGCTAGGTCCTCGATGACCGCTCGGGGATCGTCGCCGTCGTCGCTCAGGGGCCGGGCGAGCCGGGAGCGCAGCTCGTCGATGCCGACCGTCGCGCCGACCGGGCGCGATGGCAGGCTGTCGATGTACTCGTGCGCGAGGCGGGCGGCGTCGTCGAGAACTTCGTAGCGCGGATCGATTTGCCGACTGTAGCTGTTGCCGGGGCCTTCCCTATTTCCCTGCTCGACGCAATGCGCGAACAGCGGCGCGGCGCGGGTGTGCTCAGCTGGTGATCTGACAGATCAGCCTGTGACCAGCTTGTGGACTGGGTTGACCTCCGGCGCCGCCGCCGGTCGGACCTCGTCCCCGGCGGCCTCTCGGATCGCCGGCAGCAGCTTTCCTCCCGAAAGCGGTCGAAGGCCTCGCGCGACTCCCACACCGTGATCACGCGCCATCCCTGCTCGACGGGCCCGGCGATGTGGAGCTGGCATCCGTCGGGAAGCTGGTCGCCGGGCATTACCTTGTCCGTTACCGCCTCGTACATGTCCGCATCGAGGCCGGGAGCGACAGCCGTCACGACGACCGACATGAGGATCTCCTCTCTCGGGAACGGCGCCCAACATAGTCAACCCGTCCGGGAGTCACGCTCATCCCCGAAACGTCGAAACCGAGGGGGCCGATGAACAGCGGGTGGCTCATTCCGCCGCCGAGCCAACCGGTCAAGGGCGACGAGGACCTGCGGCGGGAGCGGGAAGCGAAGGTCGGGGAGCTCGGGCGCCGCGGGCTCCTTCGCTCCGAGCGGCTCCGCAGGGCAATGCTCACCGTGCGTCGCGAGGACTTCATCCCGTCTCGCTACCGGGACCACGCCTACGAAGAGATCCCCCTGCCTCTCCCAGGCGAGCAGGCCACGATCTCGTGCCCGCACAGCTATCCGCTGTTCTACGAGCCGCTCGGTCTGGGAACCGGGCACCGGTTTCTCGAGGTTGGCGTGGGGTCGGGCTACGGGACATCCCTGGCGCGGGAGGTGGTGGGTCGCGAGGGTGTGGTCGTGGCCATCGACATCGACGCCACGACGCTGGCGTTCGCCCGGGAGAACCTGGAACGGGCGGGCTACACCGACGTGGTCCTGATTCATGGCGACGGGGGACTCGGGAACCCCGAGCACGCCCCCTACGACCGGATCTGCGTCACGGCGGCATGCCCCGACGTCCCGCCGCCGCTGATCGAGCAGCTCACGGCGCGGGGCCGGCTGATCGCGCCGGTCCTGGAGGGCACCCGCCAGCGACTCACCCTTCTGGAGAAGACCGTGGACGGCGTCCGGCGCAGCGTTCTTGCGGACGTGTTGTACGTCTCGCTAGGCGGACGGTACGGCGTACAGGGCTGAGTGCCAGGGCGGTGTTTCGCTAGCCCAGCAGCGGGCATCGCCGATCGCCGACCAACTACTCGTCTTCACGGCGTCGGCCGAGGCGGACGACGGTCGCATCCGCGGCTCGGTGGTAGGCACGCTCGGGCTCGACGGCAGCGTGCAGCGCCTGCGCACGATCGACCGCCGCTGGAAGGTTGAGGGCGTGCACGCCGCGATAGACACCGGCGTCCTCGACTTCACGTTCGTGTGCGACCAGGATGACCCCGACGCGCCAGCGCCGTTGCTGTCGGCGACGATGCCGCTGGAGGGCAGGCTCGAGTACGTAGAGGGCTGACGGCGCGAGCACGACCGGCGCGCCGGGCGGGTTGCGGTTGTTAGCGTGAGCGTGTGGTCTGCAGGGGGGCTCAGGCGCGGGCGATCGGGGCGCTGGCGGTCGCGCTCGTGCTCGCAGCGCCGGCCTCTGCCGCGAGCGAGACACCGACGCGCTATTCGCTCGCGGGCGGCTGCCACGGGCTGCGGAGCGCGCCGTCCGGGCAGACGGTTCCGGGCGCGGAGCGCCTGCGCATGCAGGCCACGACGCTCGGCAGCTACCTCCTGTACCGGCCGGACGGCACGGTGCTCGCGGTGCAGGACGACGGGTCCGTCGCCCCCGTGGCGAAGGCGAGCCCGGCGGCCGACTGGCGCGTGGCCGACGCCGGCGCCGGCGCGTTCACGCTTTCGCCGGCTTCGGACCCCAACCGCCTCCTGACCTTTGACCCGGACGGCCGCTTGACGGTCGCGGCGAGCGCGGCCGCGGGCCCGGCGGCGCGCTTCTCGTTCCCGGCGGCCGATGATTGCGCCGTCTATCCCGAGGCCGAGCTCGGCGCGAGCGGGACACCGTCGAGGGGTGAGACGCCGTACGGCGCCGTCGGCGGGTTCCTGGAGGGCCACATGCATTGGATGACCTTCGAGTACCTCGGGGGCGACTTCCACTGCGGGCGGCCCTGGCACCCCTACGGCATCCCGTATGCGCTGCCGGACTGCAGCGAGGTCGAGGGACCGCAGGGCTCCGCGGCGCCGACCCAGAACGTCCTCAACTACGGGCAGCCGGCCGCGCCCCACGACACGACCGGCTGGCCGAAGCTGACCGAGTGGGGGGCGCACAACGTCACCTACGAGGGGACGTACTGGCGCTGGATCCAGCGGGCGTGGCTCGGCGGCCTGCGGCTGATGGTCATGTCCGTCAACGAGAACCGCGTGCTGTGCGAGCTGCAGGCACGGCGGCGCAACTCTTGCGACGAGATGTCGACCGTGCGCAAGGGCTTCGAGGACATCCGCGAGCTCCAGCGCTACGTCGACGCGCAGGCGGGCGGCCCGGGCAAGGGTTTCTTCGAGATCGTCACCACTCCGTACGACGCCCGGCGCGTCATCAACCAGGGCAGGATGGCGGTCGTGCTCGAGATCGAGGTCTCGGAGCTGTTCGGCTGTCGCGGCTGGGAGACCTCGACCTGCGACCGCGAGCGGATCGACCGAGAGCTCGAGGAGTTCTACCGGCTCGGGGTGCGCTCC
>JBKPHS010000098.1:0-31647 GCA_046729975.1 Actinomycetota bacterium
TTGCCGAAGGTGGCGGCGAGCAGATAGCGCCCGCGTTCGCCGCTGCCGAGCACCTCCGCGACGCGTAGGAGATCATCGGTCGTCGTGTAGAGCCTGCCGTGCTCGACGCCCTCGCCGCTCACGTCGTCCTCGCCGCCGCCGACCACCCCGCACTCGACTTCGAGCACGACGTCTGCCCGCGCGCAGTCGTCCAATAACTCTGACGAGATGCGCAGGTTGTCCTCCAGCGGTAGCGCGGAGCCGTCAAACATGTGCGAGCTGAACAGTGGCGGCTCGCGACGCTCTCGCCGCCGCTGCGACTCCGCGAGGAGCGGTCGGACGAACGTGTCGAGCTGGTCGGGAGGGCAGTGATCCGTGTGAAGGGCAACGAAGACGCCGTATCTGCGAGCCACTTCGTGCGCGAAGGCGGCCAGCGCACGCGCACCGCGTACCGGCTCGCCCGCTGCTCCCGCGAGGTACTGCCCGCCTCCGGTGCTCACCTGGACGATTCCATCGGAGTCGGCCTCGGCGAAGCCGCGGATCGCGGCGTTGAGGGTCTGCGACGAGGTGACGTTCACCGACGGGTAGGCGTAGCCGTCCGCTGCGGCCGCGTCGAGCATCGCGGCGTACTTCTCCGTGGTGGGGATCCCCATCGCGACTCGGATCATGAATGGGGTTTGCCCGATTGTCGATGTCGGACCGCTACGCGATCATCGCCCCATGACAGCGCAGAAGCCGCCGTCAGTGGAGGAGCTTGTGCCCGGCTTCGAGCCGGGCTCCTTCGGGAACCGCTTGTTAGGCGAACGTCAGCCCAGGTCGGGCCGCTCTGGCCCGTCGTCCGAGCGCATCTCCGCGGAGCCGCCGGCGAGGCCCGGGCGCGGCAGCGGCTTGGGCGGCTCGAAGCCGGGCTTGCGCTTGGGCTCGGCCGCGGGCGGCTGCGGTGCGGGGATAGCCGGCTCCTCGGACCCGAAGACGTCCTGCTCCGTCTTGCCGTCGAGGAGCTGGATGAACTCCTCGCGCTCGATCGTCTCGCGCTTGAGCAGGATCTCCGAGACGTAGTCGAGCTGCTCGCGGTGGCCCGTGAGGATGTCGCGGGCGACCTGATGCGCCTCCTCGACGATGCGCCGGATCTCGTCGTCGATCTCGCGTGCGACGTCGTCGGAGTAGTCGGGCTCGGCGCTGAACTCGCGGCCGAGGAAGGGCTGGCCGTGATCGTGGCCGAACACCCGCGGGCCGAGCTTCTCGCTCATGCCGAAGCGCATCACCATCTGCTTCGCGGTGGCGGTGACCTTCTCGAGGTCGTTCGAGGCGCCGGTCGTAACCTCGCCGAAGACGATCTCCTCGGCGGCGCGCCCGCCGAGCGTCATGGCCATCGTGTCCGACAGCTCCGCGCGCGTGGTGAGGAACTTGTCTTCGGTGGGCAGCGAGATCGTGTAGCCGAGCGCCTGCCCGCGCGAGATCACGGAGATCTTGTGGACCGGGTCGGTGTTCTCGAGGAAGTGCGCGACGATCGCGTGGCCCATCTCGTGGAAGGCGGTGACGCGGCGCTCCTTCTCCGACATCACGCGGGTCTTCTTCTCCGGGCCCGCGATCACCCGCATGATCCCCTCTTCGAGGTGCTGGTGGTCGATCTCCCGGTTGCCCGTGCGGGCGGCGAGCAGCGCCGCCTCGTTCACGAGGTTGGCGAGGTCGGCGCCGGTGAAGCCGGGCGTCTGCGCGGCGAGGTTGTCGAGGTCGATCTCCTTGGCGAGCGGCTTGCCGCGGGTGTGCACCTCGAGGATGCGGGTGCGGCCCTTGCGGTCGGGACGGTCGACGACGATCTGGCGGTCGAAGCGGCCCGGGCGCAGCAGCGCGGGGTCCAGGATGTCCGGGCGGTTGGTGGCGGCGATGAGGATGATGTTGTCCTTCATCTCGAAGCCGTCCATCTCGACGAGCAGCTGGTTGAGCGTCTGCTCGCGCTCGTCGTGACCGCCGCCCAGGCCGGCGCCGCGGTGGCGGCCGACAGCGTCGATCTCGTCCATGAAGATGATGCAGGGGGAGTTCTGCTTGGCCTGCTCGAAGAGGTCGCGCACGCGCGAGGCGCCCACGCCCACGAACATCTCGACGAAGTCGGAGCCGGAGATCGAGAAGAACGGCACGCCGGCCTCGCCCGCGACAGCGCGCGCGAGCAGCGTCTTACCGGTGCCCGGCGGCCCGTACAGCAGCACGCCCTTGGGGATGCGCGCGCCGAGCGCCTGGAACTTCTTCGGGTTCTCGAGGAACTCCTTGATCTCGTGGAGCTCCTCCACGGCTTCGTCCACCCCGGCGACGTCGCGGAAGGTGATTTTCGGCGAGTCGACCGACATGCGCTTGGCGCGCGACTTGCCGAAGCTCATGACCTTCGAGCCCCCGCCCTGCATCTGGTTGATGATGAACAGCCAGAAGAGCAGGAAGATCACGAACGGCAGGACGTACGTCAGGATCGAGACCCAGCCGCCGCCGCCCTTGCCCTTGACGCTGATCTGGATGTTCTCGGAGCGGAGCGTGTTGACGAGGTTCTGCTCCGTGTTGTCGGGATAGGCGGTCTCGTACTTCTTGTTGTCCCTCTGCTGGACATCGATCGTGTTGTCCTTGGTGTTGATCGTCACGGACTTGATCTGTCCGTGATCGGCCTGCGCGAGGAACTCCGAGTAGTTCGGGACCTTCTCCTCCTGGCCGGGGCTGATCAGCTTCTGAGCGAAGAACGCCAGGACCACCACGATGAGGATGGGGAAGGCGGCGCTCTTGAAAAACCGGCTCATGTCCAGGGGTGCATCGGCAGCACGAGTCCCCTCTGAAGGGGCGGATCTAGCGTAGCAGGGGTTATTGGACCCTCAGGCACGTTTTTGCGCCTATTAAAGGGCTACGACGAGGCGCTCAAGGCGGATCATCGAGCACCGCGACATAGGGCAGGTTGCGGTAGCGCTCGGCGTGATCGAGGCCATATCCGATCGCGAACTCGTTCGGGATCTCGAAGCCAACGTAGCGGATCGGCAGGTCGACCTTGCGGCGCTCGGGCTTGGTCAGCAGCGCGCACACGTCGAGCGACGCCGGGTTGCGCGCGTTGAGCGTGCGCAGCAGGTACGACAGGGTCAGCCCGGAGTCGACGATGTCCTCCACGACGAGCACCTCGCGCCCCTCGATCGGCGCGTCCAGGTCCTTGAGGATGCGGACCACGCCCGAGGAGTCGGTGGACGAGCCGTACGACGACACCGCCATGAAGTCGACCTCGCAGGGCACCTCGAGGCTGCGCATCAGATCGGACAGGAAGAAGACCGCGCCCTTGAGGACGCCCACGAGGAACAGGTCGCGCCCCTCGTAGTCGTGCGAGATCTCCTGGCCCAGCTCGCGGACCCGGCGCCCGAGCTCGTCCTCCTCCACGAGTGTGCGGCCGATCCCCACGCGCGCGAGTCTATGCCTGTGCGGTGAGCCTCACGGCACGGCCCGGCGCGCGGTGAGGCTCACGACCTCTTCATCCTCGCGCGCGCGAAAGCGCTCGCCGACGGCGACTCCCGCGACCCACGCGATCTCGCCCTCGGCCTCCACCACCGGCAGCGCCCGGCGAAGCTCCCGGGGAACCTTGCGGTCGGTGAAGAGGTCCTGCAGGGTCTTGCTGCCGCCGAGCCCGGCGGGGCGCATGCGGTCGCCCTCCCGCCAGGCGCGCACGATCACCCCCACGCCGATCTCGGTCGCCGACAGCTCGGCGTCGCCGCCCGGCCCGAGCCTGGCCTCGAGCTCCCAGGGGCCGAAGCGCGCGTCCCCCGGCACCGCGAGCCCGACGGGCTCGGGCGGCGGCGCGTCCGGGCCGAGCGCGAAGCGGATCGTTCCGTACTCCGACACGGCGCGCAGCCCGTCGCCGAGGTCCAGGCTCGCCGTGCCCGGCTTCCCGCCGAGCCGCATGACCGCCTCGGCCTGGTCGCGCGAGAGCGCTCGCGTGCCGCCCGACGCCGCCTCCCCGAGACGGCGCAGCATCAGCCGGGCGAGCGCGGGAGGCCGCGCGCGCAGCTCCGACACGGGGATGCCGGCCACGCCGAGCGTCGCCAGCTCGTCGTCGACCGCGCGCTCGAGCACCTCGGCCTCGTCGCGGAGCTCGGCGCTGGTCTCCGCGATCGCGCGCTCGGCGGCCGGGTTCAGGTCGCGCATCACCGGCAGCACCTCGTGCCGGATCCGCGATCGCGCGAAGCGCGGGTCGACGTTGGACACGTCCTCGCGCCAGGCGAGCCCGTGCTCCTCGCACCAGGCGTGGGTCTCCTCGCGCGTGGCGCGGAGCAGCGGGCGCACGAGCCTGCCGCGGCGCGGCTCCATCCCGAGCAGCGCGCGCCGGCCCGGCGAGACCGCCAGACGGTAGAGCACGGTCTCGGCCTGGTCGGAGGCGGTGTGGCCGGTCGCGTAGTCGCCCTCGGCGTGGCGCTCGGCGAGCGCGTAGCGGGCATCGCGCGCCTGCTCTTGCAGGTTGCCGGCACCGAGCTCCACGCGCTCCACCACGAGCGGCACCTCCAGCCGCTCGCACAGGTCGCGGCAGTACGCCTCGTCCGCGTCGGAATCCTCGCGAAGCCCGTAGTTCACATGCAGCGCAGATACGCGCGCGCGGAGGCGAACGGCCACGTCGAGCAGGCAGACGGAGTCCGCGCCCCCCGACAGCAGTACGAGCAGCGGCTCGCCCTCCCGGACCAGGCCGCTGTCGCGCGCGAGCGCCAGCGCGTCGGCCACCTCACTCCTTCGGGTAGGCGCGGCAGAGCGTGCGCGGCTCGTCGAAGCCCTTGAGCTTGACCTCGCCGATCTCCTCGAACTGGAGGTGAGGGCTGCGGCTGACCGCCTCGATCACGGCGTCGGTGACGACGACCTCGCCGCCGCGCGAGCGGGCGACCACGCGCGCTGCCAGGTTGACCTCGCGTCCGAAGTAGTCGCCGTCGCGGTAGAGCGCAGCGCCGTGGTGGATGCCGATGCGGGCGGCCGGGCGCTCCACCCACAGGTTCTGGAAGCCGACGGCCCAGTCGGTCAGCGCCTGCACGTCGTTGCCGACGATCATCACCTCGTCGCCGATCGTCTTCACGATCCGGGCGTCGTCGGGCAGCGTGTTCGTGACGGCCTCGATGAAGCGCTCGACGATCGACAGCGCCTCTTCCTCTCCCGCCTCTTCCGTGAAGCGCGTGTAGCCCGCCAGGTCGGCAAACGCGACCGCGACGGTCACGCGGCCCAGGTCGGCGTCGTCAGCCTGGAGGTCCCCCTCCATGTGGCCGACCACATCCTGCTCGAGGAAGTGCTGGAGGAAGCGCTGGTGGATGTAGTCCATGATCGGCGAGGCGAGCGGAAGCAGATCCCCGGCGAGATGCTCCATCGCCTCCGCCATCTCCATCCCCGGCACGCCCTCGCGCATCATCGGCTCGTGCACGTAGATGTGGAACAGGCGGGTCTCGGCGTCGGCGATCTGCGACAGCGCCTGTCCGTACACGCGCGTGAGCTGGAGGAAGGCGACGAGCGGGTAGCCGGCCGCGAGGACGGAGGACACGTACCGGAACGCCTGCACGTCGTCGTCGTTCATGTGCTCGAGCTCAGCGATCGGCAGGCCGATGCTGGCCCAGATCCGCTCGACCAGCGCGGGCTCGAGCCCAGTCTCCTCCGCGACCTCGGCGACCGTGTGAGTGCGCCGCCCGCTCGGGAACAGGTCCTCGATGTAGCCGTAGGCGAGCCGTCCCTGCTGCGACGCCTCCCGGATCTGCTGAAGCGAATGGCCACGGTCGCGCAGCCTGGCGACGATGCGCGCGTGCGCGACCGCCGCGGGCGTCCAGCCGTCCCCTTCGTAGTCGGGGATCACGCCCGACTCCGCCCAGCGCCGCAGGGTCGCGGTCTTCACGCCGGCGAGGTCTGCCGCCTCTTTCAGGGTGAGCCTCTCGTCAGCCACGGCGGTTCCCAGGATGGCACGTGAAGGACACCGAGACGATGACGGCGGGACCGGCACTGAGCGGCCCCGCCGTCAAGCGGGCGTAACGGCCCGCGACGTCGGCCGGCGGCGCCCTTCCGCGCCCTTCGGCCTGCTGCCTGCTGAGACCCGAAGTGTCCCGCTCGGGACCGAAGAGGTCAATACACCAAGCGGATACACTCGCCGCCTACTTTCGGGAACCGAGGAGAGGGCCTTGAACTACTTCGTCACGGGGGCGACCGGCTTCATCGGCCGGCACCTGGTCGAGGAGCTTCTGAAGCGCGACGGGACGATCTACGCGCTCGTCCGGGAGGGGTCGCGCGGAAGGCTCGATGCGCTCGTCCAGGACTGGGGCGCCGGCGATCGGGTGGTCGCCGTCTCCGGCGACTTGTCCAAGCCGGCGCTCGGAGTGGAGAGCTTCGACGAGCCGATAGACCACTTCTTCCACCTCGCGGCGATCTACGACATGGAGGCCGACGAGGAGAGCTCGCACCGCGCCAACGTCGAGGGCACGCGCCACGCGGTGGAGTTCGCGAACTCGCGCGAGGTCGGGACCTTCCACCACGTCAGCTCGATCGCCGTCGCGGGCAGGTACAAAGGCCTCTTCCGCGAGGACATGTTCGACGAGGGGCAGAACCTGCCCCACCACTACCACTCGACGAAGTTCGACTCCGAGAAACTCGTCCGCGACGGGGTCAAGGCTCCGCTCCGCGTCTACCGCCCGGGGATCGTGATCGGGCACTCGGAGACGGGCGAGATGGACAAGATCGACGGGCCCTACTACTTCTTCAAGCTGATTCAGAAGCTCCGCCACGCGCTGCCCGAGTGGTTCCCCCTGGCCGGGCCGGAGGGTAAGAAGGCAAACCTGGTGCCGGTCGACTTCGTGGCCCGGGCGCTCGACCACATCGCGCACCAGGCGGCGGACGACCTGCCCGGCGACACCTTCCACCTCGTGGACCCGAACCCGCGGTCCGTGGGCCAGTCGCTGAACGAGTTCGCGAAGGCCGCCCATGCGCCTCGCTTCACCATGCGCGTGGACGCGAACCTCACGAACGTCGTGCCCAAGCCGGTGGTCGCGGGGCTGAAGCAAGTCCCCACGATCCGCAACATCCAGAACGCGATCCTCGACGACCTCAGCATCCCGCCCTCGGTGCTCGAGCACCGCGACTTCGACGCCGACTTCGACGCGCGCGACGCCCAGCGGGCGCTCCAGGGCACCGGTATCGCGGTCCCGCCGCTGTCGAGCTACGCGGACAAGGTTTGGGACTACTGGGAGCGCAACCTCGACCCCGACCTCTTCCGCGAGCGCAGCCTCTCGAGCGTCATCAAGGACAAGAAGATCGTGGTGACGGGAGCGTCGAGCGGCATCGGCATGGAGCTGGCGCGCAAGCTTGGCGAGGCGGGCGGCGAGGTGATCCTCATCTCGCGCACGCGCGAGAAGCTCGACGAGGTGGCGGCCATGATCGACGAGCTCGGCGGCAAGGGGCACGTGCATCCGGCCGACCTCTCGGACGTAGAAGACGTCGAGCGCGTGGCCGACGAGATCGTCGAGCAGCACGGCGGCGTCGACATCCTCGTGAACAACGCCGGCCGCTCGATCCGGCGCTCGGTCGCAGCGTCATACGACCGCTTCCACGACTTCGAGCGCACGATGCAGCTCAACTACTTCGGGGCGCTCAAGCTGATCCTGAAGTTCCTGCCGGGCATGCGCGAGCGCAAGGGTGGCCACATCGTCAACGTCTCCTCGATCGGCGTGCAGACGAACACGCCGCGCTTCTCGGCCTACGTCGCGTCCAAGTCGGCGCTCGACGCCTTCTCGCGCTGCCTCGGCCCCGAGGTGGTGGGCGACGGCGTCCACATCACCACCGTCTACATGCCTCTCGTCCGCACGCCGATGATCGCGCCGACCGACATCTACAAGGCGTTCCCCACGCTGACCCCCGAGGAGGCCGCCCAGATGATCTGCGACGCCATCCTCGACAAGCCCAAGCGCGTCGCCACCCGCCTCGGCACCTTCGGCCAGGTGCTCTACTCGATCTCGCCGAAGGTCGTCGACCAGATCATGAACACGGCCTACAAGCTCTTCCCCGACTCGAAGGCGGCGAAGAAGGACAAGGCGGCGCTCCCCTCAGGCGACGGCGAGAAGCCGCAGGAAGAAATGTCCACTGAGGCGATCGCCATGGCCTACCTCCTTCGTGGCGTTCACTTCTAGTCGGTAGTCGGTAGTCGGTAGTCGGTAGTCGGGTGGCGGGGTGGGATTTGCCTTGTCGAGCCTTTCGGCGGTGTGGGACACCGCTCGTTCAAGGATCTTGAGGCCTACCGGAACGCGGCTCGGCTCGCGGACGAGATTCGTGTCGCGGCAACGGCGTGGAACGGCTTCGACCGGTGGACGATCGGGTTACAGATCGTTCGGGCGGCGAATTCCGTCGGCGCGAACATCGCCGAGGCCTACGGTCGCGGAACAACGCCCGACCGCAGGCGCCTTCTCCTCATTGCCCGCGGATCGGCATGTGAGCTGGACTATTGGCTGGAGCGGGCACGGGCGGCCGCGCTGCCGTGCCCACCGGAAGCCAGCTCTCGCGCTCGCCATATCGGCCGCCTCTTGAACGGACTCATCCGCACGCTGAGCCGACCCTGATTACCGACTACCGACTACTCAACCAGGTGTGGGTACTCGCTCTCGACCATCTCCCGATACCGCTCGAACACCGGCTTGGTAATCGGCATGATCGAGAGTGCCTTCTTGACGTTGCCTGACGCCTTGATCCGGCGGCGGGCGATCGCCATCGCGACGTTCTCCTTGCCCTGGAAGTAGCGGTTCGCGACGTCCGAGTCCATCTTCATCTCGACGTCCGGGTCCCAATCGACGGAGTCGGTCCACTCCCAGCGGAGGTTCTGGCCGCCGGTGGGGTTCTCGGCGTAGGTCACGTTCACGACCATGTCGACGTCCGGGAACTCGAAGCGCTGCGGCGTGCGCGCCTCGCGGAGCTTGGGACCCATCTCAGGGTCCGTGCTCATGATCGTGAACACCTTGTCCATGACCTCGCGGAACTCGTCTGACGACTTGAACGCCATGGCGGAACCCTAGATGAAGGCCGGTCCTCTCTTCACCAGGTTCTCGTAGAGGGTGCGCTGGATCGTGTCGCGCACGCGCTCGGACAGCTCGAACACGAGCGTGCGGTTGTCGGCCGCCTCGGGACCGCCGTACTCGGTCACGTCGATGGGCTCGCAGAACTCGATCCGCCACTTGGACGGCAGCGGCACCGCCCCGAGCGGGCCGAGCAGCGGGAACGTCGGCGTGATCGGGAAGAACGGCGCGCCCGTCAGGCGCGCGAGCACCGGCGCCTCGCCGATCTTCGGGTAGATCTCCTCGCTGCCGACGACCGCGACCGGCACGATCGGCGAGCCGGTGCGAAGCGCGAGCTCGACGAAGCCGCCGCGGCCGAAGCGAGCGAGCCGGTAGCGGTCGCGGAAGCTCTTGCTCGTCCCCTTCACGCCCTCGGGGAAGACCGCGACCAGCTCGTCCTGCTCGAGCAGCCGCATCGCGTTGTACGGCGAGGCAACCACGCCGCCGAGCTTTCGCAGCGCGACGGACACGAAGGGCAGCTCGAACGCCCAGTTGAGAACGAGGAACCGCGGGTAGCGCGGCAGTGGGTGCTCGCGCAGCAGCGCGACCGACATCATCGTCGCGTCCCAGGGCAGGATCCCGGCGTGGTTCGACGCCAGCAGGGTCCGGCCGTGGCTCGGCACGTTGCGGACGCCGATCGCCTCGACCCGCCACCAGCGGTCGTAGATGAGCTCGAGGATCGGCAGGACTGTCTCGGCGAACTCCTCGTCGAAGCCCCACTCGTCCTCCCTGTAGTCGCCGCCCAGGCGCTCCGCCGCGCGCTCGAGCGCGGTGCGGACATCGCGGGGCAGCGCGCCCGCCGCGTGCTCGACGGCCTCGGTGAGGCTGGCGCCCGGCTCGAGGCCCTCGCGAAGCCGCCGCAGGAACGCGACGAGGGGACCGAACGGGAACGTGCCCGGGTAGCGCTCCCCCGCGCGCGCGCCGGACGGGCCGACCCGCGGCTCAGTGGCGCCATCGCGACGCGCACCGGTCGCGTCTCCGGCCTCGCGGCTAACGCGCGTGCTCAAAGCTGCGTCACCACCCGCCGCAGCGACGGCACGAGCCTCCGCCCGCCCAGCGTGCGGACGTAGTCGTCCACCGCCTCGACCGTCGAGAAGCGCGGCGTGAAGCCGACGTCCTCCGCCAGGCGCGTGACGTCCACGCCCCGCCCGTAGCGCAAGAGCCGCCGGAAGTCCGGCGAGAAGGTGAACAGCCCCAGCCGGCGGGCGGACACCGTGGCGGCGCCGAACAGCTGCGGCGGCATCGGCAGCGTCACTTTGCCGGCTAGGCGGACGAGACGGGTGAGCCCGATCGTGCCGGGGCCCGCGACGTTCACCGCCCCGCGCACCGGGTTCTTCGTCGCGGCGACGAGCGCGTCGATCGCGTCGGCCTCGTGGACGAACTGCAGCCGCGGGTCGAAGCCGAGGTAGGTCGGGACCACGGGAAGTGAGAGGTAGCGCGTGATCTGCGTGTCGACGGTCGGGCCGATCGAGGACTGGTAACGGAGCATCGTGCAGACGACCCCGAGATGGCGGCGCGAGAAGGTCTCGAAGTAGTTCTCGATCTCACCGATGTCGCGCTGGAAGCGCGTCCGCAGCGGATAGAGGCGGGCCATGTCCTCCGTGAAGAACTGGGGCGCGGCCGGCTCTCTCCCGTAGATGCCGGCGGACCCTCGGATCACGATCGCGCGCACGCTGTCCGCCTTCTCGCAGGCGGCGAGCAGCTGAAGCGAGCCGATCACGTTGATGTCGTGCGCAGCGCGGGGGGACATCGCGCCCGGCTGCCGCACGATCTTGTTGTGCACGACCGTGTCGGCGCCGGTCTGCGGGAGCAGCTTCCCGATCACCGGATTGCGGATGTCCGCCTCGATGAAGTCCGTGCGCTCGAGCTTCGCGCGCGGAGGACGCGTGTCGAGCCCCGCGACGTACTCCACCTCGGGGTCCGTCTCGAGCCGCCGTGCGAGCTCGGTGCCCACGTGGCTCGAAACGCCGGTGATCAGGATGCGGCGGCCCGCCATCTCAGGTGGACCGCTTGCGGCCGCCGCCCTTCTTTGCGCTCCTTGCGGACGAGCTGCGCCGCGCCCGCGGCGCGGGCAGGCGCTTCTCGATCGCGTCGAGCCGGCGCCCGATGGCGCGCAGCTCGGTTCGCAGCTCGCGAATGTCCTCGTTCGTGACGGGCCTGCGCTCGTCGATGGCGCCGCGCACCCGTTCGGTCATGGCCTTGCGGCTCTGACCCGCGCTCTTCACGATCTCGTCCACCGCATCCTGGGCGCGATCCCGCGTGATCTGGGCGGAGCCGACGGTGGCCTGCACCGTCCGCTCGACCGCCTCCCTGACGGCGTCGGGAACCGGGGACGTCGAGCGGCGCTTGGACTTCGCCATCGCGCCGCGGAGTGTCCCATATCGTCCTTGGCGTGCCGGCCGAGCCGATTCACCTGAAGCCGGCCGCTGAGCTGGCCGAGCGGGTGCTGCTCCCGGGCGACCCGCACCGGGCCCTGGCCGTCGCCCAGGACCTGCTCGGGCAGCCGAAGATGTTCAACCACCACCGGGGCCTCTGGGGATACACGGGCGAGGCGGCCGACGGAAGGCTGCTCACGGTGCAGGCCACGGGCATCGGCGGCCCGAGCGCGGCGATCGTGGTCGAGGAGCTCATCGACCTCGGCGCCCGCGCGCTGATTCGGATCGGGACGTGCGGCGCGCTCGATCCCGCTCTCGCGCTCGGGGACCTGGTCGTCGCGCGCGAGGTGATCGCCGACGACGGCGCGAGCGCCGCGCTCGGGGCCGGACGCCGCGTCCGTCCCGATTCCGCGCTCACCGCTGCGCTCAGGGAGGCCGCCGAAGCTTCCGGCCGCTCGGCGGCGGGGCCCATCGTCTCGACCGACCTCTTCTATGACGCGCGCGAGGACGTCGCGCGCGGCTGGCGTGAGGAGGGCGCGCTCGCCGTCGAGATGGAGGCCGCCGCGCTCCTCCAGGTTGCGGGGCGGCGCGGAGCCGAGGCGGCGTGCGTCCTCGGCGTCAGCGACCTGCTGGCCGAGGGCGGGCGCCGGCGGATCGGCCAGGACGGCCTCGATTCCCTCGGCCTGCAGCTCGGCCGGACTGCGTGGGCGGCGCTCGAGCGGGCTACCCGTCGCTGACGGTCAGGCGCTCCTGCGCACGCGGCGGCGGCTCCTCGCCGGGCGCGACCGCCTTGCGCAACGCCTGGAGGTCCCGTGCGATCTCGTCCAGGCGGGGGCCGATGTCGTCGAGGCGAGCCTCGATGGCCTCGGTGCGAGGGTCTCCAGCGCGGTTCGCGAGCCGCTCGTCGAGCCTGTCGACCGCGTCCTCGATCCCCTCGAGACGCTGTGACACCGACCGCAGGCGGCGAGTGAGCCGCTCGACGTCCGCTGCCGAGGGAATGCCGAGAGCGCCCATCGCCGCCTCCTGCGCCTGGACGGCCTTCTCGCGCGCGTCGAGGGCGCGGGACAGGGCGCCGCTGAAGAGCGGGTTGCCGACCAGCTCCTCGGCGACGCGCCCGAGCGCCTCCTCACCTTGGCGCGAGAGGCGGTCCTTCAGGCCCTCTTCCTGGTGCGGCTCCTCCACGAGGGGCGCAGCGTACAGGATCGTTTCGAGCCGCCCGCGCGCATGATCAGAGCTCAGGCTGTACTCGAGCCTTAGGTCCCTCTGATGACCGGTGGCCGGGCGTGAGGGAGACCCGAAGCGGGTAGAAGAACATCACTTTGAGGCGCGACTCTCGCGTCTCGAATTGAAGCCGGGGTGGAAAAGCGCCGATAGGGGAGCAGGAGCGTTCCTTCAGCCGGAGGATCGGCGGTCTGGCCGAGCCCCGGAACGGTTGTCAGTTGCAGACCCAAAAGACAGCAAGTAGCGTTGCATCCGCGGCGGGCGGGCGTGGTAGCGTGCCCCAACTCGGCCGCGGATCCCGTCAGGGCGCGGGAGGAGACAACAGCCAGGGATGAGGAAGAGGCTCCTCTACATCTTGCTCGCGGCCGTAGCCGTGGCAGCTGCGTTCGCCGCCATCTCGCTCCCGGCGTCCGCCGAGCTCCAGACCGTCACGGTTCGCAACGCCGACGGGACCATCAGCCAGGTGCAGATCGACGTGCCCCCGGGCACCCCGCTCGAGGACATCACGATCCCCACGCTGCCGACCGAGACGACTCCCACCTTGCCGACCGACCCGCTTCTGCCCGGAGGCACCGACGGCGGCGGCGGTGACACGGGCGGTGGCGGCACCGGCGGCGGCACCGGCGGCGGCGGTGACACGGGCGGCGGCGGCACCACCGAGACGCCAACCACTCAGTCCCCGTCCACTCAGCCGGGCGGCGGGGAGCAGCAGCGGTCGGGCAGCCGACGGCGGATCACCGGGGACGGCGAGGTCATCACCGGCGACCCTCGACGTAAGGTCCAGCGTCAGCGCAAGCAGACAAAGCGCGAGGCGAAGCTCCGCAACCCGGACGGCTCGCCCAGGCGCTCGAACCCGACCTTCTTCGACGCCCTCCCCGGGCCCTCCCAGATCACGGGCGTCCCGAACTTCGTCATCCGCAAGTTCAAGGTGCCGATCTTCCTGCTTCCGATCTACCAGTCGGCGGGCATCCAGTACGGCGTCCGCTGGGAGGTTCTCGCCGCGATCAACGAGATCGAGACCGACTACGGCCGCAACCTCAACGTCTCCTCGGCCGGAGCGCTCGGCTGGATGCAGTTCATCCCCTCGAGCTGGAAGGCGTACGGCGTCGACGCCAACAAGGACGGCAAGAAGGATCCCTACAACCCGGTCGACGCCATCTTCGCCGCGGCTCGCTACCTGAAGGCCGCCGGCGCCGACAAGGACCTCAGGCGCGCGATCTTCGCCTACAACCACGCCGACTGGTACGTCGACTCGGTGATGCTCCGCGCTCGCCTGATCGCGGGTGCCCCGGAGGGCCTCGTCGGCTCGCTGACGGGCCTGACCGAGGCCCGCTTCCCCGTATACGCGCGCGCGAGGTACGCCGACGACATCACCGAGCGCGAGGCCGAGAAGCGCATCGCGAAGGGCCGCAACGCCTCCCGCGTCGTCGAGGACGACGCGAACCGCCGCGGCATCGAGATCTACACCCGCTACGGCGCTCCGATCGTCGCGGTCAACGACGGCGTGGTCAAGAAGATCGGCACCTCGAAGCGCTTCGGCCGCTACATCGTGCTCCAGGACGTCTACGGCAACCGCTTCACCTACTCCGGCCTCTCGCGCGTGTCGAAGTACTACCCCGTCCCGAAGGAGGACGCCGACGACCGCAGGAACAAGGCCAGCGCGCTGTCCGCGAAGAGCGACCGCAAGCCGAGCGCCCCGGCCTCCGCCGGCCGCCATGGCGACGTGAACCGAAAGGCCAGCGCGTCCGAGACGAAGGAGAAGGCCGGCAAGAAGCGGCTCTCCGCCGCCGCAGATGCCGCCCCGCGGCCGACGGTCCCACTGAAGGACCGTCTGTTTGCGCACCCGAGCCGACCGAACTCGAAGCGCGCCGGCGGCATCGACCAGGTCCTCAACTCGAAGGCCCGCCTCGACGGCTTCACGACCTTCCGCAACTACTTCTCGCGCGCCTTCGGCCTGAGCTCGAAGGACGTTCGCCTCAAGCAGCTCAAGAGGGGATCGCGCGTGATCGGCGGCACCATCCTGGGCCGCGTCGGCCGCCCGGTCGCGGACAAGGCGGCCCACCTCTACTTCGAGATCCGCCCCGCAGGACGGGGTGCCCCGCGCATTGACCCCAAGCCCATCCTCGACGGGTGGAAGCTGCTCGAGGCAACCGCGATCTACCGCGCCTCGGGCCGCAACGCGCTGCGAGGCGACGACCAGGACAACTTCTCGATCGGCCAGGTGCTGCTGCTGCCGAAGCCGATGCTCGAGAAGCGGGTCATGGCCGACGAGCGGATCGAGATCTACGACTGCGGCCGCAAGGACATCGAGTCCGGCCAGATCGACCGGCGCGTGCTCGCGACCCTCGAGGTGCTGGCCGAGTCCGGCCTCCGGCCGGCGGTCACGTCGCTCAAGTGCGGCCATGGCTTCTATACCGCGTCCGGCAACGTGTCGCAGCACTCGTCCGGCAACGCGGTGGACATCGCGAAGATCAACGGCGTCCCGATCCTGGGCCACCAGGAGCCCGGCGGGATCGCCGAGCAGACGATCGATCGGCTGCTCCAGATGCAGGGCACGCTGAAGGCCGACCAGATCATCTCGCTCATCGACAAGGGCGCGCCGACGATGGCCATGGGCGATCACGCCGACCACATCCACGTGGGCTTCCGGCCGCTGTTCGGCTCCAATAGCAAGCTCGGGCGTCAGGCGTACGGCGTGCTGAAGCCGGGTCAGTGGTCGAAGCTCGTCGACCGGCTCGGCGAGATCGACAACCCGGTCGTGCCGACCGAGCCGTCGAAGTACGCGATCCCCGTTCGCAAGAAGCACCGCTCGAGCGACTCCCACCAGGGCGAGTAGCCCGCGCGGCGCCCTCCGGGTGGCCTCGCTCTTCGCCTTCGTCCAGTTCGAGTTCGGCTGGCTGCTCGGCCCGCCCGACGGTCGCTACGTCCTACGTCGGGAGCCGGACGCCGAGCCCGAGACGGTCGTCGTGCTGAGGACGCTCGGTGCTCCGGAGCGTCGCCGGCTGCGGGGCCGGCGGCCAAGGCGCGTCGCCGGCGCCGAGGAGCCCGAGCCGGTGCCGACCTCGCGCGCCACCCTGGTGCGGGCGGAGGGGTTCCGCTCGGAGGCGGGAGCGGCGGAGTGGCTGCACCGCGTGCGCGGCGACGCCGGCGAGCTGCGCAGCAGCCTGGCGGAAGCGGCGCGCGAGCTGAACGCCGTCCTGCGGGCCTTCCGCGCCGCCGCGGTCGACCCGTACGTCCGTGACGTCGCCGCGGACCATGCGCTCGTCGTGCGGGTCGGCTACGGGGCTGGCGAGGAGGTGGCGGAAGGGCGCTTCAGCGAGGCCTACGAGCTGCGGCGCGGGGAGCCGGGAGGCCTGCGGCGGACGAAGCAGAGGCTGGCCCCCGACGAGCGCTTCGTGGCGATCCTCAACGCGCGCGACGAGGTGCTGCCGGGTGAGGAGCTGCTGCTCCGCGCGCGCGCCGACCTGAACGCCGGCCGGCCGAGGGAGGCCGCGCTCCAGGCCCGTATCGCGCTCGAGACGCTGAGCTCAGAGCTGGACGACGAACGCACTCAGGAGATCGAGCGCCAGCGGGAAGCGGTCGCGGCCGCCGCGAGCGCCGCGATCGACGGCGAGCCGCCCGAGCCCGTGCGCGAGGCACTCGAGCGAGCAGTGGCCGCGATGGAGGCCACGCTCTCGCGGTCCCGCTAGCGGGCGAGGCCGGGGCCGCGGCTTATCCGGATCGTCCCAGCTGGTTAACGCAGCCTTTACGAGCGGCTTACCGCTCCGGCGTAGCTTGCGCAGACCCCAACACGGTGTCGAACGGCCCAGCCCGCATCTTGGCCAGCTGGCCATAGGAACAGAGGGAGCCCGCGATGAACATCTACACCATGAATCCCGCCCCCGTGATCGACCTGTCCAGCGCGCTGCGGCGCGACAGGCGGCTGCCCCGGATAGCCGAGGCACGCCGGCGCCTCACCCCCCGCAGGCCGGGCCGCGCCTGGATCAACGGCACCGAGGTGGGTGGCAGCGACAAGCGCTTCGCCCACATCGAGCGCTCGCACGACTAGTCCAGCGCGGCCAGCACGGCCTCCAGCTCGTCGACCACGTCGCCCGAGAGCCTGACCTCGGCGTCGCGGTCGTACGGAGTCCGGCCCTGCGTCACGAGCGCCAGGCGGCCGCCGTGCTCGAGCGTCGTCCCCGGCAGCGACGCGACCGGGTAGACCTCGAGCGACGAGCCGACCGCGAGCATCAGGTCGGCCTCGCCGGCGAGCGCGCAGGCCTGCGCCATCGCGTCCTCCGGCAGCAGCTCGCCGAAGAGCACGACGTCCGGCTTCAACGCGGACACGCACGAGTCGCACTCTGGCGCTCCCGGCCCTGAGCCGAGCCGTTCGATCATGTCCTTGATGCTCACCCGCCCGCCGCACTCGAGGCAGACGCTCCACTCGATCGAGCCGTGCACCTCGATCACGTTCAAGGAGCCCGCGCGCCGGTGCAGGCGGTCGATGTTCTGAGTGATCACGCCGCGCACGAGACCGCGCCGCTCGAGCTCCGCCAGCACCTCGTGGGCGCGGTTCGGCCGCTTGTGCTGGAGCGTCGCGAAACGCTCGCCGTAGAACCGCCAGAAGCGGTCGGGGTCGCGGCGGAAGGCGTCGATGTGAGCGACCTCCATCGGGTCGACCTTCTCCCACAGCCCGGTGCCGGGCGTGCGGAAGTCCGGGATCCCGGATGGGACGGAGACGCCGGCGCCCGTCAGCACCACCGCCCGCTCGGCCTCACGCAGGAGCTCCGCGAGCCGGGCGGCCTCGCGCGAGACCTGGCGCGTCGTCACTTGCCCTTAAAGCTCGGCTTGCGCTTGCCGAGGAAGGCGCCGATGCCCTCCTTCGCGTCCTCCGAGCCGAAGGCCTTCGCGAACGCCTGCGCCTCGGCCTTCAGCCCCTCGTCCAGGTCGCCGTTCGCCGACACGCTCTTGATCTGCTCGATCGCGATCGGCGCCTGCTCCGCCATCTTGCGGGCCCAGGACATCGTCACGTCGAACAGCTCGTGATCGGGCACGACCTGGTTCACGAGCCCGTGGCGTAGCGCCTCGTAGGCGCCGATAGGCTCTCCGACCAGGTTCATCTCGAGCGCCTTGCCCTCGCCTACGAGCCGCGGTAGGCGCTGGGTCCCGCCGAAGCCCGGGATGATCCCGAGGTTGATCTCGGGCTGACCGAGGGTGGCGGACTCGGCCGCGACGCGGAAGTCGCATGCCATCGCGAGCTCGCAGCCGCCACCGAAGGCGAGCGAGTTGACGGCGGCGATCGTGACGGTCGAGGACCGCTCCATGCCGCGCATGAAGCCGTGCGCGGACTTCACGAGCTCCTCGCCCTCCTCGTCCGGCTTCATCTTCGTGAACTCCTTGATGTCGGCGCCGGCCGAGAACGTGAACGGGTTGGACGACGCGAGCACCAGCGCGCGCGCCTTGCCGCCGACCTGGTCCCAGATCTCGCCGAGCCGCTTGATCACCTGCGGCGAGAGCGGGTTCGCGGGCGCCCGGTTGAGCCAGGCGATCGCGATGTCGCCGCGGGTCTCGAGCAGCACGACCTCGTCGCCCTGCTGGCCCTCGTCGGGCTGCGGGTAGGGAAAGAAGCCCTGGCCGGTCTTCTTCCCCAGCCTGCCCTGGGCGACCAGCCGGCGGAGGATCAGCGGGGGCGCGAAGGCCTCGCCCCACTCGGCCTCGGCGCGCTCGAGAGCCTCGAGCACCGAGTCGAGCCCCTGCTCGTCGGCCCGCGCGAACGGCCCAGGAAGGATGCCGGCCCCGGCCATCATGCCGATGTCGATGTCCTTGATGCCGGCGATGCCCTCCTCGAGGACGAGGCAGGACTCGACCAGCGCCTTCAGCCCGAAGCGCTCGACCAGCGTGGACGTGGCGGTGTCAGTTGCCGTGCTCATAGAACCCCTTCCCGGTCTTCTGGCCGAGGTTTCCGGCCTCCACGAGCTCCTTCATCTTCTCCGAGACGTAGAAGCGGTCGCCGTAGCTCTCGTTCAGGTGCTCCGCGACGTGCAGGACGGTGTCGAGCCCGAGCAGGTCGGTCAGGAAGAACGGACCCATCGGCGCAGCCTTGGACTCCTGGACGATCTTGTCCACCTCCTTCACGTCGAGGCCCTCCTCCTCGGTCACGCGCCAGATCTCCGACACGGCGCTGTTGAGGATGCGGTTGACCACGAACCCGGGGGCCTCGCCGCAGCGAATCGGCTGCTTGCGGATCGCCTGGGCGAAGTTGGCGGCGGCCTGCATCGTCTCCTCGGACGTCTCGTCCCCCTCGATCACCTCGATCAGGCGCATGACCGATGCCGGATAGAAGAAGTGGAAGCCCACCACGCGGTCCGGGCGGCTGGTGGCCTCACCCATCTCGGTGATCGACAGGGAGGAGGTGTTCGAGGACAGGATGGCGTGCCCGGGGGTGACGGCGTCGAGCTCGCCGAACACGGCCTGCTTGATCTGCATCCGCTCCGGAACGGCCTCGATCACGAAGTCGACGTCCCCGAAGCCCTCGTACTCGGTGGTGCCCGTGATACGGCCGACGATCTCCTCGAGCTGCCGGTCGGCCTGCTCCTGGCTGATCTTCTCCTTCTTGACGAGGCCGCCGAGCTGGCCCTGCGACACCTGGCGGGCCTTCTCGAGCCCGGTGTCGACGAACTTCTGCTCCACGTCCTTCAGCACGACCGGGATCCCGGCCGACGCGATTGCCTGGGCGATCTCGCCTCCCATCGTGCCGGCGCCTACGACGGCGGCTTTGAAAACGAACAATGCGACCTCCCGATCGAGGGGCCCTGGCCCCATTGGCGGCCCCGCAAGGCTACAAGCCGGCCTCTTCGGCCGCCTCGGTGGCGAACCGGCGCAGGGTGCGGCGGAGCGAGGCCGTGAGGGCCCGGCGGATGAAGAGGACGTTGGTCAGCCACGACAGCGGCCCCTCCCGCGTGAGCCGATAGTCGAGCTCCAGCTCGACGACGCTGCCGCCACCCTCGGCCGGGCCGAAGCGCACGGTCTGCGTGCCGGCGAGCGCCTTTTCGAACACATCGGTGACGAGCACTCCGTCCTGCCGCTCGCGCACGCGCTCGGTCACCCGGCCACGGCCGCTGGGGATCGACTCCCAGACGACCCTCGAGCCCTCCTTCGGCCAGTCTCCCCTGGTCTCGACGACGCGCGCGAAGCCCTCGACGAAGGTCGGCCACCGCCGCAGGTCGGTCCAGAGCTCCGCGGCGCGGTCCGGCGGCAGGTCGACCATCGTGCGCTCGCGCGCCACGCTCACGCGCCGTAGACCTCGCGAACTATCTCCCGGATGCTTCTGGCGGTCGACTCGAGGAACGGCCGCACTTCGGCCACGAGCCGGTCGTACTCCTCGCTGCCGGCCGTGGTGATCGAGTAATAGCGACGGCTCCGCCGCTCAGGGTGCTCCCACTTGCCCTCGATCAGGCCCCGCTCCTCGAGCTGGCGGAGCAGCGGGTACATCGTGTTCGGGTTCACCGACAACACGCCCTCCGTCACGGCGGAGATCCGCTCCATCAGCTGGTTGCCGTACGAGGGGCCCTGGGCGATGTAGTGGAGCACGAGGAGAGGCAGCACCTCGCGGCGGCGCAGCTCCCCGGTGAACGGGTCGGAGCCCCGTCCGCGCGGGCGCCCGGCGGCGCGTGCGGTCTCCTGCGCGTCGGCGATCTGAGCGGCCTGGGCCACCGCCTTCCGCGCGGCGTCGCTGGCTCGCTTCCGGGCCGCTGGCACGGGTAGATCGTTACAGGGGACGCGGCTTGACCGCTCCGGCGGTCGGGGGGATGCTTGACTCGTGCGCTCGATAGTTCGTAACACGAACATCGGCGAGCTCCAGGACACGTTCCTCGTGTCCGCGGTGGTCATGATCCTCGTGATTCGCCTCCAGCTCTGGCTGACGCACTACCCGCAGCTCGGCTCAGGCAGGCTGCACATCGCGCATTTGCTCTGGGGAGGCCTGCTGATGCTGATCGCCCTCGGCATCCTGCTCTCGTTCGTGGGCCGCTCGCTGCGCCGGCCGGCGGCCGTGGTCGGCGGCATCGGCTTCGGCTTCTTCATCGACGAGCTCGGGAAGTTCATCACCGAGGACAACGACTACTTCTTCAAGCCTGCCGCCGGCGTCATCTACGTGGTGTTCGTGCTGCTGTTCCTCGCCACGCGGGCGATGCAGACACGTCGCGGCGTCACGCCGGCTGAGTACGTGGCCAACGCGGCGGACGTGCTGGTCGATGCCGCGCGCCGCCCGCTCGACGAGCGCGAGCGGCGGCTGGCGCTCGAATGGCTCGACCGCTCCGGCCGGCGCGACCCGTTCGCGGAGCACCTCCGGGAGCTGCTCCAGGGTCTCGCGTGCGTGCCGGCGCGGGGGCCTTCGCTTCCCGCACGCGTGGCCGTGGGCCTGCGGGAGCGCTATGAGCGCGTCGCGGTCACTCAGCCCTTCGTCACCCTCTTGACCGCCGTCTTTCTCGTATGGGCGCTGGCGTCGCTTGCCCAGGTGATCGTGCTGGTATCCGACGTGAGCAGCGCGCTCGCGGGCGCCGACACCGGCGCGCTGTCCTTCGTGAACGTCGCAAGCGTCGTCTCGTCAGCCGTGGCCGCCGTGCTCGTCCTCGCGGGAGTTCGCGACCTGTGGCGCGGAGATCGGATCGCCGCCTACAGCATGCTGGACCGCGCGGTGCTCGTCCAGATCTTCGTCACGCAGGTGTTCTCGTTCGTGGAGTCGCAGTTCGCGGCCGTGTTCGGCCTGGGACTCGACATCCTCCTGCTGGTCACGATCCGGTTCATGCTGCGCCGGGAGCAGGACCTCGCGGTCCAGACGAAAGAGGCCGCCCCGAAGGGCGGCCTCCGTGAAGCGGTTCCTGCCGGAGCCTAGGCCGCGGGCTGACTATGGCAAGAGCCGGGCGAGCGTAAGCAAGCCGACCTCTGCGGCAAGCAAGATCTGGACCGCTAGGAGCGTTGATCGCTCGCGGTCGAAGCTCGCCTCGAGGGAAAGCGGCTGGTCCCGGGATCGTGGCCACAGGTGTTCGATCCAGTTTTGCGACCCCTGAGCGCGCCCGGCCGGCGCGCCGTAATAGATCCGGCGCTCGTGCTTGATCCGCTCGAGAAGCCACTCCGTTCGAGGAAGACGATCATCCTCTCTCAGTCCCTCCTGCGTGGTTGGAGCGTCCATCTCCGCGGTCAGTTGCCGGTAAGGACTGAGGCGTATGCCCGAGGCGCTCAGAAGGATCACCACAATGAACACGGCGAGCGCAGCCCAGACGAGGCCCCGGTTGTGGATGTCATCTGGCAGCCCCGCGAATAGGCCAAGCACGACAGCGCCCGCGGCCGGCATCGGACCGAGTTGCGCGGTAACGGCTCGGCGAGCGTCTCGGAGACGGTCGCGTTCGCGGACAATGCGGTCGTAAATCAACTGCAGCGTCTCGACGTCCGGCTCGCTGCTCTGCATGCGTTCCTCCGCGCGCGTTGACTGGCTGCCGCGAGATGCCTCTAGCGGTTGGCCGGGCTGCGAGGGATCGCTCGTGCTTCCGCTGGCGTTGGGCAATTCACTGGCCATCATCGCGAAGAGCCGGTTAGCTCGCCAGCTCTCCGAACGTCGACGGTGGGGCACACAGCAGAAAGAGACCGCCCCGCGGGCGGCCTCTTCGAGCCTGGTGTGGAGGATCTAAGCGGTTGCCGCCGCCGGCTCCTCGACGCGGCGCGGCATCAGCACCTCGCGCGCGATGACGAGCCGCTGGATCTGCGACGTGCCCTCGTAGAGCTGCATGATCTTCGCGTCGCGCATCAGCTTCTCGACCGGGTACTCCTTGATGAAGCCGTAGCCGCCGTAGACCTGTACGGCGTCGGTCGTGACCTTCATCGCGGTGTCGGCAGCGAAGCGCTTGGCGTGTGAGCTGGCGAGCGTGTTCCGCTGACCCTGGTCGAGCAGCACGGCCGACTGCCAGGTGAGAAGCCGGGAGGCCTCGATCTCCGTGGCCATGTCGGCGATCATGAACTGGATCGCCTGGTGCATCGCGATCGGCACTCCGAACTGGACGCGCTCCTTGGAGTACTCGGTGGCGAACTCGAACGCGGCGCGGGCGATGCCGACGGCCATGGACGCCACGCCCGGGCGCGTGCGGTCGAGGGTCATCATCGCGAGCTTGAAGCCCTTGTTCTCCTCGGCCAGCAGGTTCTCGGCCGGGACCTCGACGTCGTTGAACGAGATCGTCGCCGTGTTGGAGGCGCGCTGCCCGAGCTTGTCCTCCTTCTTGTCGACGGTGACCCCGTCCCACCCGCGCTCGACAACGAACGCGGAGATGCCCCGGTGCCCGGCCTCCTTGTCGGTCTTCGCGTAGACCGTGTAGTAGTCCGCGTAGCCGCCGTTGGTGATGAAGCACTTCGAGCCGTTCAGGACGTACTTGTCGCCCTGCTTGACGGCGTTGGTGCGCATGCCGGAGACGTCAGAGCCGGCGTCCGGCTCGGTGAGGCAGAACGACGCCAGCTTCGGCTCCTCGGTGAGCATGCTGAGGTACTTCTTCTTGCTCTCCTCGCTGCCGCCGATGAGGATCGGCGCGGTCGCCAGCCCGTTGCAGACGAGCGAGGTGCCGATGCCCGAACAGCCCCAGCCGAGCTCCTCCTCGATCAGGCAGCCCGTCAGGTAGTCGAGGCCGGGCCCGCCGTACTCCTCGGGCAGGTGGGTGTTCATCAGCCCTACTTCCCAGGCCTTGTCAATGATGTCCTGAGGCCAGGTCCCGTCCTTGTCGTAGTCCCAGGCCACGGCGCGGATGTCCTTCTCCGCGAAGTCGTGCGCGAGCTGCCGCAGGTCCTTCTGCTCGTCGGTAAGCGTGAAATCGACCAACTGAGTGCTCCTTCAGGTCAGTCTCCGGCGGCTTGCGGGCCCTTTTGGCCCGGTCTGTCGACCGCCCGATTGATTCGTCAGTCAACGACTGGGAAGAGGTTACCGCACCCGCGGCCGGACCAAACCCACTGGTGCGGATCGGCACTATGCGAAGAGGACTCGGAAGAAGACGTAGATCCCGATTCCGAGGGCGATGACCGTGAACAGCAGCAGCCCGACCTGGTCCGGGTACAGCAGCGGCCGGTTGGGGGCCATCGAGCGGCGGCGTAGGCGTCGCCACATCGGGCAAACTGTAGGTGAGTGGAAGGCGAGGGGCTGCTCATACTGCTGGTGGTAGTCGTCGGGGCGGCGGTCGTGGTCTCGATCTTCACACTGCTGCGCAGCGGCACCGACTACGCGAGCATCGGCAAGGGCGGCTTCTCGCTCGACGTGCCGGATCGCAGGCCGGCCCCACCGCCGGACACGCCGGCGGCGCGCGCCGAGCGCGCGGAGGAGGTCCGGCAGCTCGTCGAGGCCAAGTCGGCCCGCCGCGAGGCGCGCGGCGAGCCGCCGCTCGACGTCGACGCTGAGGTGGCCGCGCTGCTCGCCCCCACGCCTGTCACGCGCGACGAGTCGCTGCGCGAGGAGGTCCGGCAGCTCGTGATCGCGCGCAACGAGCGCCGCATGCGCAAGGGCGAGGAGCCGCTCGACGTGGAGCAGGAGGTCGAGCGCCAGCTGAGGGACCTGGGCGGCTAGACAGCCGGTAGCCAGTAGCCAGGGTCGATCTGGTTACCGGTTAGTGGTTACCGGCTACTAGACGTTGCACCCGCTCGCGCTCGTCGGGCCCGAACCACGGCGGCTCGCCGGCGGCGGCGTTCTCGGCCGGCCGCCCCGGGCGCGAGGTGGCCGGTATCGCGACGTGGCAGCGGGGATCGCTCAGGACCCACTTGAGCAGCGCCTGCGCGAAGGTCTCGACGCCGAGCTCGCGCAGCTCCGCCTCCGGCACCCTTCGCGCGAGAAGGCGGGAGCGACCGCCGCCTAGCGGACGCATCACGACGACGCCCAGCCGGAGCTCGTCGGCGAGCGGCAGGATCTCCGTCTCCACGTCGCGCTCGAGCGGGTTGTAGGGCACTTGGATCGCAGAGATGCGTCCGCTCCGCATGATCGCCGCCAGCTCCGGGAATGCGGACGCGCTGTAGTGCGTGGCTCCGATGGCGCGCACGCGGCCCGCGTCGCGCTCGCGCTCGAGCAGCTCGAGCTGAGCGCGCCAGCCGACGAGATTGTGTACCTGGTACAGGTCGACCCGGCCGCCGTAGAGGCGGAGCGCCCGCTCGACCTGTGCGGCGCCCTCGTCCGGGTCGGGCGTCCAGACCTTCGTCGCGATCAGCACCTCGTTGCGCCGCGGCGCGACCGCGTCGGCAAGCACGCGCTCTGACTCGCCGTACATCGGCGAGGAGTCGAAGAAGCCGGTGCCGGCCGCGACCGCCTCTTGGACGACCGCTCGCGCGGTCCGCTCGGGGCCGTTCCCACGCACGTCGAGTGTGTGCCAGGTGCCCATGCCGATCACCGGCGTCCTGAGCCCCGCAACTCCGAGGGTCCGCTCTTCCATTTCGGGTATACCTAGCGCATGCCAGACGGTCGCCGTTTCGACTTGGACGAGATACTCGTACGCCCCGGCACGTACTTCAATCCACAGACCGAGGTCGTGGTGGTCGTGGACGACTCCCAGTCCGTGGACACCGAGATCTTCAACATGGAGGAGTTCGAGGGCGCGGACTGGGTGCTCGTCTCGGACGACCTACCGATCGACGAGCCCCGGCGAGACGAGCTGCTCGAGAGCTTCCAGGCCACCTATCACGGCGGCGACGGGCGCGCCATCCGGATGGACGCGGGCGACGAGGTCGTGGGCGAGGACGAGGTGGACGATGAGGAGGACTCGAGCCTCCTCGAGCCCGACGAGGAGTAGCGGGACCGGCTAGCGACCCCCGACGGAGGCGGGCGCGCCCGTCTCGTCGAGCCCCTCGCGCAGCTCGCGCACCTTGGCCCGGTAGGCGGCCTCGTCGCCGCCCAGCAGCCAGCTCCCCCAGCGCGCGCCGTTGTGCACGTGCGGTACCTCGTCGGCCAGCAGGTAGTCGAACACCTTGGCGATCGTCTCCTGCCCCCGCTCTACGAGCACTTTGCGGCGGTGGGAATGGCGCCACATCGCCTTCTGCTCGCTCGTCGAGTTGAACAGCGCCAGCCGCCCCAGGAGGTCGTAGGCGTAGATGGACCGGAAGTAGGAGAAGCCGACCGGGTAGTCGCCCCAGCGGCAGCCCAGCTCGGTCGGCATCAGGATGCTGTGCACGCGCGCGTGCCGGACCTCGTCCCATGTCTGGCGCGCCATGTCCACGTGGAAGTCCCACGGCATCTCCGGGTGCTCGTGTGAGTTGCGCGCCATCAGCTCCGCGGCCGACAGCTCGGCGTCCATGAGACCGTGGAAGAAGTGGCGCTGCTCGTCGGGCTCGAGCGGGACGTGGTTCTCCGCGCCGTTGACGTACAGCTCGTCGACCAGGTAGGGGTCGCCGTCGTCGGTGACGGTCACGAACTCGTCGCGCGCGGGCTCGTGGAGCCGCTCCATCACGCGCAGCTCGCGCCTCCCGCCCTTCAGGTCGACGTCGAGCGAGCCCGCGTCGGCGATTCGCACCTGGTCGCCGCCGCCGAGCTCGGACACGTGGCGCTCCTGCCGCTCGAGGACCTGGGTTAGCAGGCGCGCGGAGGGCTCGTCGGTGATCGGATCGAGGGTGTCGAGCTGGATCCGCATGGCGCGGGTCAGCGTCGGCTTCGCCTCGCCGTAGGCGGCGGCGATGTAATCGCCCGGGGTCGCCGCGGCGTTCAGACGCGCGAGCAGCTCGCTCAGCTCCCCGCCCGGGGCGCCCGGATAGTCGCTCGGGTGGCGTAGCTCGTAGAGGCGGCGGCGGATCTTCGTGACGGCGCGGGCGTCGTCGTGCAGGTGATCGCCGAGCGCGTACTTGACCGGCCAGCTTGGCTCGAGCGCCAGCCAGCCGCTCGAGAGGTGCACGACCTCGCGCAGGACGTGGAAGTAGTTCGAGAAGCGGATGGCGTTCTCGTCCACGTCGTAGCCGCGCTTGAGCGGATCCGGCTCAGCGGCCATGCAGCGCCTCCTCTTCCTCGGGCTCGTCCTCGGCGAGCAGCCGGCGCTTGTGGCGGCCAACGACGCTCGGCAAGAGCCCGCCCCCGGCCGACACGTTGATCACCGCCTGGTCGGAGATGCGGGTGATCATCCCCGCGTAGTGGCCGCCGATGCCGAACGGGTTGATGTTGAAGCGCTTGAGGCGCATCTGCACGTGACCGTCCTCGACCGTGGGGAACATCTCCTCCGGCACCGGAATGTACTCCTGGACCACGTAGTCGGCCCGATCCGCGTGGGCCTCGAGGATCGTGTCCCAGTCCGCCTGGGAGGTCTCCATTCCGAGCGAGACCCCGTGCCCTCCATAGTCCGAGGCGGGCTTCAGGACGAGCCGCTCGCGATTGTCGGACGTGAACGAGAGCAGGTCCACGACCCAGTCCCCGTAGGTGACCCTGCCCGGACGCAGCACGCGCGTCCAGGGGATCGTCGCGCGGATGGCGTCGACCTCCTGCGGATCGACGAGGTGTGCGAAGCGCGGGTCCTCGAGCAGCGCGAACAGCTTCTTGTTGTTCGCCACGCGTGCCCGGAACGGGTTCACGACGGCTGCCCGGCCATCTCGCGCGGCTGCCACCAGGTGCTCGCCGGCCGGGTGCTCGACGAGCTCCTCGAGCAGGGCGCGCCGGTAGACGACGTGCACGGGCTCGCCGGCCAGCCGCAAGACTGAGCCGTCGTAGGTGAGCTCCTCGAGCGTCCCGTGCAGCGCGTCGACGCCGGCGTCGGAGGCCGCCGAGCAGGTGATGCGGAACTCGGGCACGGCGGGACTCCCGGCGACGTCGATGAGCGCGAGCCGCGGCTGCTCGGGCAGGTCGGGCGCGCGCCGGCGCACGTGACCGTACGCGTCGAGGAGCGTTGCGATGAGCTCGGGCAGCATCGGCGCGTACGCGGTGTCGAACTCGGCCGCGACGCGCGGCAGCTCGAGGCTGCGGCGCAGGCCGTCGTAGAGGATGTCCGTGTAGCCGATGCCGGCCGGCGAGTCGGCGTTGAACTCGAGGAACTTGACGTCGTAGCCCTGGAGGAAGGCGTCCAGGCGGCAGATCCGAAGGGGCCGGGGGAACCCCGGCTCGACCCGGATCAGCTCGTCCTCCCAGTCGGGCACCGCGAGCTCCTCACGCAGGCGCCCGTCGTCGGGATAGGCGTCGCAGAAGCGGTCGAGGACCCGCGAGAGGCAGCCGACGGCGTGGCGGACGCGGCGGACCTGCCCGGGCGAGACGAAGTGCGGCATCAGCACAAACGGGATCGTGTTGCCCGCGAAGACGACGTCGTGATCGGCCAGCCAGGCCTCGATCTCGGCGGCCAGGTCGACGCAGCTGTCGCCGAGCTTCGAGAGCTCGACGAGGTGCTGGAGCTTGAGGTTGTTGACGTGGTCGATCAAGCCGCTCCCCCCGCTCTCGCGGCGAGCTTACTCCCGTAAGGTTCCGCCGCGATGCGGCCGGTCTACTACCTGGGCGTCTTCATTCCGGTCGCCGTGGCGCTCGAGATCGCCCACGCGTCGGCGCCGCTGGTCTTCTTCGCGGCGGCCCTCGGAGTGATTCCAACCGCGGCCCTGATGGGCACGGCGACCGAGGAGCTCGCCGCGCGGTCGGGTCCCGGCATCGGCGGCCTGCTCAACGTGACCTTCGGCAACGCGCCCGAGCTGATCATCGCGTTCTTCGCCCTGATCGAGGGGCTTCAGGAGGTCGTAAAGGCGTCCCTGATCGGCTCCATCCTGGGCAACATCCTGCTCGTGCTGGGCGCGGCCATGCTCGTTGGAGGGATCCCGCGCGAGAAGCAGACCTTCAACCAGACGGCGGCGAGCGCCCAGGCCACGATGCTGCTGCTCGCGGTCGTGGCGCTCATCTTCCCTGCCATCTTCCAGCTCATCCACGGCGGTGGGCTGCCGGGCGTCGGCGATGAGCGGGTCGACTTCGGCTCTGAGCTCGAGCAGCTCTCGTTCGGCGTCGCGATCATCCTGATCGCGAGCTATGCCGGCGGGCTGGTGTTCTCGCTGAAGACACACCGGGAGCTGTTCAATCCGTACACGGAACCCGAGGAGGCGAACTGGTCCGCCGGCCGCGCCGTGCTGGTGCTCGCCGGCGCCGGGGTGCTCGTCGGCGTAATGAGCGAGCTGCTCGTCGGCTCGATCGAGGAGACGGCGGACGACATCGGCCTGTCCCAGTTCTTCATCGGCGTCTTCGTCGTCGCGATCGTCGGCAACGCCGCCGAGCACTGGGTCGCGGTCCTCGTGGCCGCCAAGGACAAGATGGACCTGGCGGTGAACATCGCCGTCGGCTCCAGCGCGCAGATCGCGCTCTTCGTCGCACCCCTGCTGGTGTTGCTCTCGTTCGTCTTCGGCCCCCAGCCGATGGCGCTCGTCTTCAACGGCTACGAGCTCGCGGGGATCCTGTTCGCGATGCTGATCGCGAACTACGTGACCCAAGACGGCGAGTCGACCTGGTACGAGGGCCTGCAGCTGCTGGCCGTCTACCTGGTTCTCGGGCTCGTCTTCTGGTTCGCCTAGGAGGCGGTCCGCTCTCGGCGCGCGGCGCGTTTGGCGTCGGCGTCGGGGTCGCGGCGGTCGGCGATCAGCGAAGCCGCGATCCCGATCGCGAACGCGACAGCCACGATCGCGAGGCTCACGACGGGCCCGATCTTGACGGCGTCCTCGATCAGGAGCTTCACCGCAATGATCCCGAGCACTACCGCGATCGTCTCGTCGAGGTAACGGAACCGGCGCGCGAGCCCCTCGACGAGCACGAACAGCGCCCGCATCCCGAGCAGCGCGAAGATGTTCGCCAGCCAGATCACAAGCGCGTCGCGCGTGATCGCGAAGGCCGCCGGGATCGAGTCGATCGCGAACGCGATGTCGGCGAAGACGATCGCCGCGAAGCAGAGGAAGAGCGGCGTGGCGTAGCGCGTGCCGTCCCGCTTCACGAACCACCTCTTGCCGTCGTAGTCGGTGGTGACCGGGTAGAGGCGGCGCACCAGGCGAACCATGAGGTTGGCCTCAGGATCGACGTTCTCCTCGACGCCGCGGAAGATCCGGAACGCGAGCAGCAGCAGCAGCACGCCGAGCACGTAGAGCACGAAGTCGAACTGGTGGATCAGCGCCACACCGCCGGCGATCGCGATCCCGCGCAGCGCAAGAGCCGCCGCGATGCCCCAGAACAGAAGCCGGGCGCGCTGCTCGACCGGCACGGCGAAGTAGGCGAACAGCAGGATGAAGACGAACAGGTTGTCGAGCGAGAGCGAACGCTCGATCAGGTAGACCGTCGTGTAGTTGATCGCGGCGTCCGAGCCGTCGATTGCCAGCACGGCCAGCGCGACGAGCAGGCTGATGACGAGCCAGCCGAGCGACCACCAGGCTCCCTCTCGCAGGGTCGGCTGCCGGCCGCGCGCGAAGAAGTGCAGGTCGACCCAGAGCAGCACGAAGAGCACCGCCGCCAACCCGGCGACGGTCAGGGCGGTGGAGAGGTCCACGCCCGAAACCCTAGATGGCCGACTTCACGAGGCCCTGCGTTTAGGCGTGGCGCAGGCCGGCCGCCGGGCGGATTTCAAACCGCTGAGACATTTGACACACCATGGCGTGTCAAACGTCTCACTCGTCCGGGGGGGCGGGCCGAGCCTACCGCAGGATGTCAGCGCACTTCTCGATCGCCTTGGTGTCGGTCGATCCGGCCTTCTTGAGGCAGTTCGAGTAGCGCTCGAACTTCTGGGCGTCCTGGGAAGACGAGCCGGAGCCGCTCGAGGAGCCGCCGCTCGACCCTCCCGAGGAGCCGCCGCCGGGAGTCAGGCCGCCGCCCAGCCCCCCGAGCTGCGAGCCGAGGTCCTGCAGCGGCCGAGCGTTTTTCGGGGCCTCGATCTTCTTGTCGCCGCCGACGTTCGCGAACTCGATCGAGAACGACACGCTGCCGCCCTCGAGCCCGTTGACCCTGCTGCGGTCGCCCTCCGGCACCTCGAAGTCGAGGTCGGTGGAGAGCCGGCGAACGGTGTTGTCGTCCTTGGCCACGTAGACGTCCATCTTCGGGTCCTTGACGACCTCCTTGACCTTGGCCTTCTGGTCGTCCGTGAGCTTGGGCGGAGTCGGCGCGCCGCGCTGGCGGGGCGCCTTCTCGATCGCCTGGTTGAGGTCGTCGAGCAGCTTGGCGACGTCGACCTTGCCGCTGATGTGGGTCGTGTCGGCCCCGGCTACGTTCTCGTCGCCCTCGTCCTTGGCGTCGGAGATCCAGTCGAGCGGGTTGATCCCGAGCGCCGAGAGGCTCTGCTGCTGGTTCTGGCCCTGCTGCTTCGAGAGCTGCTCGTTCAGCTGGCGGACGGTTTCCTCGCCCACCTCGTAGCTCGTCCCCTGGACGCTCAGGAAGGCGTTGTCACCGGTCGAGACGAAGCCGAAGCTGAAGTTCTGCCCGGCGGCGGAGACGCTGCCGTCGATGTCGACCCCCGGGAGCTTCTTGCCGCCGTTCGACTCGAACGGCCCCGACAGCTTCAGCGTGATCGGATCCTTGACCTCCTCAACCCCTTCGAGCTTGATCGAGGCGTCGGCGGTCAGGTCCGCGCTCTTGATCGGGGTGTTGAAGGCCTGCTTCAGCTTGTCCTTTGCGTCGCCCCCACCGCCGCTGTCGCCGCCGCAGGCCGAGAAGCCGACGGCCGCGAGCACGAGAATGAGCGGAAGAAGGACGTATGGGGCTTGTGGGCGAAGTCGCATGAACGGTGTTTGGCTCCCTGTTCGGGACAAATCGGCAGCCGAGGGTACTAGCTGAAGTACGCAACTTCGCCGCATCTCCACGGTTCCTTAACGCGGTGAGGCGCGCGGCCGTCATGCTCTCGTTCGCGCTGCTCGTGCCCGCCGCGCAGGCGTCCGCGAGCGAGGTTCTGCGTGTCGACGGCGAGCGCGTGACGCGCACGAACGATCCGTGGCTCCCGGCCGGCGACCCCGGCGGGCCGGCGCCGAGCTGCCGTAGCGGCGGCCGCGACACGACGCCCGCGCCGGCGCGCGCGTCGGGCGGCCCAAGCGTGCGCAAGGTGCTGCGC
>JBKPHS010000099.1:0-4399 GCA_046729975.1 Actinomycetota bacterium
GTCGCGCCCTCCTCCATGATCTGGGTCAGGCGTCTGAGGTCGAGCTTGCCCTTCTTGCGCAGCTCGAGCTTGACGCGCCGCTCCAGGCGCTCGGAGCGGTGCACGGACCCGTAGACCCAGTTGTCGTCCGCGGCGCGCCAACCGGGCGCCTGCTTGTTGTTCCAGGAGATGATGTAGCCGCGCTGGGGGTTGATCTCCTTCGGCAGCCGCTCGAAGCCGAGCCGCTGCGACGTGTAGGGGCCGGGATCGAACCCCCGCCAATCCCACTCCCCCGTCCCCCATGCCGGCAGAGCCGGGTCGGTGCCGCGCGCGCGCAGCGGGAACCAGCCCGACTGGAGATAGGCGATGTCGCGGTCGTCGACGTAGAACCAGTTGAACGCGAAGTTGATCTTCCCCATCGCCTGCTGGAAGGTCTCGGGGCTCGACACCTCGTTCGAGTTGAGTCGCTTGAACGCCAGCGCGGAGTCGAGCTCGTGGAAGTAGGTCGAGCGCGCCTCGGCGATCGCCACCGGCTCGCCGTTGACGGTCGCCCGGCCCTGGATCGGACCATGAACGCTGCGCTCGACCTTCATCGTGATCGTCCGCGGCGGCGCCGGGTCCGTCGGGTTCAGCGTGGTCTGAAGCACATGGTCGCGGGTCGCGAACGGGATGCAGCTCCCCTTGTAGAGGTAACGGGTCGAGTCGAGCGTGGGCTTGCCGCCATTCGGGTCGCACAGCCTCTCGGCGAACTCGTCCACAACGTCGGTGGTCGCGGTCGTCGCACTCCAGGCGAAGTCCTGGCCACGCCCGAGCAGGACGTAGAGGCTGATCCCCGGGAAGCTCGCCCCGCGGGCGTCCACGCCCGGCCCGTGCATGTCGATCTCCATCAGGACCTGCGGCGAGTAGTAGCCAACCTGCGGCCCCATCACCGCGACCGGCCGACCGGACGCGGAGCGGCTGCGGTTCACGAGCAGCGCATTCGACTGGGCCTTTGGGAACGCGAGCCCGTCTCGCTGTAGGCGTTCGAGCCACCCCGGCCCCTGGGAGCTCGAGCCCGACCCGCCTCCGCCCGAGACGACGGGGTTGCGATCCTTGTACGAGCCGACGTCGATCGCAGCGATCGACTTGCGGTTGAGCTTGCCGGGGTTATCAAAGGGAAAGCGCCGCTGGGTCGTAACCGGCGCCTCCGGGTCGTTCTCCGCCCGGAAGTCGCGGAAGACCGCGCGCGCCCTGCGGACGCCGAAGCGCTCCTGGGCCGCGCGTAGCGCCTGCGCGGCGAGCGCCTCGCTCCCTCCGCCGCGGCCGAAGATGCCGCCGATCAGCGAGGCGACCGCCACGGTGTCGGTGGGCTTCCAGTCCTCGACGGTCTTGCCGAGCGCGGGGTACTCACCCGGCATCTTCGTGGGATCGAGGCGCGCCTCGTCGATGTAGGCGTTGATGCCGGCGACGTAGTCGAGCAGGTCCTGGTAGACCACCTCGCCCTCCGGCCCCGCGTCCCGGCGGGCCGTGTCGATCATGGCCTGGAGCTCCTGCTCGCTGTAGTCCGCGATCTTGAGCTGCTCGGCGTCCATCTTCACCGTCGAGTCCTTCTCGCCCGGGCCGATCAGCTCGGTGAGCCGCGCCCGGCCGGTGTGCCTCAGCACGTCCATGAAGAACAGGCGGTCCTGCCCGGACGCGTAGCCGGCGCCGAACATCGTGTCCGAGCGCGTCTCCCCATAGACGTGCGGCACGCCGAACTGCCTGTCGCGAACGATCGTCACGCCGGGCCGCGGCGACACGGTGGAGTCCACGTCGCCGCTCGACACCCCGAAGCCCTCGCGCTTGAAGTAGCGATCGAGGTCCGCCGCGCTCAGCGTCGGGGTCGCCTTGAGCAGGTCGGTGTACATGGAGAGCTGACTGGTGAAGGTCGAGGGCGGATCGCCCGTCACCTGGTTCGCCGCCAGGTCGACGCCGTTGATCGTCTGGCCCTGGCCGCCGGGCAGCACGTTTCGGAAGCCGCCGTAG
The DNA here is from genome assembly GCA_046729975.1 of Actinomycetota bacterium. Taxonomy (GTDB): domain Bacteria; phylum Actinomycetota; class Thermoleophilia; order Solirubrobacterales; family Thermoleophilaceae; genus JBKPHS01. The sequence goes on from JBKPHS010000099.1 coordinate 1,984, forward strand.
TCGTTCTGGCCGGCGCGCTCGTCCTGGGCGAACGCGCCAGGCGCCAACGCCAGCGAGACCCCCGCGATGAGCGCCGCAATCCCCCTCCCCCGCACGACGCGGCAGAGTACATGCAATGGCCTGGGTCGAGACGCAGTCGATGTCGTTCACCGCGAGGCACGAGGCCTCGGACGCGCAGGCCGCCGAGCGGCTGCTCGAGCGGCTCGAGGAGTTCCGGGCGGAGCTCGACGGCACCTTCGAGAGCACGCCGTGGGACGTGACCGTCGTCGTCCACCCGCACTCGTTCCAGCTCAACCTGGCGCAGCCATGGCTCCCGCTCGCCCGCCTGGCTGCCGCGCCGGCCAGCCGGCGCTACTTCGCCGGCTGGTTCTCCTCCGGCGAGATCCACGTCCTCTCAACCGAGGTGCTGCGCCGCCGCGCCTCTCGCGTGCCGGGCTCGCGCGAGGCGCTGTTCCTGTCGCCGTTCCACGAGTACGCGCACCTCGTCGTGGGCGCGAACAACCCCGAGCTGCCACCGCCGTTCAACCCGGCGAGCTTCCGCCGCTACGTCCAATGGGCCTGGCTCTGCGAGGGCGCGGCCACCTACTTCTCCGGTCAGACGAGCCATCTCCGCCCGGCGATCGTGCGCCGCCTGCGCGAGGGCGGCAAACCGAGCTTCCCGCCATCAGCGCGCGACGCCCACCTGCTGGGCGGCACAGTCTTCGGGCTGCTGGCCGAGGCGGACGGCCGTGCCGCCTGCGTCGAGCTCGCCACCACGCACGGCGAGCAGGGCGCGCGCGGAGCGCTCGAGCGGGCCTTCGGTCGCCGGTGCGACAAGGTCGAGGCCGACTGGCGGGCGTACCTGACCGAGTTCTCAGCTCGCTAGAAGTCCGCGCAGCTCCGCCAGCATGAATGCAGGGGCTTCGAAGACGTCTCCGGACGTGTAGCGCCGGAACTCGTCGCCGCGGGCGCGTGCGTCCCGCTCGCGCCGGCGGTCCTGCTCCCAGGCGTGGCGCGAACGGTGGTAACGGTAACCGTCGAGCTCGACGGTCAGCCTCCGCTCCGGCCAGCGGCAATCCACCCGCCGCCCACCGGCCAGCCTGTTCGTCTGCGGCAGCGTGAGCCCAGCTTCGCGCAGGCGCGCGAGGAACCGAGTCTCGAGCTTGCTGAGCGTTACCCGAACCTCCCCACGCAGGATCTCGCGGAGCGTCGCAGCGCCCGGGCTGTTGGGGCGCCGCGCGAGCACTGCCTCGACTTCGGCGGGAGTGGTGGCATGGCGAACGCCGGCCTCATGGCATGCGCGCGCGAGGTTCTCGGGCGCCAGCACGGCGGCGAGATCAACGAGCGTCCGCGCAGGCGTGGTCACCGGGATTCCGCGCCAACTCGTCACGTGTTTCGGATCGATGCGTCGCGACCACCGCGTTCTGATCCCCTCGACGCGCCTCTGCGTCGGTGCCGTCACCTCGGGAATCGGTGGCGCGCGCTTGACAAGCCTCAACAGATGGCCGGCCGCCCGGCCGCTCAACAGCGCGCCCTCGCCACACGCCCAAACCGCTGCCAGGTAGCGCGCCTCGACGCTTGGAGCGCGGTGCCCGACGCGGTAGACGCCGCGATGCTCGCGAAGCAGCGCTCCCCTGGCGACGCGCTGCTTGATCTGCTCGGGCGTGATGCCCGCGCGGGCCAGCTGCGCGCGCGACACCACGCCGTGCGCCGAACCCGCGATCCGCGCGAGCTCTTGCTCCACCGTACCGCCCTGTGGTTGCACTGCAACCACAGAATCGATCAGCGTCGCGTTTTCGCCCCGCCGCGAGCGACCTGCGCGCGGGGCTACAGCCCGAGGGTCTTCGCGATGATGTTCTTCTGGATCTCGGACGTGCCGCCGTAGATCGTCCCGACGACGGCCGAGCGAAGGTAGCGCTCCATCGGGTACTCGCTCGCGTAGCCGTAGCCGCCCATGATCTGCATCCCCTCGAGCGCGCAGCGCTTCGAGAGCTCGGTGGCGGCGAGCTTGGCCATCGAGGCCTCCTGCGGCAGCATCCGGCTCGGATCCTCGTCGGTCAGCCGCGCGACCCAGCGCACCAGGAGCCGGGCCTGCGCGAGATCTGTCGCCAGGTCCGCGAGCTTGTGCTGGATCGCCTGGAAGCTGCCGATGGGGCGGCCGAACTGCCGGCGCTGCTTGGCGTATTCGAGCGCCGTGTCGAACGAGCGCTGAGCCAGGCCGAGCGCGCTGGCGGCGAGGATCACCCGCTCGAAGTTCAGTCCGGCCATGAGCTGCGTCCAGCCGGCCCCCTCGGTCCCGAGCAGCGCGTCCTCGGGGACGCGGACCTCCTCGAGGTGGATCTCGTTGGTGTCGCGGCCGCCGAGGGTGTCGATCGGCGTGATCGTCATGCCGGCGGCGTCCCGCGGCACGAGAACCATCGACAGCCCCGCGTGCTTG
>JBKPHS010000100.1:0-29059 GCA_046729975.1 Actinomycetota bacterium
GCACTCTAATGGCGCCCCAACTTACACCCGCGGGCGGGCCGCAACCCCCCCCCCGCAGTCGCCCGGGGCGCCGGGGACGGGGGGGCCGCCGGTCCTTTGGCCAGGGTTTGGCTCGCGCTACGCGCGGGCCGGCTCGTGAGCGATTCGCGGCAGCCAGCCGAGTGACCTCGGCAGGTACCAGTTCCAGTCGCCCAGGAGCTTCATCGTCGCCGGCAGCAGTACGGCCCGGACGATGGTCGCATCGATCAGGACGGCAGTCGCCAGACCCACGCCCATCTGCTTGAACTGGAGCGCGCGCAGCGTGGCGAAGATCGCGAACACCCCGACCATCACGATCGCCGCGCTCGTGACGACGCCGGCCGTGCTCTTGACCCCGTGCGCCACGGCGTCGTCGGTGGACATGCCGCCGTCGAAGGCCTCGCGCACCCGGCTCAGGATGAACACGTGGTAGTCCATCGAGAGGCCGAACAGGATCACGAACAGGAACAGCGGGAGCCAGGGGGTGATCGCGCCGGACGACTCGAAGCCGAGCAGCGACTCCCCGAGGCCGTGCTGGAAGACCAGCACGAGCACGCCGTAGCTCGCGCCCACCGAGAGCAGGTTCAGCGCGATCGCCTTGATCGGTATGACGATCGAGCGGAACGTGACCAGCAGGAGCGCGAACGCCATCGCCATCACGAACAGGAACACGAGCGGCGCCCGCGACTTCATCAGCTCGTTGAAGTCGCTCGACTGCGCCGTGGGCCCCGTCACGTCGGCCCTGAGGCCGGTCGCGGGGATCACGTCGTCCCGGAGCGTGTCGAGTGCCCGGTTCGATGCGTCGTCCGTGACCTTGCCGGCGAGCGGCATCGAGACCACGGCCACGGTGTGCGACGGGTTGACGTCAACGCTCACCGGCTGGCGTACCTGACCGGTGGCCAGCGCCCTGGACTCGAGCCGCCGGATCGCGGAGGCGGTCTTCGTAGAGGTGACGTCCTTCGCCTGGATGACGACCCGCGCGGGCAGCTCGCCGCCCGGGAACGCCTTCTGGATGTGCTTGAGCGTCTTGGTGATCGCCAGATCCTGGGGCAGTCCCTCCGCCCCGGGGGTCGCGGTGTGGAGCCCGAATGCGGGAACCGACAGCGCCACGAGCACGGCGCCCGCCAATATCGAGGCCACGAGTGGGCGCCGGAGGACGCGGTCCAGCACGGCACCCCAGACGCGCGACTCGCCGCTTGTCTCACGGCGCCGCCCCACGAACGGCACGCGGCCCTTCATCACCCGGTCTCCGAGCGCCGACAGAAGCGCGGGGAGCACGGTGAGGGAGCCGATCATCGCGATGGCGACCACGAGGATCGTGCCGGTGGCGAACGACGAGAATGTGGAGCTGCCGGTCAGGTACATGCCCGCCATCGCGGCCATGACGGTCAGCCCGGAGATCAGCACCGAACGCCCGGACGTGGCGGCCGCTGCCTGAAGCGCGGCCTCGGGGCTGCGGCCCTTCGCCCGCTCATCACGCTCGCGGCGGATATAGAACAGGGCGTAGTCGACCCCTACGGCCATGCCGACGAGCAGCACGACCGCGCCTATCGACTCGTCGACGGCGGCGAACTGGCTCACGCCGGCGATCGCGCCAAGCGTGGCGAGTACGCCGGTGAGCGCCAGCAGGATCGGGATCCCGGCCGCCGCGAGGGCGCCGAACGCCACCACGAGGATCACCAGCGTGATCGGCAGCGAGAGCGTCTCGGCCTTGCTGAAATCGTCCTGGATGCTCTTGTCGAGCGCCTTCTCCGCGCTGGCGTCGCCGGCCTGCTCGATCCGCAGGCTTGCGTGGTCCCGCTGGGCCGCGCCGGTCGTGGCGAGGATCGAATCGATGCGCTTCTTGGCCTGATTCAAGTCGCCCTTCACCTGGAACTCGACGAGCGCCGAGCGCCCGTCCTTGGACGGCGCCGGCCTGCGCACCTTCGTCACACTCGGATGCGCCGACAGGCGCGCGCTCACGTCGCGCACGCCGGCACGGAGCTCGGCGGGCCGCGCACTCCCGTGCCTGCTCTGTACGAGCACCCTCTCGGTGGCGGGCTGCTGGAACTTCTCGCCCAGGGCCCGATCGGCGCGCCCGGACTCACCGGTGCCGCCGTGGTACTGGTCGATGTTCTTCGTGCCCAAGGCGCCGCCGATCATGAACGCGACGACGACGAAGGCGAGCCATCCGAAGATGGCCGTCTTGCGGTGCGCGGCGCTCCAGCGTCCGGCACGCGCGGCGATGTTTGTCCTGCCAATCATGGCTTCTCCTTTGCTGGTCGAGTCCATGCCGCGACGCTAAGAGCGCGGCGGCCTGACGGCATCGTCGTCAGGCCGGATTCGAGCTCCTACCAGCCGACGGTTTCGACTCCTACTCAGGTCGGAGGCGGCGCTCGAGGGCTTGCAGTACGTTCGACCCGTGACTCGGTTGTGGCACTTCGCGCGCAGGTACGGGGTCGACGTGCTGATCGTGATCGCAGCGGTCGAAAGCGCGCTCGAGGTTGCTCTCAGGCACGACACACAGCGGGAGTGGTTCGCGGTACCCGCGATCGCGCTCATCATGCTGCCGCTGCTGGCGCGCCGTCGCTTCCGCTTCGCCGCACCCGCATCGGTCTGGCTGCTTGCCGCGGCGGTCTCGTTCGTCGATGGCCGGCTGGTCCCTTCCACGGCCGCCGCCTCAATCGCCGGGATCGCCGCCGCATTCCTGCTCGGCAACCTCCGGGACGCGGTTCAGGCGCGGCTCGGCTTGGCGATCGTGCTCAGCGGGGCGGCGATCGTCGTCTACAACGATCCGAGCCACGATCCTGGCCAGTTGATCTTCACTCCCCTCCTGTTCGCGATCGGCTGGCTCGGCGGCTTCGCCATGCGCGAGCGCGCCGAGCAGGCCGAAGCGGCGGAGGTCCGTGCAGCCCACGCCGAGCGGGAGCGGGAGGCGGCCGCGCGCGTCGCGGTCGCCGAAGAACGCGCGCGCATCGCGCGCGAGCTCCACGACATCGTCGCGCACGCCGTCAGCGTGATGGTCCTTCAGGTCGGCGCCGTCCGGCACAAGCTGGCCGCCACGCTCCCAGAGGACCGGGAGGCGCTCGAGGGCGTCGAGCAGACCGGCCGCACGGCGCTCGCGGAGATGCGGCGACTGCTCGGCGCAATGCGCCGCGATGGCGACGACCTCGCTCTTGCGCCCCAGCCGGGCCTCGGCAACCTCGGCGTCCTGGTGGAACAGGTCGGCCGCGCCGGCCTTCCGGTCCGTCTGCACGTGGACGGCGAGCCCTATCCGCTCCCGCACGCTCTCGACGTCTCCGCCTACCGAATCGTTCAGGAGGGCCTTACCAACGCACTCAAGCATGCGCGCGCCAGCCAGGCCGACGTGACCATCCGCTACGGCTCCGACGAGCTATCTGTCGAAGTCCGCGACAACGGCAGCGGCGCGACGCCGGGCGACGGGCATGGCCACGGCCTCGTCGGCATCCGTGAGCGCGTCAAGATCTACGGTGGCCAGATGACCGCGGACACGGCAAGCGAGGGCGGGTTCGTCCTCAGCACGCGCCTTCCACTCCAGGGCTACGGGTCATGAACATCCGCGTGCTCGTCGCGGACGACCAGTCGATGGTGCGCGCCGGCTTTCGCATGCTGCTGGCCGGCGAAGAGGACATCGAGGTGGTGGCCGAGGCCAGCGATGGGCTCGAGGCCGTGAGCAAGGCGGCGCGTTTTCACCCAAATATCGTCCTGATGGACATACGCATGCCGGAGCTCGACGGCCTTCAGGCCACCCGACGCATCCTCGCCGCCGATCCGGCCGCACGGATCCTGATCCTCACGACCTTCGACCTCGACGAATACATCTACGAAGGGCTGAGAGCAGGCGCCAGCGGCTTCGTCCTCAAGGACGACCCGCCTGAACAGCTGATCGCCGCCATCCGCACGGTCGCCGCGGGAGACGCGCTTCTCTCACCGACGGTCACGAAACGCGTGATCAAGCAGTTCGCCCGCATCCCGCGCCCCGAGCCTCCGAAAGGGCTCGACGAGCTCACCGCGCGCGAACGAGAAATCCTTCGACTGATTGCGGGCGGCCTCTCCAACGCGGAGATCGCGCAAGAGCTCTACATCAGCGACACCACGGTCAAGACGCACGTCACGCACATCCTCCAAAAGCTGGGGCTCCGCGATCGTGTGCAGGCAGTCGTGCTCGCCTACCAGACGGGACTCTTCGAGACGGACGCGCTGGTGCCCGGCGCTCCACAGCGCCCCGAGCAGGATTCGAACCTGGGGCCTACACCTTAGGAGGGCTCACGGAGCGAAAACGGCAGGGTACCGCCGGGCACGAAAGTCCTGTGAGTCACCTGTTTCCGGCCGATTCGCTTACCCGCAAGCACCCGCGCGATCCCGACCTGATGTACCCATTTTGTACCCACAACCTCCCCGGCGCAGTGATTGCGAATGCCGGGCCCTGCTCGCGATCGGAACTCAGCCGGCGTCAGCTAGGTCCTCGCCAGGACCTTTGCATAGGGACCTTCCCTTAGCGGCGACGGCGTCTGATCCTTGGCCCCTAGTCGCGGCTCTGAGTGGCGAGCCACTGCTCGAAGGTGGTCGCCCCGATCCGGGCGTCATCGCCCGGCAGCAGCACCTCCCCGGCCATCTCCGGTCCGAACATGCCTCGCCAGCTCGGCACCAGCTCGACGGCTTCCCCGCGCGCAGCGAGGGTGCGCCGGGCCATGTCGACCAGGTCCTCGGTCTTGGGTCCGGCGATCTCGAGCCGACCCTGCCCGACTGGGCCGGTCGCGACCTCGATCAGTAGCTTCATCATGTCGTAGATGTCGACGGGCTGTACGAGCAGTGGCGGGACGAGCGCGCGCCCATCGCGGCTGGACCGGGAAGCCACCACGCCGGCGAAGTCATGGAACTGCGTCGCCCGGACGATTGTCGCTGGAAGCGGCCCAGCCTCCGCCAGCTCCTCCTGACGGCGCTTGCCGGCGTAGTGCGGGTTGCCCTCGACTCGATCGATGCCGACGATCGAGAGCACGACATGGTGGCGGGCGCCGGCGTCCCGCGCGGCGGTGAGCAGGTTCTTCGTGACGCTCTCGAAGAACTCGACTGCCTCCTCCCGCTTCGAGGCCGGGGCATTGGTCACGTCGATCACCGACTCCACGCCCGAGAGGGCCCCCTCCAGCCCCTCGCCCGTGACCAGGTCGATTCCCTCGGACGGCGCCAGCACGATTGGCTCGTGCCCGGCCGCCTTCAGCGCTGCGACCAGGGGGCGACCAACCTGGCCCGTGCCTCCGGCGACAGCGATCCTCATCGATGCCGGATTCTCGCACCGAAGGCTCCATCGTCGGTCAGCTGCAGCGCGCCATTCCCACCGGCGATGTGCTCAAGGTCCGCAGCCTGGCGGGCGAGCCGCCCGAGGTGCCGCTGCCCACCGCGGCCGAGATCACGCTACTCCTCCTCGTGAGCCGAAGTCTTACGCCCTGCGGCGCGCCGCCTGCTCGCCAGGCTGGCGCGACGGAGCGGGTCGTCGCCCTGGGGACGTTCAGAGACCTCGGAGGCGCGCGCGTAGGTCTGCGGCGACGCGATCGGCGGCCGCAGCGCACGCTGGGGAAATCTCGTCGAGCAGCATGAAGTTGTGCACCAGGCCGGGCTCGCGTCGCAGCTCCACCGGGACGCCGGCCTTGCGCAGCCGGCCGGCGTAAGCCTCACCTTCATCGCGCACCACATCGTGCTCGGCGGTGACGATCAGTGCAGGCGGCAGCGCAGCGAGGTCAGGCGCGCACAACGGACTCACTCCCGGGTCTGACCACCGTTTCTCGTCCGGCACCCATTGCGACTTGAAAAACCGGACCGCGTCCGCGTCCAATGGCCAGCCGACCGCGTTCTCGCGCATCGAGGGGTGATCTCCGGTGAGGTCGGTATTCGGATACAGCAGCACCTGCAGATCCGGCAGGGCCTCCGGGCGCTCCTCACGAAGGCGCACGCAGGCCAGGGTCGCAAGCGTTCCGCCGGCGCTGTCTCCCGCGACAGCCACGGCGTCTGGCGCTGCTCCGAGCTGCGTGGGAGCCGGCTCGACCCAGCGCAGAACGGCGACGGTGTCATCCACCGATGCCGGCCACGGGTGTTCGGGCGCCAGCCGATAATCCACCGCCAGTACTGCCGCCCCGGAGCCGTCCGCCAGCCGTCGGCACACGCGATCGTGCGACTCGAGGCTGCCGACCGTCCATCCCCCGCCGTGGAGGTAGGCGACCAGCGACGCGGCCACCGCGGTTGGCCGGTAGAGCCGGGCCCCCAGGTCGCTGATCCGCAGATCCCGGACCTCATGCATCCGGGGCCCGGGCGAGCGTGCCCGCGCGCGCTCCGCACTCGCCTCACGAATCCTCGCTACGTCCAGCTCCGACGATGCCGCTGGAGAATGCGCTATGTACTCGGCGAGCTGACGGTCGGCAAACTGCCCGGGCACGAATCGACGCTACCAACAGCGGCACTCGCCCGGCGACGTCTCGGCAGAGCGAGCCGAATGGCTGGTGCTCCGCGCCCTCCCAGACACGGAGCACTGGCGCGGACCGACAGCTAGGTGGGATGATCTGCAAACCGGGCGAGCGACTATGCCCCCGCAGAGCAGGCAGCGAGAAACACGACGATTCGATCCCACGAGCCGGGGTCCGTCGCGGCCGCCGCGGCACACGATCGAAGGGACCCGACATGGGACTCGCCACCACCATCGCTCGCTTTCAAAAGACGGTAATCAACCCGCTCGATAAGGTCGCGTTCGCGCTGGGAATCCCTCCCCCCGGCGACGCCCTCCTCGAGACGACCGGGCGGCGCACCGGACGCCCGCGTGTCACGCCTGTCTGCGACTGCCTCGAGGGCGACACCTTCTGGATCGTCGCTCAGCGTGGACACAGATCTGACTACGTGCGCAACATCGAGGCCGATCCGCGCGTCCGCGTCAAGGGCAGCCTGTCGCGCACCGGCTGGCGCGCCGGAACGGCGCACATCCTTGACGACGACGACCCTGCCGAGCGCGTACGGATCCTCAATCGCGGCAACCGCTGGCGCCGGCTCTGCCTGAAGACCTCCACCTCGATCGGCACGAGCCCGCTGACGGTGCGGATCGACCTCGATCCGATAACCGGCAGCTCCCGCTGAACGGGGAGGTTTACGTCGTGACTCTGCGTCGTCGTGTGGCGAGATGCTTCGAACGGGCCATCCTGGCCACGGTGATGAGCATGATCGCGCTCATCATCGAGTGGCGCGTGCTCAAAGCGATCCGTGGCACCCGCCGGGACCCGCTGCAGCCTGCTGGGAAGAGCGGGTCCGCGCCGGGCGGGAACGCTAGGCCCGGCGGCTGAGCAGATCGATCCCAAATCCGAGCGTGAGGACGGCGCCCAGGCCGGCAAGCGAAGGCGCAACCCACCCGGCGACGTGCGCCGATGCCGCCGCGGTCGCGGTACCGATCCACACCCCGCCCGCCACGAGCGCGAGCGACAGCCTCCGCCCAGCGCGGCGGATATTTTCTTCAAGCTGCCAGGAATTCGGTTCGCTGCACGGCCTTTCCCGCGACGAGCAGATCAGCCGGAAAGGAGCATCGAGCCGGATCGCCCTGTATCCATTTCGTACCCATGTTGCCCGGGCTGGAGGCGAATCGGGAACCACATGCAAATGAGGAACGCCCCGAGCAGGATTCGAACCTGCGACCTACTCCTTAGGAGGGAGTCGCTCTATCCAACTGAGCTATCGGGGCTCCGGGCGCAACGATAGCCGCGCTCACTCGTCCTCGTACAGGCTCTCGGAGGCGAGCTCACCGCCGCGCTCGCCGTAGAGCTTGACCTCCAGGAAGTCGCCCGTGTAGTTGTCGAGCGAGACGAGCGTGAAGCGGTCCTCCGCCAGGAGGCACTGGTCCGTCGTGGTCGGGCCGAGCTCGGCGGTGGCGACCGCGCCGTTCGCGACCAGGGCGACGCCCCACACCAGCGTCACCTCGCCGCGACGGCCCTGTGGGCCCCGCCAGGGCCCGAGCTCCTGGTCGGAGAGGTCGAGCTGCCAGTCGGGGTTGGCCTCGGCCGTCTCGTCGGTGAAGTCGGCGTATGCGTCGAAGCCCGTCGCCTCGGCGCCCTCGTGCTCGCGCGTGAACGAGACGAAGCCGTAGATCTCGTAGCCCGTCGACGTGGGCGTGGTGGCCGGGACGTACGTGCGGCCGCCGTAGGTGCGGTCTGGGAACCACGTGATGTCCTGGGCCTCGCCGATTTCCTCGTCGGTGTCGATCGCAGCGCACGCCTCACGGAAGCGCTCGCCGAGCAGCTCGGCCCAGCGCCCGTAGGGAAGCCCCTCCTGGGGAGGCTCAGCGAGGAAGCGCGGGATCGGTCGCTCGGACGGCGGCATCGGGCGCGCAACCTACACGGCTTCGCGCAGCATCGCGGCCGCCCGCTCCGGCGGCAGGACGTTCAGGTGCACCCCTACTCCCAGCTCGAGACCGGCGAGGTAGTTGAGGCGGGGTACCAGGTCGATCCGCCAGCAGAACCAGCGGGCTCCACGGGGGGCGGTCCGGATCCACATGTTGAACGGCGGCACCCCGCCGAGGACGCTCTCGAGCCGAGCGAGGGCGTCGAGCAGCATCCCGGCGCCGAGCGGGCCATCCTGCTCGAACGCCGTGCGCGGGCGGCGAGGGACGATCTGGATCTGGAATGGCAGCCGGGACGCGAACGGGCACATCGCCACGGCCTCGGAGTCGATCGCGAACACGCGCTCGCGCAGCCTGACCTCCTCCTGCAGCAGATCCTCGAGCAGGTTGCGGCCCTGCGTCTGCTCCCCGTACGCGGTGAAGCGCTCGCGCTCGCGGGCAACCAGGGCGGGCACGAACGTCATCGCGTAGAGCTGCGCGTGCGTGTGCGGCAGCGACGCTCCGGCCTCGCGGCCCTCGTTCACGATCAGGTGCACGTACGCCGCCCCTTCGTGGACGCTCATGCGCTCGCGCCAGACCGACATCGCCTCCTCGAGCTGCTCCGGCTCGAGCTCACGCAGCGAGTCGACCGGCCTCGGCGTGTTGACGATCAGCTCGTGCGCCCCGCTCGCGGGCCTGATCGCGAACAGCTCCGGCTCGCCCCGGCCGGCCGCGAGCGGGTCAGCGAGCTCGCCCGGATCGACCCCCGACTCCACGAGCGCCGGATAGAGGTTCGGCACCACCCGGACGGTCCAGCCTGGCGTGTCGGGCTTGCGGCCCTCGACCGGGTGCGCGTAAAGCTCCGGGGGCGTGCGGTCCTCGTGGCCCTCGAGGAAGGGATCGGTCTCGGGATCGAGCGACTGCCGCGGCTCCACGCTGAAGCCCCCGCCGGGACGGTCCGCCCTCTCTCCGGCCACGATCGTCCTCAGGCCGGAGAGCGGGTCGATCCGGAGCTCGGGCACGCCCGCACCGTAAGGGACGCGGCTCGGCTCTGCAGCTAGTGCGCGTAGCGGTCGATGTCCTGCGCCAGCTTCGCCTCCGTCGCGTAGCCGCCCTGCTTGAGCGAGGCGAGACGGCCCCGCTTGTCGTAGAAGGCGGTGCTCGGGAAGGCGGCCACGGCCTGGAAGCTCTTGGCGATTTCCAGGTTGGGGTCCTTGTAGCTCGGGTAGCTCACCGGAAACCTGTCGAGGAAGTCCTTGGCGCTGGCGTCGTTGTCGCTCGAGTTGACGCCGAGGAAGGCGACCTTCCTGCCCCGCTTCACGGACTGGCGCTGGAAGAACGGAAACTCGGCCCGGCAGGGCCCGCACCACGAAGCCCACTTGTTCACCACCACGGGATATCCCCGCAGCTCATCGAGCCGGCGCTCAAAGGCGCCGGCGCCTCCGCCGAGTAGCTCGTTCGCCTGGCGGTGGAGCCCGGCCAGCGGAGCCGGCGCGCCGGCCAGCTGCTTCGCCTCCTGCGCAGCGGGCGGCGCGGCGCTCCCCGGCTCGTTCGAGCCGCAGCCTGTGGCGAGCAGCGCGGCGAGGACCAGTGCGAGTGCCGTGCGCATGCGCCCGGCAAGGGTTGCACACGCGCGGAGCGCCCCAGCGCCAGCGTTCCGGGCACAACGGTGCTTTAATAAGTGCAGACACCGCGCCTTCAGGGAGCGCGGGGCCTACGCCGCCCGGAAGAAGCCTCGGCGGCGAATACGGACGGACTGCCGCGCGGAGCGGCAACCAGCTTTCCCGCCGCACGGCGCCGTCCAAAGACTCTGTACACGAGAGGCCTAGATGGCTGACACCACTTCCGCCGCGCTGCCCGCGCCGGTTTCCGGCGCGGAGATAGAGCGCGCCGAGGAATTCGCTAGAGAGACCTTCCTGCACGAGGGCGAGGATCCCTCGCTGGTGCTCGCACCCGGTACGGCGCGACGCGCCGCGCTCGACGCTGCCCTCGCCGAGCTCGACGACGGCCGCGACAGGCCCTCGATCGCCTGGCGGCGCGAGTACTCGCTGATGCTCGGTCTCGAGCGCCTGCTGTCGGAGGAGGAGCCGAAGCTCGCCGACGGCACGGTCCTCTCGGCCCACCAGGTAGACGCGCTCTCGGGCACGCTCGCCGCCCTGCTGGCCGAGGTCCAGGGCGGACTGTCGCGGAACGGCCGTCCGCAGGACGCGATCGAGGAGCTTCCAAGCGGCGAGGAGGAGCTCGAGGGCGACGAGGAGATCGGGACCGACGACGAGCCCTTGGACTGGGACGCAGCGGCTGAGGGCGAGGACGAGCCGGAGGTCGCGGAGGCGCCGGAGGACCCGGGCGCCGCGCGCCGCTTCTGGTTCGAGCACGCGACCGGCGCCGGCAAGACCGTGGCCGCGCTCGGCTTCGTCGAGGCCTCGCGGACGGGTGGCATCCTGATCCTCACCCATCGCCGGAACCTGGTCGACCAGTTCCACGGCGAGCTGTTCGCCCGCGGCTACAAGCACCGGGTCCAGCCAGCGCTGCTCGGGCGCGACCCCGACCCGCCGGAGATCGGCCCGGTCACGGTCGAGACCTACCAGTGGTTCGTGCGCAACGCGGGCAACATCTCGGACGCCTACACGATCGTCATCTGCGACGAGGCCCACACGGCGCTCGGCGAGAAGACGAGCGCCGCCATCCGCACCTGGAAGGGCCCGATCTTCATCGGCATGACGGCCACAGGCGCGCTGATCGCGCGCCACGTGACCGATCTCTTCCCGACCCAGACCTCGCGCTTCGACCTGGCGCAGGCCGCGCGTCGTGGAGTGATCGCGCCGCTTCGCTGCGTGCGCATCCCGCCCGGCGTCGGCGTCCGAACAATCGCAAAGGTGCCGCTGCGGAAGGGCGAGGTCGATCAGGACTTCGACCAGGAGGAGCTGGCCGCGCTGCTTGACCAGGGGCCGTTCAACGCGGCGGTCGCCGACCTCTACCGCGTGCGCTTCAAGGACCTGCCTGGGGTCGTCTACGCCGCCGGCGTGCGCCACGCGCACAACGTGGCGAAGGCCTTCAAGGAGGCGGGCATCAAGGCCAAGGCGGTCTCGGGCGAGACGCCGAAGCGCGAGCTGGCCCGCGTTCTCGCCGCCTACGAGCGCGGCGAGATCGACGTGCTCGTGAACGCGCAGCTGCTCGCGGAGGGCTGGAACTCGCCGCGCGCCACGGTCTGCATGCATCTCGCGCCGACGGCGTCGAAGCGCGTGTACCAGCAGCGCGTCGGCCGCGTGACCCGCCGCCACCCGGGCAAAGAGGCGGGCATCGTCGTCGACTTCGTGCACCCGGCCACGACGCACGACGATCCCGTCGTGACGCTCCATTCGCTGCTCGACCGCGACGTCTACCGCGGCGGGGCCATCGTCGTAGGCCCGGTGCGCCGCGGCCGGGGCCGGCGCATCCGCGTGGAGCGGCGGGTCGTGCCCGTCACGCCAGATCCGGACCGCCGCGCTGTGGTGTTCGAGCGGGAGCTGTGGCGGATCGCCGTCGAGAACCTCTCCTGGCAGGAACAGCACGTGTGGGCCGCGCTTGCCGGCGCTCGCGTCGCGTCGAACAACTGGCGCCGCGCCAAGGCGATGCTGCACTTCGACTCGACCGGCGAGCTGCGCCGGCGCTTCCTGATCACGTGCCTCCAGCGCAACCGCAACTCGCAGCTCCGCCTGCGTGCGCTCCAGGAGATAGCCGCCGCCCGCGACGCGGAGGCCTTCGACGAGGCGGTCGACATCGTCGGCGGCTGGTCCCGCGACGAGCGCCGCGAGGCCGTCAAGCTGCTCCTCCAGGCGCTCGCCGAGCGCTCGATCGGCCGCCGCGACCAGGCCGCCGCCTGGCTCTGGCGGCTCGCCGAGTACAGCCGCGAGGTGCACGAGGAGTACGCCGTCCAGCGCTGGCCGGAGACCAAGCGCCTGCTAGGCCTGCTCGTGAACTCCTCGGGCGGCGCACACGCCCGCAACGCGCGCCGGCTCGTGCACGCCGCCCGCAAGCAGGACCGCCGCCTTTCGGCCGCGCTGCTCGCGGCCGCGCTGGCGCATTCACCCGAGGCCGAGGAGGTGCTGCGCGGCGCTCGCACGCGCATGGCGCGCAAGCCCTCCGCCCTCGCCCGCGAGCTGCTGCGCAACTTCCCGAAGGGCCGCCGGCGGAGGAGCGGCCGCCGCCGCAAGAAGAGGAGCGGCGACGCCGAGCCGGCGCCGCAGCAGGCGCCAGCCACCGTCCAGCAGCAGGAGCAGGAGCAGGAACCGGAGCCCGAGCCCGCCGAGGACGATTCCGAGCGGGACGAGTCCGAGGCGGCTTAACGCAGCAGGTGCACCTCCCCGGCGTCCAGCGCGACGCTGCCGGAGGCCGTGTCGACGAGCAATGCGCCGGAGTCGTCGATGCCGCGTGCCTCGCCCTCGCCGTCCTGCCAGCGGACGCGCTGACCCAGCAGGGCGTCGCGGCGGCGCCACGCGTCGATCACCCCCGACGAAGAGTCCGCGAGACGCCTCTCGAGGGCATCGAGCAGCGCATCGAGCACGGCCGGGACGGAGGGGCCATCGCCGGCGGCGACCCTCAGCGAGGTCGCGGCGTCCCGCAGCTCCGGCGGAAACTCCTCTCGCTCGGTCGTGACGTTCAGTCCGATGCCGATCACCGCCCAGCCCTCCTGCGGCCGGCCCTCGATCAGGATGCCGGCCAGCTTGCGGCCGCCGACCCAGACGTCGTTGGGCCACTTGATCGCGCACTCGACCGGCGCCACTGCTTCGCATGCCTCGCAGACGGCGACCGCCGCCGCGAGTGGCAGGAGCGCCTGCGACTCGCCGAGGCCGCGGACCACGAGCGACATCAGCACCGCCCGCCCCGGCGGCGCGCTCCAGCTGCGTCCCTGACGCCCCCGACCGGCGCTCTGCTCCCCGGCCGTGACGAGCGTGCCATCCGGAGCGCCCGCCGCGGCGAGCTCCTTGGCCCGCTGGTTGGTCGAGTCCGTCGCGCGGTAGTGGACCCGCGGCCTGCCGATCATCGCGGCCGCAGGAGCACCTGGCCGTCCGGCCGCAGCCGCAGGGTGGCGGCCGCATCGCCGCGGTTGATCGCGATCGCAAGGTAGCGGTAAGCGTCCTCGTAGACGAGGATCTCGCCGGTCTTGACGTCCGCAAAGGTGCGCGCGTACTTGGCCAGGAAGCGCTCGCCGGAAGCCTCGACGTCGACCTCGCTCCCGAGGGTTATGCCACTGCCCACGAGCTGCTCGTGGGTCAGGTCGAGCGAGACGTTCCCGAAGCGATCGATCACGAGCGCGTGCGCGGTCACGAGCCCCGGCTCGATCGCGGGGGAGGGCAGCTCGATCGCGACCAGCTCCAGCGGATCGACCGGATCGCCGGCCTCGGCGAGCTCGGCGCCGCACGCGAGCCGGGCCGCCACCGGCGCGAACAGGTCGCGACCGTGGAAGGTCGCCGAGACCGGCTCGAGCCGGTGCGGGGAGCGGCTGACGTCCACCGCCTCCTCGACGCCTCCGGCCACCTGCCATGCGAGGCTCAGCAGACCGTTGTCGGGCCCGACGAGCAACCTGCCGTCCGCGCACCGCAGCGCGACTGCCCTGCGCTCGCTGCCCACCTCCGGATCGACGATCGCAAGGTGCACGCCCACGGGCACGTAGGGCAGCGTGTTCCGCATGACGAGCGCGCCGTGGCGGACGTCGTGGCGGTGGATGCCGTGCGTGACGTCGATGATGTCGGCTTCGGGGCACACGGTGCGCATGACGCCGTGGCAGACGCCCACGAAGTCGTCGTCCGCGCCGTAGTCGGTCAGGAAGCTGATGATCATCGAGCAGCGTCCCGGAGCAGAGCCTCGACCAGGCCGTCCACGTCGTGTCGCTCGGCCTCGACGTGGACCTCGAGCCCCTGCTCGCGGGCGGTCTGGCTGGTGACCGGCCCGATCGAGACGACGCGAGCCGACGCGGGCAGGGCCACGCGGCCGTCGAGCGCCTGCGCCAGGAAGCGCACGGTCGAGCTGGAGGTGAAGGTGACGTACTCGGCGCGCGCCACGCCTTCGAGCTCGGCGTCCCCGAGCGCCTCCGGAACGGTGTCGTACAGCGCGACCACGTCGACCTCGGCGCCGCGGTCGCCGAGCGCCTGCGGCAGCAGATCGCGCGCCTCCGCCGCGCGGGCCACGAGCACGCGCCGCCCGGCGACCGGCGTGTCCGAGAGCGCCTCGATCAGCCCCTCGGCGACCGAGCGCTCGGGGACCACGTCGGCGCGGATCCCGCGGCGCGCGAGCTCGGCCGCCGTGCCAGGGCCGATCGCAGCCACCGTCGCGCCGGCGAGGGCGCGCGCATCGCGGCCCGCGACCTCCAGGGCGTCCATCAACAGGGCGGCGCCGTTCGGGCTCGTCAGGATCACGAGCGCATACTCGCCGATGGCCTCGGCCACAGCGCGGACTTCCCCGGCATGTGGCCGCGGCTCGATCCGGATGGCCGGCGCCTCGACGACCTCGGCGCCGAGGACGCGCAGCCGGGCCGCAAGGCCGCTCGCCTGCGCCCGCGCGCGAGTGACGACGACCGTGCGCCCGAACAGTGGCCGCCGCTCCAGCCAGGCGAGCCGCTCGCGCAGGGCGGCGACGGGCCCCACCACCGTCACGGCGGGGGGACCGAGCTCGGCGTCCTCGACCTGGGTGGCGATGTCGGCAAGCGTGCCGGCGACCGTCCGCTGCTCGGGCAGCGTGCCGTGCCCGATCACGGCAGCGGGCTCCGCCGGTGACCGTCCGGCCGCCGTGAGCCGCTCCGCGATGAGCGGCAGGTTCCTCACCCCCATGTAGAAGACCAGCGTGCCCGGGAAGCGCGCGAGTGCCTCCCAGTCGAGGGCGCTCTCCGGCTTGCCTGGATCCTCATGACCCGTGACGAAGGCGACGGCGGAGGCGTCGTCGCGGTGCGTGACCGGAATGCCCGCATAGGCCGGCGCGGCGACGCCTGCGGTCACGCCGGGCACGACCTCGAACGGGATGCCGGCCTCGGCCAGCGCCAGCGCCTCCTCGCCGCCGCGGCCGAACACGAACGGATCGCCCCCCTTCAACCGCACGACGGTCCGGCCCGCTCTTGCGAGCTCGATGAGCAGGGAGTTGATCTCCACCTGAGGCATCGACGGCGAGCCCGGATGCTTGCCGACGTACCGCAACTCGGTGTCGGGACGCGCTCCCGCCAGCGCCCCGTCGGGTATCAGGCGGTCGTAGAGGATCGCGTCGGCCGTGGCGATCAGCTCGAGCGCGCGTGCCGTCATCAGCCCGGGATCGCCGGGCCCGGCGCCGAGGAGGTAGACCGTGCCGCTCACGCCGCCGTCCGTTCGGCCTCGTCGAGCAGGTCACGCGCGCCGGCGATGAGGAGCCGGGCGGCCGCTCTGGCCCCGAGCGCCGCGGGATCCTCCAGGTCGCCCTCGACCGCGTCACGGATCCAGGTGGACCCGTCCGGCAAGCCGACGAACGACGACAGCACCAGGCGGTCGCCGTCGAGCTCGGAGTGCGCTCCGACGGGCGTGCGGCAGGTCGCCTCGAGGCCGCTCACGACCGCACGCTCGGCGGTGAGGCGCAGGAGGGCGGGGCGGTCGGTGACGAGCCGGGCGAGCTCGGCGGCGCGTTCGTCGTCCGAGCGCGCCTCGAGTGCGAGGCAACCCTGTCCCGGGGCGGGCGTCAGGTCGTCGACAGGCAGCGGCTCCCCCTCGTCGCGCCCGAGCCGCGCGAGACCGGCCGCGGCGAGCACCAGGGCATCGAAGTCGCCCCGCGCGAGGCGCCCAAGGCGCGTGTCCACGTTGCCGTGAACGTCCTCCACGTGAAGGTCCGGGCGGAGGGCAAGGAGCTGCGCGCGCCGCCGCAGGCTGCTCGTGCCGACACTCGCTCCCTCCGGCAGCTCAGCGACCGAGTTCGCGCCGCAGAGGGCGTCGCGCGGATCCGCGCGCTCGGGCACGCCGACGATCGCGAGCCCGTCCGGGAGAGCGCCGGGCACATCCTTCGCGGAGTGCACGGCCAGGTCCACGTCGCCGCGCATCAGCGAGTCCTCCAGCTCCTTGACGAAGCGCGACTTGTCGCCGAGCGGCGCGGTGCGCCGGTTGGCTCCGTCACCGGACGTCGTGATCGGGACGATCTCGACCTCGAGGCCGGACGCGGCCTCCGCCAGCGCTCGTGCCGTGAGCTCGGCCTGCGCGAGCGCTAGCGCGCTGCCGCGCGTGCCGAGGCGCAGCGTGTCTTGGGAGCCCGAGGCCATGGCCGAAAGTTTGGCGTCACCGCGCCGTTGGCGCGCACAGACCGCGTCCCCGAGCACGCCGGCGTCGCGAGCTAGCCTGTGGGTGCTGCAAGGAGGCTCGCGTGAGGCACGTGCTGTCGCAGGATCAGAAGTGGGTCGTCGAGTGATCGGCGGGGTCGTCCTCGCGGCCGGCGAGGGCCGCCGCTTCGGGGGCCCGAAGCAGCTCGCGGAGCTCGACGGACGTCCGCTGCTCGAGTACGCGGTCGAGGCCGTGATGTGCGTGCCGGCGCTCGACCCCGTGGTGGTCGTGCTTGGCGCGCGCGCCGACGAGATCCAGCGCCGAGTCGATCTGCTGGGCGCCCGCCCCGTGGTCTGCGAGAGCTGGCAGAGCGGCCAGTCCGCCTCGCTACGCGCGGCCATCGAGGCGCTCGGCGACGTGGAGGCCGCGTTGATCACGCTCGGCGATCAGCCGCGCATCACTCCGGAGGTGATCGCGCACGTGCTCCACGAGGCGCTCACCCGAGACGAGCGCTGGCGGACGACCCGCGCGGTCTACGGCGGCGTCCCCGGGCATCCAGTGGTTCTGCCGCGTTCGCTCTTCAAGCGGCTGCCGGAGCTCCGCGGAGACGCCGGCGCCAGGGAGCTGCTCGAGACCATGAACGTGCGCGAGGTTGAGGCCGGCCACCTCTGCAGCCCTGACGACGTGGACACCACAGAGCAGCTCGAGGCGCTCCGGGCATAGGCTCCTGCGCCGCCGATGAGCGACGACAGCCTCAACGCCGACGTGATCGTCGTCGGTGCCGGACTCGCCGGGCTGACGGCGACCGCCGAACTGGCGGATGCCGGCAGGACCGTCCTGCTGCTCGACCAGGAGCCCGAGGTATCGCTCGGCGGGCAGGCGTTCTGGTCACTGGGCGGGCTGTTCCTCGTCGACTCGCCGGAGCAGCGCCGCGCGGGCATCAAGGACTCCTTCGACCTCGCGTGGCAGGACTGGCTCGGCAGCGCCCAGTTCGACCGCCCCGACGACGAGTGGCCGCGAAAGTGGGCGCGCGCCTACGTCGAGTTCGCGTCCGGCGAGAAGCGCCGCTGGCTACACGACATGGGAGTACGCCTGATGCCGACCCCCGGATGGGCCGAACGCGGGGGGCACCACGCGACCGAGCACGGCAACTCGGTGCCGCGCTTTCACCTGACGTGGGGCACGGGCCCGGGCGTGCTCGAGCCGTTCCTGCGGCGCGTCGCCGAGCACCGCGACGCAGGCAGGGTCATCCACACGTTCCGCCACCGGGTCGACGCGCTGAGCTCGAGCGGCGGCGTGGTCAACGGGGTCAGCGGCTCGATCCTCGCGCCTTCGGCGGTCGCGCGCGGCGAGGACAGCTCACGTGAGGTCGTCGGCGAGTTCGGCGCCACGGCGCAGGCCGTCCTGATCAGCTCGGGCGGCATCGGCGCGAACTTCGACCTCGTGCGCAAAGCCTGGCCCGAGCGTCTCGGCCCCGCGCCCAAGAACCTGATCTCCGGCGTGCCCGCGCACGTGGACGGCCGGATGCTGGGCATCACGCAGGAAGCGGGCGGCCACTTGATCGGCTCAGACCGGATGTGGCACTACGTCGAGGGCATCCGCAACTGGGATCCGGTCTGGAGCCATCACGGCATCCGCATCCTTCCGGCCCCGTCGTCGCTCTGGCTCGACGCGACCGGCAAGCGGCTCCCGGTCCCGCTGTTCCCCGGCTTCGACACGCTTGGCACGCTCGCGCACATCGGGACGACCGGCTACGACTACACCTGGTTCATCCTCACCCGCCAGATCATCGAGAAGGAGTTCGCGCTCTCCGGTTCGGAGCAGAACCCGGACCTCACCGGTAGGAACGTCAAGCTGACGATCCAGCAGCGGATCCTGCCCGGGGTTCCCACTCCGATCCAGAAGTTCATGGACCACGGGGCGGACTTCATCGTCGAGCGCGACCTGCGCACGCTCGTCCAGCGGATGAACGCGATCACCGACGAGCCGCTTCTCGACTACGAAGACATCGAGCGCGAGATCGTTGCCCGCGACCGCGAGATCGACAACCCGTTCACCAAGGACTCGCAGGTCGCCGCTATTCGCAGCGCGCGCAGGTACATCCCCGACCGTATCCAGCGCGTTGCCAAGCCGCACCGCCTGCTGGACCCGAAGGCCGGCCCGCTCATCGCGGTGAGGCTGCACATTCTCACGCGCAAGACCCTCGGCGGCATTCAGTGCGACCTCGACGGCGCGGTCCTGCGGCCCGACGGCAGCGTGCTCGAGGCCGTCTACGCGGCCGGCGAATGCGCGGGCTTCGGCGGCGGCGGCATGCACGGCTACAACGCCCTCGAGGGCACCTTCCTCGGCGGCTGCTTGTTCAGCGGCCGCACGGCAGGGCGCGCTATCGCGCGAGCGCTCGGATAGCCGTCCCCGCTTGCGTCGCCTAGGCGGCGGACACGAGCGGCACCACGTCTTGGCGAAAGCGCTCGAGCTGATGCAGCTCCTCGGCGAGTGGCCAGACGAAGATGCGCTGTGCGCCGGCGTCCTGGAAGGCATTCGTTCGGCGCACTGCTCGGCCGGTCCGATCGGAAGCGCGAGATCGCGCAGCGCCTCGATTGGGCGGTTGAGCACCGTGGCGAGAACTTCCAGCATGCGCTCGGCGTCCCGATGGGTCTCGCACACGTAGAGCCACATCGTGGCGATCGCGTTCGGGAATGATTCGCGGCTTCGTCCTGCTGCCTCGAGTTGCTCGTACAAGAGCGCGAGGCTCGCTCGGAATCCGGAGGGGGTCGTGTTGTAGCCAGACGCGAGCCAGCCGTCGCCGAGACGAGCGACACGGCGAAGACCGGCGGGCGAGCCCCAGCTTGCGACCCAGATGGGCGGTCCCGCCGGGCTACTGGGGGACGGCTCGAGGGAAAGGCCCTCGGTTGAGTAGAAGGTCCCTACGAAGCTGTCCGCCTTGTCGCCGAGCAGCGAGCGCAGCGCACGGATCGCCTCGTCGAACCGCTGCCAGCGCTCCTCGAATCGCACCCCGATCACGGCATAGTCGCGAGCCGAAGATCCTGGCCCGACCCCGGCCACGAGGCGGCCGCCCGAAAGGAGGTCGATCGCGGCGAGCACCTTCGCGCTCTGCACGGGACCGCGAATGACGGGGAGGCAGACGGTGGTGGCGAGCGTAATGTCCGCCGACGCTTCGATCGTCGCGGCGAGCGCCGTGGGCCCGTCGAGCCAGGGGCGACCGAAGAGCAGGTGGTCGTTCGCGCACAGATACCGGTAGTCGAGGCCGGCGGCGCAGCGCGCGTAGGCGCGAAGATCGGCGAGCGTCCGTCGCGGGCCATCGAACTCGAGCAGGGGAAGATGCGCTCCGTAGTCCATGAGGAGGGCGGGCTAGGCGACGGGTTCGGGCGCAGAGCCGAGGAGGGCGCCCGCGCCCGGCGCGACCGGCTCGATGTTGAGTGCGCGCAGGATCGCCCACGTCGTTGCCGTGGCAGCGGAGAGCGTCGGCAGTCCGGTGCGGCGCTCGACGTCCTCGATGGCCGCTAGCGAGCGCATCTGCACGCAGGCCGACAGCACCAGCGCATCGCAATCACGCAAGTCGAGGCGCTTCCAGTGGGCCTTGAGGTCCTCCGGATCGAGCGCGGCGACAGCCTGGTTGTCGGAGACCTCGAGGCTGAGTGCGTCGCCGACCTCGATCCCGGCGTCCTCGATGTACCCGGCGACGAGCCGCGTGAGGTCCTTGAGATACGGCGTGACCATTGCGATCCGGCGGGCGCCGAGGGCATGAAGCGCATCTACCAAAGCGCCCGCTGAGGAGACCACCGGCGCCGGTGCGTTCTCACGCTCGAGAACCGACTCGATCTCGCCCTGCACCACGCAGTGGTGCTTGGGGCCCTGCGCCATGATCGCGACTAGGCAAGCCGTTGCGACGACACTCGGTCGCATGTCCGCGAGCTCTGCGGTCGCGCGCTCGGTCTGCGCATTCATCGCGCGCAGCTGCTCCGGCGTGACGTGCTGCATCCGCAGGCGTGCGCTATGGAAGGTGAACCTGTCCTGTGGTCGCTCGCGCTCGCGTTCGCGCAACAGCGAGGGGACCTCGGTCTCCATGGTGCTGTTTGAGCTGGGGACGATCAGCGCGACGCGATGAAGCGAGTCATCGTGCGACAGCATCCCACTCACGCTGAGAGGGCTCCTTAGCTCGGCCGCTTGCGCTCGCGCCGCTCGGCGAGCGAGGCGATCTCCGCCGTCCGGGGCGCGGCGGTCCCGTGGCCGGGCTCCAGCCCGAACAGCTCCCGCAGCGCCTGGACGTACACGTATGCGGAGTCCTCCTCGCTCGAGCGCTTCATCCGGAGCGTGGGCTCGTGGAGCAGCCGCTTGACGACCGTTCGCGCCAGCAGCTCCACCCGGCGGCGGTCCTCCTCCGAGAGCGACTCCCAGCGGCCCTCGTTCTCGTGCAGCACCTGGTCGACGATGACGTCCGCGCGGTCGCGCAGCGCCGAGATGGTCGGCACGACGTCGAGGCTCGCCAGCCAAGCGTCGAAGCGCTCGACCTCCTCCGCGATGAGCGACTGCGCCCGTGTGACCTCCGCCTCGCGGCCGCTCATGTTGCGGGCGACCTCGCGCTGGAGGTCGTCGATGTCGTAGAGAGTGATTCCGGGCAGCTCACGCACGCTCGGATCGACGTCGCGCGGCACCGCGATGTCGATCAGGAGCAGCGGCCGTCCGCCGCGCTGCTCCATCACCAGTCCGAGCTCATCACGGTCCACGATCTGATGCGGCGAGGCGGTGCAGCTCACGACGATGTCGGCCTCGACCAGCTGCGCCGGCAGGTCGTCGAAGCGCACGGCGACGCCGCCGAAGCGCTGCGCGAGCCCGATCGCGCGGTCGTAGCGCCGGTTGGCGACCACAACCGTCTCGACGCCCTTCTCGCTGAGCGCCTGCGCGGTGAGCTCGCCGTTCTCGCCCGCCCCCACGATCACCACGCGCCGGCTCTCGAGCTCGCCGAGCAGATCCCGAGCGAAGTCAACCGCGACGGACGAGACCGACACCCGCGAGCGGCTGATGGCGGTCTCGGTGCGAACGCGCTTGCCCGCGGCCAGCGCGTCGCGGAAGAGCCGGTTCGTGAGCGGCCCGGTGGCGCCCTCCACGAGAGCCAGCTCATAGGCGCGCTTGACCTGACCCTGAACCTCCGCCTCGCCGACGATCATCGACTCGAGGCCCGCGGTGACCGAGAAGAGGTGGCGCACGGCATCGGCGCCACGCAGGGAGTAGAGGCGCCCGAGGAGCTCGGTGGGCCGGATGCCGGCCTGGCGCGAGAGCTCCCCGAGCGCCGCACTCTCGGCGTCCACCGCGTCTGCGGCGAGCAGGTAGAGCTCGGTCCGGTTGCAGGTGGAGATGGCCACCGCCTCGAGGATCTCGTCTCGAGCCACGAGCTCGGATAGGACGCGGGCGGCACGGCCCTCGGGTAGCGCCAGCCGCTCCCGCAGCGCCACCGGCGCGGTCTTGTGCGAGATGCCGAGCGCGAGGAGCTGACCCGTCACAGCGCGCGCTTGTCCATCAACTCGTGCAACGTCTCCACCTCGCGCTCGATACGAGCGATCTTGGCTCCGATGATCGCCACGTAGACCACAATCAGCGCGACGAAGACGACATAGGCGCCGGCAACGTACTTGCCGGCCTCGTCGAGCGGGAGGGCGGGCATCAGTCGGGCTTGGCCGGGACGGTGGATGTCGGCGTCGCCGCCGCTGCCCCGGCCTGCTCGTCGAAGGCCTGCTCGATGCGGCGCCGCAGTCGCCCGAGCTGGGCAGAGCTGTGCTTTGCGGTCAGCTCGAGCTTCCAGAGCGTCGCGAACAGGAGCGCCATGCCCGCGAGCGCGACCAGGAAGGTGAGTCGCATCTCGCCGGGCAGGTTGCCGCCGGTTTGCGAGAGCACGCGCGGGTGGGTGAACGACTCGGCGAGCCTGACGGCGAGGAAGTTGAGCGGCACGAAGGCGCCCGCGACGATCGCGAAGACGGACGCGTAGCGCGCCTGCCGGTCGGGATCCTCGATCGAGAATCGCAGCGGCTGGTAGGTGCAGTAGAGGAGGAAGACGATGAGGAACGACACGAGCGTCGGCTCGTCCCAGACCCACCAGTGGCCCCAGGACGCCTTGGCCCAGATCGCGCCCGTGGCGAGCACGCCCACGCCCAGAATGATCGACAGATGGATCGCCACGTACGAGCGCAGGTCCCAGGACCGATCGCCGCTCCGCAGGTGCTTGATCGCCATGATCCCGCCGGCCACGAAGCCGCACAGCGACACGATCGCCATCGGAACGTGCACGTAGAAGATCTTCTGCACGAAGCCCTGGTCGGCATCGAGCGGGGCGTAGAAGAACACCAGCGCGAAGGCCGCCGAGAGCGTCACGAGGCTGGCTATGGAGAGGGCTCTGAGCCCCTGGCCGTACAAGGGTCAGTCCTCCAGGAGATAGTCGAAAACGGCGACTGAGACCAGCACGAAGACCATATCGTAGAGCCCCAGCACGGCCAGCCATTTGCCAAGGTCCTCGGGTTGCTGGGCGCCGATGAGCAGCGGTTCCGTGGCATTCGCGGCGCCGATGATCACGGGCACGAGCAGCGGCAGGAGCAGCAGGGGCACGATCAGGTCGCGGGCGCGGGTCTCGGCTGCGAGCGCCGCAACCAGAGCGCCGACCGCGGCCAGGCCGACGTCGGCGAGGAGGATCACCACGCCAAGCGCGGGGAAGGCGTCGAGGAGGTCTGGCCCGAGCACGAGCAGCGCGAAGGCGGGTAGTGCCACGACCTCGAGCAGCAGCAGGTAGAGCAGCAGCGCGGTCGCCTTGGCCACGAACACCGCCGTGCGGTCGATCGGCGCGAGCAGCAGGGCGTCGAGGCCTCCCTCCTCGCGCTCTGTCACGAACAGCCGGTTCACGGCGAGGACGGTCGCTAGCAGCAGCGTGACCCAGAGGACGCCCGACGCCAGGCCGCCGTCGAGGGAGTCCCGGTCGAGCCCGAAGTGGAAGAGCACGTAGACGGTGACCGAGAAGAGCGCCATCGCGGGGACCGACTCGCGCGTGCGCAGCTCGATCGCGAGGTCCTTGCGGAGGATCGCCGCGGCCGTGGCGATCACCGGAACAGCTCTCGCACGCGCGCGGCATCTACCGGGCCCGCGAAGGCCTGGCGGCCGGCCCGCAGCCCCAGCGCGACATCGGCCTGCGCCAGTCCACCTTCCACGTCGTGGGTGACGACGACCCGGCTACGGCCGCTCGAGCGGCCGATCAGCGGCTCGAGCAGCTCGGCCCCGCCGGGGTCGAGTCCGGCACCGGGCTCGTCGAGCAGCAGCAGCGGCGGGTCGTGGAGGACGGCTCGCGCGGCTGCCAGGCGCTGAACCATTCCGCGCGAGAGCTCGCGCACCGGGTCGTTAGCGCGCCGTTCCATGCCGACAGCCCGCAGCACCTCTTCGACGCGCTGCTCGCACACGCGGTAGAGGCGGGCCTGGAAGCGCAGGTTCTGCCGTCCCGAGAGCTCGCGGTAGAGCAGCGGCTCGTGCCCGATGTAGCCGATCCGGCCGCGCACGCGCCAAGTCTCCGCCGGCAGCTCGGCGCCGAGCACGCACGCGCTCCCCGCGTGGGGCCGCAGCAGGCCTGCGATCACTCGCAGCAGCGTGCTCTTGCCGGCGCCGTTCGGACCGAACACGACGAGGCTGCGGCCCCCCTGCAGCTCCACGCTCACCCCCGCGAGTGCCAACCGCTCTCCGAAGCGCCGCTCCACGCCCGCGAGCGCGAGCGCCGGCTCACTCACGCTCGAGCGTCTCCGCGGCGTGCCGGAGCGTCGGCTCGACCACCGGCCAGGACTGCCGCACGCCCTTCGGCGAGCCGGGGAAGTTCACGATCAGCGTGCGCCCGCGCACCCCCGATATCCCGCGCGTAAGGATCCCGAGCGGAGTGTGCTCGCGGGACTCGACTCGGATCGCTTCCGCGAAGCCGGGCGCCTCCCGCTCGATCACGTCCCGCGTGGCCTCCGGCGTGACGTCGTCGATGGTCAGGCCCGTCCCGCCCGTTGTGAACACGAAGCGCACGCCCTCGTTGTCCGCCAGGCGCTTGAGAGTGCCCGCGATCGCCTCCCGCTCGTCGGGCACGATCTCATGACTCACCTCCAGCCCGGCCCGCTCGCAGAGCTCCACGAGCGCCGCGCCCGAGACGTCCTCGCTCGAGCCGCGCGAGACCGAGGTCGAAATGGTCAGAACGGCCGCGCGCATCGGGCGCAGGTTATGCCGGGCGGCGCCAGTCCTCCTTGCCGCCCGTCTTCTCGAGCAATCGCAGCTCGCCGATCTCGACACCGCGCTCGAGGCCCTTGACCATGTCGTAGACGGTCAGCGCGGCGACCGCGCACGCGGTCAGGGCCTCCATCTCGACGCCCGTCTGCGCACTCGTCCGGGCCTCCGCCTGGACGGCGACGCGCCCCGCGCCCGGGTCGACGGCGATCGCCACGTCGACGAACGACAGCGGCAGCGGATGGCAGAGCGGTATGAGGTCGGCCGTCCGCTTGGCGGCCTGGATCCCCGCTATCCGGGCCGCGCCGATCACATCGCCCTTCGGCGCGTCGCGGGCGGCCACCGCCTGCGCGGTGTCGGGCGCCATCAGGACCACGGCCTCGGCCACCGCGCGGCGGTCGCTTACCGCCTTGCCGCCCACGTCCACCATGCGGGCGCGGCCCTCGTCGTCGACGTGAGAGAGCTCGGCGATGGCTAAGGCCCTAAGCGGGCGCAACCGAGCGCTGCGCAGCGGCGATGAGGTCGCGCACCGCCTGCTCGTCGCCCTCCCGAAGCAGCTCGACCGGGTCGGGGTCGCCGTTCACGATCGACTCGAAGAACTCCTTGCGGTCCTGGTACGTGGGCAGCGTGGCCTTGGCCCACCCGCGCACCTCGTTGAGCACCTCCGCGAGACGCGCGTACGGATCGCCGTACTCCTCGGCGATCTCCGCCTTGATGCGCTTCGCGAGCGCCGGGCTCGCCCCGGCCGTGGAGATCGCGATGGCGAGCGGGCCGGACCGGAAGATCGCCGGCAGGATGAAGTTGCAGAGCGGCGGGACGTCCACGACGTTCACCAGCATCGCCCGGCGCTCCGCGTCTTCGTAGACGCGGATGTTCACATCCGTGTCGCTGGTTGCGGCGATCACCATGAACGTGCCCTCGAGGTCCTCCGGACCCGCATACTCCCGGCGCTCCCACCGGATCGAGCCCTCGTCCGCGAGGTCGCGCAGCGGGTCGATCGCATCCGGGGAAATCAGCGTCACGTCCCCGTCGCAGGCGAGCAGCCCCTCAACCTTCTCGAGCCCGACGTCGCCGCCGCCGACGACCACGCAGCGGCGGCCGGCGAGCCTGAGGCAGGCGATGTAGAACGGCGTGTCCAGCATGCCTTGCACGCAGCTCTGGTCGCAGATGTCCCTGCGGAGCTGGCAGACGCATTCCTTTCCTGCGTAGGCCTGAGCGGGCATGGCTGTCCAAGTCTAGGCTCTCGGGACATGGGCGATCTGGAGCGCGCCATCAGGGCGGTCGTGCGGGACTGCCTGGGCGTGGCGGGCGGCGAGGAGCTGCTCGTGGTCTGCGACCCGGAGACCCGCGACCTTGCCGAGCGGCTGCGCGAGGAGGGCGAGCTCGCCGGCGCCGACGCGGTGCTGGCGCTGATGGAGAAGCGCGCCACCGACGGGACCGAGCCGCCGGCAACCGTCGCGGGGGCAATGGCAGCCGCGGGCGCGGTGCTCGCGCCGACCTCGCGCTCGCTCAGCCATACGGCTGCGCGGCGGGCCGCGACGGAGCGCGGCGTGCGAATCGCCACTCTCCCGGGCGTAACCGAGGACATGCTCGCGCGGGTGATGAGCGCCGACATGGAGGAGCTGCGGCGCCGCAGTCACGCGGTGGCCGACGTCCTGACAGCCGGATCGGAGGCGCAGATCAGGTGCGCCAACGGAAGCGACCTGCGGGTGGCGCTCGAGGGGCGCAGCGGAATCGCCGACACCGGGGACCTCCGTCACGAGGGAGCCTTCGGCAACCTCCCCTGCGGTGAGGGCTTCATCGCGCCGGTGGAGGGTCGGACCGAAGGCCGGCTCGTGATCGACGGCTCGCTTGCGGCCATCGGCCGGGTTGAGAAGCCCGTCGACATGACGGTCGAGGCGGGCCACCTGGTTGCGGCCTCCGGGGAGCTTGGCAAGCGCTTCGTGGACCTGCTTCGCGCGCACGGCCCCGAGGGCACGAACGTCGCCGAGCTAGGTGTTGGAACGAACGAGCGGGCCACGCTCACGGGCCTGGTGCTCGAGGACGAGAAGATCCTCGGCACCGTTCACGTCGCCTTCGGCGCCTCAGCCGCTATCGGCGGCACCGTGCAGGTGCCGATCCACCTCGACTGCGTCGTCACCCGCCCGAGCGTCGAGGTGGACGGACAGGAGGTCCTGCGCGAGGGCGACCTGCTGGTCTGAGCGACTAGCTCCGAAAGACGTCGCGCAGGGTCTTCGCGCCGAGCCTGGCGATCGGCACGGCGCCGCGCCGCAGCGCGCCCAGCTTGTCCGCGTCGCGCCCGTAGAGCAGCTGCGCCGAGGCGCGCATCGCCTTGGCGAGCGAGCCGTCGTAGGGATGCCACCAGAAGTCGCGCGTGCGCGACGGCTCCCAGGACACGAGCTTGATGTCTACGCACTCGTAGAAGCCGAACTTCGAGTGCGAGCGGCCGAGGCCCGAGTGCTTCACGCCGCCCCAGGAGCACTGGCAGGCGCCGTGCGAGTACATGTGGTCGTTGATCCAGACCATCCCGGCCTGGAGGCGCCTGGCGATCAGCTCGGCCTTTCCGCGGTCGAGCGTCCAGACTGAGGCGCCGAGGCCGAACTCGGAGTCGTTGGCGAGCCGGATCGCCTCCTCCTCGTCAGGCACGGTCACGATCGGCACGACGGGGCCGAAGATCTCCTCGCGCATGATGCGCATGTCATGGGTCACGCCGGTCAGCACGGCGGGCGCGTAGAAGTGACCGCTCATCCCGGGCACGTCGACCGGGCCGCCGCAGTGCAGCTCGGCGCCGCTCGCGACCGCGTCGTCCACCAGCTCCTTGACGAGCTCGAACTGGTCGCGCGAGACCATCGGGCCGATCTCCGTGTCGCCCGACAGGGGATCCCCCACGCGCAGCTCGCGGGCGCCGCGGACCACGCCCTCGACGAAGCGGTCGGCCACCTCACGGTGCACGTAGACGCGCTCGATGCCCGAGCAGGTCTGGCCGGCGTTCGCGAAGCCGCCCCAGAGGCAGCCGGAGATCGCGTTTGCCAGGTTCGCGTCGGGGAGCACGACCTGCGGATCCTTGCCGCCCAGCTCGAGCACGCAGCCCTTCATCCGCTCGGCGCAGGCCACGCCCACGCCGCGGCCGACCTCGACCGATCCCGTGAAGAAGATCTTCGCGGCGCTCGACTCGACGAGTGCCCGGCCGACCGCGCCGCCGCCGTGCACCGTCCTGACGAGCCCCTCCGGCACGCCTGCGCGCTCGAACACCTCCTGGATCTTCTGGCCGATCAGCGGCGTGAGCGAGGCCGGCTTGAGGACCACCCCGTTGCCGCAGGCGAGCGCGATGGCCACCTCGCCGAAGGGAATCGACCAGGGGTAGTTCCAGGGCGCGATCACCCCCACGACGCCAAGCGGGTCGTACGAGAAGTGGTTGCGCTTCTGGATCAGGAAGACCTGCGGCGTCTTGATCTTCTCGTCGGCGAGGATCTCCTCCGCGTTGCGCGCAATCCAGTGGAGGGCGTCGATCGTCGGCAGGAGCTCCATCACGTAGGCCTCGTTGATCGGCTTGCCCTGCTCCCGGCTGAGCAGAGCCGCGAGATCCTCGATGTCGTCGATGATCACCTGTGCGGCGCGGCGCATGTAGCGGGCGCGGTCCGCGATCGGAAGCTGCGCCCAGAAGGGCTGCACCGAGGCCACGTCGTCTACCACCGCCTGGACCTCCTCCGGGAGGAGCGTCGGAACGGCGCCGACGCGCTCACCCGTGGCGGGGTTTAAGGACTCGAGCTCGCGCGGCTTCGCGTCGACCGGGGCTGTCTCGACGGCTGCTTCCATGGGCTTCCTCCTGCCGGGTGGACACAATTCTTGCGGGTGCGCGCGTTCGCGGCGCACATCGAACCACTGGTACGGTTGTTTCAGGACTCGAATGACACCGACTTCCGACTCGGCTCCCACCCGGCGCCGCCGGCCCCGGGCGATAAGGGCGCTTGCATGCGCCAAGTGTGGCGCGCGCTACTACAGCGCCGCGGCGGCCGCCCTGCTGGCGCGGGGCCAGCGCTGCGAGCGCTGCGGATGTCCGCTCGGCCGGGGTCTCTAGCGCCTCAGCCTCAGGCGGCGTGGCGGGCGTCGCGCCGCAGCCGCGCGTACACGACCCAGTGCCCGTCCTCGACGGTCTGCACTGTCGATCCGAGCGCCTCCATCACGCGCAGCATCGGAACGTTGCGGT
>JBKPHS010000101.1:0-4528 GCA_046729975.1 Actinomycetota bacterium
TGACCGGGCCGCAAAGCGCGCGCCATCTACTGCACCGAGCACATGCTCCGAGCCACATAGCTCGATCGTTGCTCGACGGAGCACGAAGCATCCGCCGCAATCTTCACGTGCCCGGGCGGTGGTCGCGCTACGCCAACCAGCTCAGTGAAGCCCGCCCGCCCTCCGTTGCTCGAACTAATGCAGGAGCACGCAGATCTCGCGGGCAGGCGGTGCGCCTGGGTGTACGTCGCCGGCGTCAAGGCGGTCGCTGCCGGTGCCGTAGACACGGACGGGTCGCTGTCCGCGTCGAAGCAGAAGCGCCGCTGACTCGCCCGTGCGTTGCCGGTGGCTCGGCAGACCGGACCGCACTGCTGCCGCGCTGGCGACCTGCATCCCGGGCTGAGGGCGACAGGGCGGCGGCGCGGGATGCTTGTCGCATGTCACCTGCGCTCGTCGCTGAGCACTTCGAGAAGCTGGGCTCGGGTTGCATTTCCGCCGCTCGCGATCAAGGCGACGCGTTTTGAAGCGAGCTGTGGGCCTAATTGAAGTGCTGCTGCAAGTGGCGCCGCTCCTGCCGCTTCGATCAGGTTGCGCGTCGCTTCGATCATCACGGCCTGTGCTGCCCGGATCTCGTCGTCACTGACGAGCACGAAATCGTCAAGCCAGCGCCAGAGGATCCTCTGGGGCAGCTCGAAGGCCGTGCGCGTGGCTAGGCCCTCGGCGATCGTCTTCGTCCGATCCTCCACCAGGCGCCGCTCCCGCCAGGAGCGGAATGCCGCCGGCGCGGCGTCCGACTGGACACCGATCACTCGGACGGAGGGGTTGAGCGTCTTCGCGACGATGCAGGCACCGGCCGCTCCGCTTCCGCCACCGATGGGAACGACGACTACGTCGAGCTCCGGCTGCTCCTCGAGGATCTCGAGCGTCTCGGTGCCGACACCGGCGATCAGCAGAGGCTCATTGCCGGAGTGCACGTAGCGATAACCGTGCTCGCGGGCGAGGGCCTCGGCGTGCTCGCGGGCCTCATCGAAATCGCGGCCATGGAAGATCAGCTCTGCCTCGAGTCCGCGAATCGACGCAACCTTGACGGGGTTCGCGTCCTCGGGAACGCAGATCGTCGCTCGCACCCCGAACAGACGCGCCGCGTAGGCGATCGACTGGCCGTGGTTACCCGTCGAGGCGGTGATCACCCCGCGCTGGCGCTCCTCCGGCTGAGCTGGGACATCAAGTTGACCCCGCCCCTCACCTTGAACGCGCCGATCGGCTGGTGATTCTCGTGCTTGACGAACACCTCGGCGCCCAGAAGCTCGTCGATGCTCGCGTAACGGTAGAGCGGCGTGGGACGCAGGTGGACCGAGATCCGACGTCGCGCGAGAAGGACATCGGCGAGCGTCGGCAGCTGCCACTCCATCATGCGCCTGACCGTAGCTAACCCCTGGCGTGGCCGGCCTCTGGCACGCCGTTCCGTACGATCCCTCCTGGAGGCACGAGACATGGAGATGGGACAGGACAGCACGAGCTCGGTCCGCGCGGCGCTGCAGCCTTCAGCGCTCAGGGCAGCGCTGGTGCCCCGTCGACCTGTCTTCGGGAATCCCTGGGATTCCGCGGGCGACATGTTCGCGTGTTACGTGGCCGTGAGCGTCATCGATCCGCTGCTGCTGTGGGCCGGGGGCGAGCTGACGAGCTGGATCTTCGGCTTCGACTCGCGGTGGCCGCTCGGGGTGTTCATGGCCGCGGCGCTGGTTGGCGCTGCCGGCTTCATCACGATCACCGGGCGCGAGCGTACGAGCCTCTCGGTCGACGTCCTGGCGATAGCGGCGTGGGTGCTGCTTGGTTTGATCGTTGCGCCGATCGTCGGCTTGGCTCTCCCAAGCGGGGTGGCGATCGCCTGCTATGGGGTCCTGCTGCTGCTCATCCTCGTCTACGTCCTTCGCGTCGGTCACTGGGAGACCGCGTTTCTTCGTACCGTGAGCTGGCCGCTGACATGGAGCGTGGTGGCACTGTTGTGTGCGGCCAGCGCGCACCAGCTGGTCTTCTATCCGTAGGGGGTTCGTGTCCTTCGATGTCGACACCGACCGGCCCGTGCGATTCGCTCGCCGGGACCTCCTTCGCACGGTTGCGGAAGGGACCGCCGGTGCCGTTGGGGATGCGTTCCTTCGGGAGCTGGTTCGTCACGTCGCGCTGGCGTTCGATGCGAAGTTCGTGTTCGTCGCTGAGGCCACGGATCCCAGCGGGGAGTACGTGCGGGTGGTCAGCGGCTGGTACGAGGGCGACTGGATGGACGAGCCGTTCGAATACGAGACGGGCGGCAAGCCGTGCGCGCTGGTGGTCGAGCGGTCGGTCGTCGCGTTCCCCAACGCGCTGACGAAGCGCTTTCCCGAGGCCAAGCCGGCGATCGACATGGGCCTCGAGAGCTACCTCGCGATCTGCCTGCGGGCGTCCGATGGCACCCACCTCGGTCACCTGGCGGTGATGGACGCCGGACCGATGGCGGCCGGGGATGACGATGTCGCGGCGATGCGGATCTTCGCCTCGCGGGCCGCGGCCGAGCTCGAACGTCGCCGCCAGGCGGCCGCATTGCGACGCTCTCGTGCGCGTGTGATCGAGGCCGCCGACTCCGAGCGCCGGCGGGTCGGCCGCGACCTGCACGACGGCGCGCAGCAGCGGCTCGTGGCGGTTGCGAATCTGCTCAAGCTCGCGCAGCGCCGGCTCGGCGACGGTGGTGAGGCGGTCGACGTGCTTGGCCTCGCCTGCGACGAGCTGAGCGCGGCACAGACCGAGTTGCAGGACCTCGCACGCGGGCTGCACCCGGTGGCGCTCTCCGAGCGCGGGCTGCAAAGCGCGCTCGAATCGCTGTTGGTCGGATGCGAGATACCGGTCACGCTCGACGTCTCCGCGGACGGGCTCCCGGCCGACGTCGAGCTCGCCGCGTACTTCATCGTCTCCGAGTCGTTGACCAATGTGCGCAAGTACGCCGACGCCGAGGCGGTCCGGGTTCGCGTCGCGCGCGTGGCCGACGCGCTCGATGTCGAGATCGTCGACGACGGCTCAGGCGGTGCCGACCCGGCATCCGGGACCGGTCTGCGCGGATTGGCCGACCGAGTCGATGCTCTGGGCGGGCGACTCGAGGTCGAGAGTCCGCCCGGCGCGGGAACCCGGATCAGCGCACGCTTGCCGCTGCCTCCTGTCGGCTGACCTCCGCGCGGCCGGGCGGGAATAGTTCGAGCGCTCCGCCCTTCTTAAGGGGCTTGGCCTCCGAGTCCACCACGAGAAGGGAGCCACCCATGTCCATGGCATTGGCGTTTCGCCGCGTGCTGGCGGTCCTGGCCGTCGCCGCACTCGCTGCGCCGGCGCTGGCCGGCGCCGCTGACCCGCCGCGCTACCGCGCCTACTACGACGTCTTCGACCGCGGCCCAGCCAACGTTCCGGGCCTTGAAACCAGCCTCGTGCCGCAGGGCCTGACCTACTGGGCCGCGCGCGACGCGCTGATCATCAGCTACTACGACACCGCCGGCGGCCCCAGCCGCATCGCGATCGTCGACCGCAAGAGCGGGCGCTACATCAAGACGCTGCTGCTTCGGACCACCGGCCACGTCGGCGGACTCGGCATGACCCAGTCCGGCCATCTGTGGGTCGCCACCAACGGCAAGCTCTTCCGCTACCCGGCCAGCACTCTGGAGCGGGGCGCCGAGGGCCGGACGGTCGACTCCGACCGCACCTACAACGTCCGCGCGTCGTCGTTCGTCGGCGTGCGCGGCAACGACCTCTGGGTCGGGGAGTTCAAGCGGTCGGGCACCGCGTTTGCCCACCCGTACCGCGTCGACGCCTTGGGCGGGCTCACGCAGGCCGGCCCGGCATTCCTGGTGCCGACCCGCACCCAGGGCATGGCCGTCACGGACCGGCACTTCATCTTCAGCCGGTCGTTCGGAGAAGACAACGACAGCAAGATCACGTCGGTCGGCCGGGGGTCGGCCGGCGACGGCCCCAGCCTCACCGCCCCCAACATGGCCGAGGGAATGGTCTTCGCCGGCGGGGAGATCCACGTGCTCTACGAGAGCGGCGCCAAGCACTACTCGGGCGCCGACTACCGAGTGCGGACGATCCACCACGCGCCGGTCGCGGCCCTGGGCGGCTAACCGGACGTGGTCCTCGAACGCCTGGGCGTCGGCCCGCCGGTAGCGTCTCGACAAGCAGTGGCCCCTCCTGATGCGCAACCGATCCTTCCTACCGCGAGGCTGGGCCGCTCCGGGCCTGCTTTCACGCGCCTCGGGCTTGGTACCTGGGCGATCGGGGGGCCGTGGCGGTTCGGGTGGGGGCCGGTCGATGACGACGAGTCGGTCGCGGCGATCCGGCGGGCGGTGGATGAGGGGGTCAACTGGGTCGACACCGCGGCGGTCTATGGCGTCGGGCATGCCGAGGAGATCGTTGGGCGGGCGCTGAAGGGGCGGGTGTTCGTCTGTACGAAGTGCGGGCGGAAGACCCGGCCGGACGGGACTCCGTACGGCGATCTGCGGCCGGGCTCGATTCGCGCCGAGTGCGAGGCGAGCCT
>JBKPHS010000102.1:0-21729 GCA_046729975.1 Actinomycetota bacterium
GACGCACACGCGGGGCTCTTCTCGCGCGAGGCCGTGGACGCGCTACGTGCGTCCGGGCCTCGCGAGCTGCTCGAGTTCGCCGCTCAGGGGCACATCGGCCGTGCCACGAAGGCGGAGGAGGCCGAGCTGGCGAGACGGGAGTCCGCGCTCGAGGTAGAGCTCGACGGAACCCAGATTCCCTTTCGCCAGGCGGCCGTGGTCCAGGCGAACGAGCCCGACCCCGAGCGCCGTGCCGCGCTCGAGGCGGCGAGACTGGAGCTGACCGAAGGCGAGCTCAACCCGCTGCTGCGGCAGATGCTCGAGCGTTCGCACGCGCTCGCGGGCGAGCTCGGGTGGCCGAGCATGCGCGCGATGTGCGAGGAGCTGTCCGGCGTCGACCTCGGGCGGCTCGGCGAGCAGACCGCCGCCTTCCTCGAGGCGAGCGAGCCGTCGTACCAGCCCATCGTCGAGCCTGCGCTCGAGGAGCACCTCGGCTACGGCTTCGCGCACCTGCGACGCTCCGACCTGCCCGCATTCTTCCGAGCGCCGGCGCTCGACGCGATGTTCCCGCGCGAGCGGCTGATGGGCGCGTTCCGGGAGACGATCGGCGGCCTCGGGCTGCCTGCGGACGGCGACGGCCGCGTGATCCTCGACGTGGAGGAGCGCCCCAAGAAGTCGCCGCGCGCGTTCTGCGCACCGGTGCGCGTGCCGGATGAGGTCTACCTGGTTATCTCGCCGACCGGCGGTCGTGACGACTACGAGGCGCTCTTCCACGAGGCGGGGCACGCCTACCACTACGCGAACGTGGACCCGAGCCTCCCCTTCGAGCACCGCTACCTGGGCGACAACGCGGTCACGGAGGGGTTCGCGTTCCTCTTCCAGTACACGACCGAGAGCCCCGAGTGGCTCGAGCGGCCGCTCGGCGCCGAGCGACTGGAGGCCGCCGCGAGTCATGCGCGCGCGACCAAGCTCGTGTTTCTGCGCCGGTACGCCGCGAAGCTCGCCTACGAGCTGGAGCTGCACGGGAATCCCCCGTCGCTCGACGCGCTTCGCGAGGTCTACGCCCGCCGCCTCGGCGAGGCGCTCCACGTGGATTGGCCAGCCGCAACCTGGCTCAGCGACGTGGACCCCTTCTTCTACGCAGGCAGCTATCTGCGCGCCTGGGCGCTCGAGACGCACCTGCGCCGGCTCCTCCGCGAGCGCTTCGGCGAGGCCTGGTTCGAGGAGCCCAGAGCCGGCGAGCTGCTCAGGGGCCTATGGGCCCAGGGTCAGCGCATGGGCCCGGAGGAGCTGCTCGGCGAGCTCACCGGCTCGGGCCTCGAGTTCTCGACGCTGGTGGACGACCTGGCTTTGCGAGCGGCTTAGCCCAGCTTCGTCTCGATCGCGTTCAGGACGGTCTTGCGGTTGGCGTTTCGCTTCTCGTAGTCGCGCACCTTGCGCAGCTCGGCGGGCGTCAGGCCGCTGAGCCTGCTCTGGATCTGAGGCGTCGTCAGGTCGTCGTAGCCCGTGATCGGGAAGCTCGGGCCGACGCCCGCGGCGCGCCGGGCGCGGTCGGCCTGGGCGAGGACCGGATCAGCCGCACTCCTTGCGCGGGAGCGGGCTAGCGCCGTCGCCTCCCCGACCTGCCTCCGCGCGCGGCCCGCGGCGTCGCCGCCGCGCCTACGCGCCGCGCCGGCTCCCGGGCCCCGGCCAAGCAGCTGCTCGAGGTCGCGCAGCACGTCGTTCGTCTGCTTGCGACCCCGCCGGACGAGGCCCTGGACGAGGTCCTGGGCGTCGTCCGTGGTCATGCGGCCGCGGCTGACTGCGTCGTTCATGACCTCCTCGATCCGGTCGCGCGTGAGCATCACCAGGTTGAGCGGCCGGACGACGCCCTTCGAGAGCGCGTCGCGGAAGTCGGCGACGCTCTTGCCTGAGAAGTCGAGCCCCTCCGCCGGCCGGGTGGCCGCGGACGCGGCTCGGCGGGCCCGGGCTTGCGCGGTCTGCTGGCGTCCGCGTGCCTGCCCGCCGCGGCGGGCCGCGGTGGTGCGCTTGCGGGCGGGCGCTGACTTCCGCGCGGTGCTGGTCGATTTCCGAGCGGTGCCCGTGGACTTGCGGGCCGTGCTCGTGGACTTGCGGGCCGTGCTCTTCCGGGCGGAGCCGCCCGTCTTGCGCGCGTTCGACGTCGACTTGCGCCCCGTCGATCCCGACCTCCGCGAGCTCGAGGCCCCCCGGCCCCTACCCGAACTACCACCTGTTTGCGCCATCTCTTTTTCCTCCTCGCCCTGGGGCGGCGACTCGCCCGCCGCGTCAGGCGGGACTATCTCATGCCTGCGCGAGTCGCGGGACCTCGTAGGTCGCGACGACCGGCGCGTGGTCCGAGAGCCGCAACGCGAGGCGGCGGCCTCGGTACTCATACGGGAGCTCCCGCCACTCCGGCGGCAGCGCTCGCGGCGGCTCCACGATCCGAAGCCCGCGCGCGAGCAGATGGTCGATCGCGTCCGGTGCAGTGGGCGGCGCGAGACCGAGGCGGTCCCGCAGCCGGTCGAAGATGTCCGGGGAGCGGCGCGGTCTGAGGTTCAGGTCGCCGCCGAACACGAGCGGCAGCGATGCCGAGAGCTCGACCGCGAGCCGTGCGGCGCGTTCCACCTCCGGGCCCGCGACCGCCGGGTTGCCCGTCGTCGCGTGCAGATTCGCCACAGCGACCGCGCCGCCACCCCGGCGCTCCACGCGCGCCCACAGCATCCTGCGGCGCTCGGGGCGCCGGGCGATCGTGAAGCGGCGCACCTCTGCGATTCGCCACGGCGGCCGCACCAAGAGCTGGTTCGAGCCTCCCTCGTTCGCACCGATCAGATCGGGGTTCAGGTCCGCGATCAGCAACCGCAGCGGCGCCCCGAAGTTGCGCGAGGTCAGCGCGGAGACCCCGCTGGCTCGACAGCGCCGGACGAGCGGCCAGAGCCATCGCGGCGGTGCCTCCTGAAGCAGCGCGAAGGCCCAGTCCTCGGAGGCGAGGCGGTCCGCGAACTCGTTCAGCAGCGACCTGTTGACCTGTACGTGGGTCGCGTTTGCCTCGGTCACCCGCAGCAGACGCGACCGCGTGGTGAACAGCGTGCCATCCGGCGGCCTGTCGCGCCCGTGGTACAGGTTCCAGCTGAGGACGCGCACTACGATCCGCCGGTGCCGCGCCATTTCCTCACCGGGGAGGAGCTTACGAGCAGCGAGCTTGAGAGCCTGCTGGGGCGGGCTGCCGAGCTGAAGGCCGACCGCGCCGCCTCGAACGCCCTCGCCGGCCGCAGCGTCGCGCTGATATTCGAGCGGCCCTCCACACGCACCCGCATCTCGTTCGAGGTCGGCGTGAGCGAGCTCGGCGGCCACCCGGTGGTGCTGCGCGAGGGAGAGATGCAGCTCTCCCGCGGCGAATCCCTGCGCGACACGGCGCTGGTGCTGTCCCGATACGTCCACGCGATCGCGATCCGCACGGGCGCGCACGAGCAGCTCGAGGAGCTCGCCCGCTACTCGGAGGTGCCGGTGGTGAACATGCTCACCGCAGCTCACCACCCCTGCCAGGCGCTGGCCGACCTGTTCACGCTGCGCGAGCGATTCCGCGAGCTGCGCGGACAGAGGCTCGCCTATGTAGGGGACGGCAACAACGTGGCCACCTCGCTCATGTTGCTGGGTGGCATGGCGGGACTCGAGGTCGTGGTGGCGACGCCTGCCGAGCTGGCACCGGACGGGGAGATCGCTCGCCGCTCGGGTGCCGAGGTGACCACCGACCCCGCGGCTGCCGCGGAAGGCGCGCACGCTCTCTACACCGACGTCTGGGTGAGCATGGGCGACGATGGCGAGGCGGCCGAGCGCCGCCGCCTGCTCGAGCCCTACCGACTTGACGAGCGGCTGATGGCGCGCGCGCGGGACGACGCGATCGCACTCCACTGTCTGCCGGCGCACCCCGGCGAGGAGATCTCGGAGGGCGTCCTCTACGGCGAGCGCTCGGCGGTATGGGACCAGGCCGAGAACCGGCTCCATGCGCAGAAGGCGCTGCTCGAGCTGCTGATCGCGGAATAAACGGTCCCGCGGTGGGATCATGGCGGGTAGACCCCCGGCGCTCCAGGAGGACCTGCGATGAAGAGATGGCTCGCACTGCTTGTGGCGAGCCTCGCCCTCGGGCTCGTCGCGCCCGGGTGTGGCGGAGGCGACGACGACAATGGCGGAGGCGGGTCGGCTGAGACGACCACGGAGCAGCAGACGACCGAGACACAGGCCGGTGGGGGCGGCAAGACGGTCCAGGTCTCGGAGAAGGACATCAAGTTCGACCCGGCCAGCGTCACCGTGGCCAAGGGCGGCACCGTCAAGTGGACGAACGACGAAGACATCAATCACGACGTGACGAAGACAGACGGCCCGGGCCCGGACTTCAGCTCCGGCACCGGCAACATGGCCAAGGGCGACACCTTCGAGCAGAAGTTCGATACGGCCGGGACGATCAAGTACGTCTGCACGATCCATGCCGCGCAGGGCATGGAGGGGACGATCACCGTCAAGTAGGTGTCAGGGTCAGGCTCAGGTCCTGGGCCTGAGCCCGAAGCCGCGCAACAGTAGGAGGGCCGCCTCGCCCAGCGTGCCGCGGCCAGGCAGCAGCCCGAGCTGCACAGCGACGTCGTAGAGGTCGAAGAAACCGCGTGCGCGACGGATCCGCGCATCGACCAGCTGCACGTAGTGGATGCCCCGCACGTCGACGGTGCGACCCGTGGCCGGCAGCGCCGCAAGCTGCCCGTCGTGGGTGCCCAGCAGCCGCCACGGGAGACACGCGAACGACTCGTTTCCGAGGCGCTCGCCGCTGCGCTCCAGGCGCAGGTCGGGAAAGGCCATGCGGAGTCGCCCGGCGTGCTCGGTCAACGCGGCAAGGCCCGTGAGCGGCTCCGGCGAGAGCGGATCCTCGTAGTGCACGTCCGGCGTGCACGACTCGTCGAAGCGGAGCTCACCCGCGAACGCGCGCTGGAAGCGATCGGCAAGCGCGTGGTCGAGCTCGGCAGAGCTCAAGTGAGCTCCGGCACGCCCTCGGTGGGCGTCGAGGGCTCCCCGTAGAGCCGGCGTGGGATCCGCCCGGACTCGGCGGCGAGCCTGCCCGCCTCGACCGCGAGCCGCATCGCTCGGGCCATCCGAGCCGGGTCCTCGGCACGCGCTATCGCGCTCGCCAGCAGCACGCCGTCGCAGCCGATCTCCATCGCCAGCGACGCGTCGGAGGCGGTGCCGATGCCCGCGTCGAGG
This sequence comes from Actinomycetota bacterium, assembly GCA_046729975.1. Taxonomy (GTDB): domain Bacteria; phylum Actinomycetota; class Thermoleophilia; order Solirubrobacterales; family Thermoleophilaceae; genus JBKPHS01. Next base: position 5,224 of record JBKPHS010000102.1, read on the forward strand.
ATGACCGGCACGCTTGCGCGCTCGACGATGAGGCGGAGGTTGTACTGGTTGCGGATGCCCATGCCGCTGCCGATCGGCGAGCCGAGCGGCATCACGGCGGCGCAACCCGCGTCTTCGAGGCGGCGGGCGAGGATCGGATCGTCGTTCGTATAGGGCAGAACGACGAAGTCTTCGCCGACCAGCGTCTCGGCCGCGTCGAGCAACTCGGAGGGGTCGGGGAGCAGCGTTCGGTCGTCGCCGATCACCTCGAGCTTCACCCAGTCCGTATCGAACGCCTCGCGGGCGAGGCGAGCGGTATTGACGGCGTCCCTGGCCGTGAAGCAGCCCGCGGTGTTCGGCAGCAGGAAGCAGCCGGCCTCCTCGAGCACGTCGACCACCGAGCCGCGCGCGGCGGGATCGACGCGCCGCAGGGCGAGCGTCGCCATCTCGGCCCCGGACTCGGCGGCCGCGGCGGCCAGCGCTTCGAGGCTGCGGAACCCGCCCGTTCCGAGGATCAGCCGGGAAGCGAATGTGCGGTCCGCGATCGTCAGCCCCACGTCAGCCTCCCTGGACCGCTTGGACGACCTCCACACGCTGCCCCTCGCGCAGCTCCGTCGAGGCCCAGCGCCCGCGCGGCACCACCTCGCCGTCGACGGCCACCGCGAGCCCGCGGTGCGACTCGTGGGCGCCGCTCGCATCCACCGCGGCCTCGACGGTCGCGGCGTCCGGCAGCTCGAGCCGGTCTCCGTTCAGCGTGACTCTCATCCGGCGCCTCCAGGGACCGCGGCCGCGAAGCGCTCGGGCGAGAATGGCACCAGCGACTCCCGCGGCTCGCCGCCCGTCGCAAGGTCCGCGACCGCGTCGGCCGTGACGGGCGCCAGCAGGATCCCGTTGCGGTAATGGCCCGTCGCCCATATGAGCCCCTCCAGCCCACCGCGGCCTATCAGCGGCGCGTTGTCGGGCGTGCCCGGACGCAGGCCCGCGGCCGCTGCGGCGAGCTCGAGCTCGCCGACGTCCGGAAGCACCTCCCAGGCCGCCTCGAGCAACCGGTAGACCCCGTCGACGGTCACGGCGGTGTCGAAGCCCTGCTCCTCCACGGTCGCCCCGATCGCGATCCGGCCGTCGCCGCGATCGACGACGTAACACCGCGGCGTGCGCACGAGGCGCTCGGCCAGGCGCGGCCGGCCGGCCCGAAGGCGAAGCTCGAGGATCTGGCCTTTCACCGGCCTGACGGGCGGGCGGGCGTCCTCCGGCACGCCGGCGATCTCCGCGCTCCAGCACCCCGCCGCGATCACCGTTTCCCCGGCGGCTACCTTGCCGGCCGCCGTGTCGACGCCTAGCACCCGCCCCTCCTCGACGATCAGCGAGTCGACGGCCACGCCACTCGCAACCTCCCCGCCTGCGCACTCGAGCGCGATCGCGAGCGCCGCCAGTGCCCGTCGCGGGTCGACATGCCCGTCGCCTGGCGCGAGGATGCCGCGGGGCACGCGCGGCGAGAGGCCCGGCTCGAGCTGCCTGCACTCACGCCCGGTGAGCCACTCGACCTCGAGCCCCAGCGAGCGCTGGAAGCCGTGCAGGCGGCGAAGCTCCTCGGCGTCGTCGCGGTCGGCGGCCACGGCAAGTGCCCCGCTCGCCGAGTATCCGGACGGCTCACCGGAGCTCTCGGCCAGCTCGGCCGCGAATGCCGGCCAGGCCCGTGCCGCGTCCAGGTTCAGTCGCAGCAGCGGCTGCTCGCCGAACTCGGCCTCGGTGACGGGCGCGAGCATCCCGGCGGCTACGCCCGAGGCGCCGGCGCCTGGCGCGTCGCGATCGAGCACGAGCACGGAGACACCTCGCTGCGCCGCACGCCACGCGGACGCCAGCCCGATCATCCCGCCGCCGACGACGACCACGTCGTAGGCACTGCGCCTCAGAGTCGCGCTCACCATCGTCTCCGTTCTCTGCGGAGGGGTCGCGCCGAGAGTCCCTACGCCGGCATTACCCGGATCAGGTTCGACGGTCGGCGGCGACCCAGCCGCCCTCTCAGCCCGGTCTCCCCGAGCTCCCGTAGCAACGGGATTCTAGTAGCGGTCGACGCGCCGCGTGGGCGACGTGTCGTCGTAGCCGTCGGGCCGGCGCGTCCGGTCCGACCAGACGAACAGCCACAGGAGCGAGATCAGAAGGCCGACGACGCCGACGATGATCAGGATCACGCCGACCGTCTGGAGATCCACCCCCGAGACGTCCGCCGTGACGGCGTACTTGAGGATCGCGCCGACGGCGATCAGGAATATCGACGTCCCTATGCCCATTGCTGGGGGTGTTACCTGGGCGCATGGAGCCCCAAACCTGACCGCGCGGCATTGCGCAACATCTGAGCCCTGCAACGGTTCCAACCGCGTGGCTACGATGGGCGCCCGCTTTCCGATGCGATTCCGCAGACTCGCCATCCCGCTGCTGGGCGCAGCGGCCCTCTGCGCCCTCTGGTCGGCACCGGCCGAGGCCAGCCCGACGCAGCGCTCGATCGTCCAGGACGAGGCCCGCCTCCTGAAGAAGGGGGCAAAGGTCCGGCGCGACACGCTCGACGAGATCAAGTCGCTTGGCGCCGAGATCGTCAAGGTCACGGTGAACTGGCGGGAGATCGCCCCGGCCGGCGCGCGCAAGCCTGCGGGCTTCAACGGCGACGATCCGGGCGAGTACGCACTGTCGGCATGGGCGCCGTACGACTCGCTCGCTCGCGACGCCCGCGAGCGCGGCCTCGAGGTCTTCTTCCTGCTGGGCGCACGGGCGCCGGACTGGGCGGTGCAGAAGCGGTCGCAGGGCTCCTACCGGCCGAATCCCGTCGAGTTCGAGCGCTTCGTCCGCGCGGTCGGCAAGCGCTACGCGGGCTCGTACGCCGACGAGCGCGAGCTGCAGTCCCCTCCGCCGGAGGCGCCGCCACCGTCGGATGGTGGTGGAGGGGGCTCCCCGCCGCCGCAGCAGTGCCCGGCGCAGCCGCCCTACCCGCCGGGCTGCGAGCCGATCCCGGCGTCCGCGGCGAGCCAGCCCGGCGACGCGCTGCCGCGGGTCACGATGTGGTCGATCTGGAACGAGCCGAACCTCTCCGGCTGGCTCGCGCCGCAGTGGAAGAACCGCAGGCTGCCCATCTCGCCCCACATCTACCGCACGCTCTATCTCGCCGGCCAGACGGCGCTCGCGGGCACCGGGCACGGAGGTGACACGATCCTGTTCGGCAACCTGCTCCCGTTCGCGCGCTCCGGTAAGACGTTCCCTGGCAAGGTGCGGCCGCTCGAGTTCCTGCGCGAGGCGACCTGCCTCGACCCGAGCTACAGGCCGTTCCGCGGCCGCGCCGCACGAGTCCGTGGCTGCTCCGGTTTCAAGCCGATCCGGACGAGCGGCATCGCCTACCACCCCTACACGCTCGCCGGCGGCCTGCTCGTCAACTCGGCGCCGAGCCCCGACGAGGCTTCGATAGACACGCTCTCGAAGCTGACCAAGGCCCTCGACAAGATCGGCAAGCGCCGGCGCTTCAGCACTCGCCGGCCGCCGGTCTACCTGAGCGAGTTCGGCTGGCAGACGCGCCCGCCCGACCCGTTCGCCACGTCGCTGCGGCTCGTGCCGGAGTTCATCGGCCAGAGCGAGTGGCTTGCCTTCCGCAACCCGCGCGTCAAGGCGATCGCGCAGTACCCGCTCGTGGACGACGCGGTCGACCGCTCGGGGTTCCGGCGCTTCAGCGGCTTCCAGTCGGGTCTCCGCTACTCGAACGGCAAGGAGAAGCCGCGCGTGTACGACGCCTGGCGGCTGCCCTTCTTCGTCCGGCTGTTGGCCCCCAACAAGGTCGAGATCTTCGGCGGGAACCGCGCGGCAACCGGCGGCAGAGTGACCGTCCAGTCGAAGCTCGGCGGCGGATTCCAGCCGCTGCCCGGCGGGACGCTGCAGCTCAACTCGCGCGGGTACTTCCGGAGGGTCTTCACCATCTCCGCCGCGAACCGGCGCCAGTACCGGTTCGTGAGCGGGAGCCTCGAGAGCCGCGTCGCGAAGGCGACCGTCCGCCCGCAGTTCGCCGACGGCGAGAAGCCGAAGGCACGTCCGCGCCACGAGCGGGACAAGCGCAGGGTCGGCAGGCGCCCCCGCCAGGAGTCCTGAGGCAGGCTCTGAGCCAGGCTTAGGCTCTGTCAGGATCGGGGCCGTGACGGAGAACGTCGGACAGCTCCGCCGCGACCGGCTCTCCCGCGCGCGGCTCTACCTCGTGATCGAGGCGGCGGCGGCCGGCGTGCTGCCCGCCGCTCTCTCCGGCGGGGTCGACATGGTTCAGCTTCGGGAGAAGGTCGCGGCCGACGACGAGATCGTCGAGGCGGGGCGCGCGTTCCGCCGCCGCTGCGACGAGCACGGAGCGCTGCTGATCGTGAACGACCGCGCCGACCTCGCTCTCGCGTGCGGGGCCGACGGCGTGCACGTCGGCCAGGACGACGAGTCGATCGCAGCCGTTCGCGAGGCCGTCGGAGCGGAGCTGCTGATCGGAGTCTCGACGCACTCCGTCGAGCAGGTCGACGCCGCCCGTCAGTCGGACGCCGACTATCTCGCGGTCGGGCCTGTCTTCCGGACGGCCACGAAGCCCGAGCTCGAGCCCGTCGGGCTCGAGCTCGTGCGCTATGCGGCCGCCGCCGGTGCCAAGCCCTTCTTCGCGATCGGTGGGATCGACCGAACGAACGCGGCGCTGGTCGCCGCCGCGGGCGCCCAGCGCATCGCCGCGGTGCGGGCGGTCCGCGATGCCAACCACCCCGGCGCGGCGGCGGCCGAGCTGCGACATGCCCTGGAGCGGGCCTACGTTGGCGCGGGCTAGCAACAAGCGCAAGCGTCGTCCCGCACGCCCTGCGCCGCCGACCCGGGCCGAGCCGTCCCGCTCGGAGCGGAAGGACGCGGAAGCGCGCGCCCGGCTCGAGCCGCTGCGCGAAGGCGAGCGTCCGGCGGCGGTCACCGTCGCGGCCGCCGTCGCGATCCTGCTCGGGCTCGCCAACGCTCTCTTCTTCGCCCTCGGAATCGACATCGGCGGCGAGGAGCCGAACGCGGGAGTGCTCGCCTACAGCGGCCTCATGCTGATCGCCGCCTGGGGCATGTGGCGCGCGCGCTACTGGGCCGTGCTCGGCATGCAGGCGATCCTCGCGATCATCGTCGTGCTCTTCTCGCTCTTCCTGGTCCGCGCGAGCAACGTGCTCGCCGCGCTGATCGCTCTCACCATCGCCGCCGCGGCGGGCACGCTGTTCTGGTTCCTCGTCAAGGCGCTCGCGCGCATCCAGATGCCGGAGCGCAGGTGAGCCGGTCCGAGCCGGTTACAGAGGCTCTTATAGGCTGACTCGCCCATGCCCGAGTCCAAGTACGACTGCATCGTGATCGGCTCCGGTCCCGGCGGATACGTCGCGGCCATCCGGGCTGCGGAGCTCGGGATGAAGACGGCCGTGGTCGAGAAGGACAGGATCGGCGGCCGCTGCCTCAACTACGCCTGCATCCCCGCCAAGGCCGTTCTGCGAGCGGCCGAGGTCTACTCGGAGGCGGCGAACGGCAAGGAGTTCGGCGTCAACACGACCGGCGTCGAAATGGACTTCAAGGTCCTCGGCACGCACCGCGACAAGGTGGTCAAGACCCTGACGGACGGCGTCGGGTTCCTGTTCAAGAAGCACAAGGTCGACTTCATCGAGGGTCACGGCGCCGTGACGGACGACGGCAACGTCCGGATCGGAGGCCAGTTCGATGGCAGCGAGATCGAGGCCGGCGCCGTGGTGCTCGCGACCGGCTCGGTGCCCAACCCAGTGCTGGGACTCGAGTTCGGCGGGCGCGTCCTCGGGACCGAGACGACGTGGGCGCTCAACGAGCGCCCCGGCACCCTCGCCGTGATCGGCGCCGGCGCGTCCGGCACGGAGGTCGCGTCGGGGTGGGGCCGCCTCGGCACCGAGGTGACGCTGCTCGAGGCTCTGCCGCAGATCCTGCCGCTCGAGGACAAGGACATCGCACGTACCGCCGCGCGCGAGATCGCCAAGCAGAACGTGACCATCGTGACCGACGCAAACATCGAGAAGGCCGAGGCGAAGAAGGACGGCGTCGAGCTGACCTTCGGGGGCGAGACGAAAAAGTTCGACTACCTCTGCATCGCGGCCGGGCGCGCGGCCGACGTCGAGGGGCTGGGGCTCGACGACGCCGGCGTGAAAACTGACGATCGCGGCCTGATCGAGGTGGACGAGCGGATGCGGACCTCGGCCGACCGCGTCTACGCGATCGGCGACCTCGTCCACGGCCCGGCGCTCGCGCACAAGGCATCGGACGAGGGCGTGATCGCGGTCGAGGACGCAGCCGGCCGGGACCCCGAGCCGCTCGACTACGGCGCGATCCCCGCCGCCACCTTCTGCCATCCGCAGGTGGCGAGCTTCGGGCTCACCGAGCAGGCCGCGAAGGACGCCGGCTACGACGTCGTGGTCGGCAAGATCCCCATGGGCGCCGTCGGCGCGCCGACGGTCTACGGGGACCGCGGCGGGATGATCAAGATCGTCGGCGAGAAGAAGTACGGCGAGCTGCTGGGCGGCCACATAGTCGGGGTCAAGGCCGCGGACATGATCACGGAGCTCGTGGTCGCGAAGGAGCTCGAGGGCGGCTTCCACGAGGTCGCCCGCACGGTGCATCCCCATCCGACCTTCTCCGAGGCCGTGATGGAAGCGGCGCGCGCCGCAGATGGCTGGCTCATCCACGGCTGACGCCCCTGAGCAGGTCGCCGGCCGTGCGAGCGAGCGACCCGTGTTCTATTTCGATCTCGGCTCGCCCTACGCGTACCTCGCGGCGGAGCGCGTCAACACCGTCCTGCCGGTCGTCCCGATCTGGCAGCCGATCCTGCTCGGCGGCATCTGGCAACACACGGGTGGCGGGTCGTGGGCGGCGACCGAGCGGCGCGCCGAGGGCATGGCGGAGGTAGAGCGCCGAGCGGCCGAGTACGGTCTCCAGCCGGTGCGCTGGCCGGAGCCGTGGCCGGGCAACACTCTCGTAGCGATGCGGGCGGCGACCTTCGCCCAACAGGCGGGCCGGGTCGTGGCGTTCGCGCTCGCGGCCTTCCGGCAGGCATTCGCGGCTGGCCGCGACCTCACCGAGATCGACAACGTCCTGCTCGCGGCGGCGGCCTGCGAGCTCCACCCGCGAGCGGTCCTGAAGGGCATCGAGTCGCGGTCGGTGAAGGAGAGGCTGCGTGCCGCGACCGAGGAGGCCGTCGAGCGGGGGGTGCGCGGGGTGCCCACGATCGCGGTCGGCAAGCGCCTCTTCTGGGGTGACGACCGGCTGGCCGAAGTTGCCTCGGCCATCGAGTAACGTCAAGCGCATGGCGCGCGAAACCGCCGCTTCGAGAAGGAAGACGGGCAACGGCCGGGCGGACGGCCAGCCCAAGCAGCACTCGCTGCCGGACAAGGACACGTGCGTCGCCGTGCTCTCGAAGATGATGCTCATTCGCCGCTTCGAGGAGCGCGCGGGCGAGATGTACGCGAAGGCCAAGATCGGCGGCTTCCTGCACCTCTCGATCGGTGAGGAGGCGACGATCGTCGGCGCGACCCAGGCGCTGCGCGAGAGCGACTACCTGATCTCGACGTACCGCGAGCATGGCCAGGCGCTGGCGCGCGGCACGCCCGCCGGCGCCGTCATGGCGGAGCTCTTCGGCCGCGTGGACGGCTGCTCCAAGGGCCACGGCGGCTCGATGCACCTGTTCGACTCCGAGCGCCGCTTCATGGGCGGTTACGGCATCGTCGGCGGAAACCTGCCGCTCGCCACGGGCCTGGCGCTCGCCTCCGACTATCTCGGGACAGAGGACGTGACGCTCTGCATGTTCGGCGACGGCGCCACGAACCAGGGCACGTTCGGCGAGTCCATGAACCTCGCGGCCCTCTGGAGGCTCCCGGTCGTCTTCATGGTCATCAACAACCAGTTCGGGATGGGGACTTCCTTGGAGCGTCACTCGGCCGTCACGGACCTGTCGCGGAAGGCAGAGGGCTTTGGCGTGCCCGGCTCGCGCTGCGACGGCATGGACGTGCTCGACGTGCACTCCGCCACAACGGACGCGCTGCGCAAGGCGCGCGAAGACCGCGAGCCCCACCTGCTCGAGGCGGTCACCTACCGCTTCCGCGGCCACTCGATGGCGGATCCCGAGGAGTACCGCACGAAGGAGCAGGTGGAGGAGTGGCGCCGCCGTGACCCGATCCAGAGCTTCGGCCACCGGCTCGTCGAGGAGGACGTGATTCCGGAGCAGGAACTGAAGAAGCTCGACGAGGACGCCATCGCCACGGTCGACGAGGCCGTCAAGTTCGCCGACAACAGTCCGTTCCCCGACCTCGACTCCCTCTACGACGAGGTCTACGTGCTTGGCGAGCAGGTTCGCGGATGGTGGTCCGTCGACGAACGCTCGCCCGAGGTCCATCGCGGGGAGCGGGAGCGCGAGACCGGGCAGCTCCCACACGAGCTGGCGGAGGCAGGCGCCGCGTACGCGAGCGTGGGCGACGCCCAGGCTCGCAAGCGGCGTCAACGGGACGGCGAGGATGGCGACGAGGGTGAGGGTGAGGTCGCGGCCGGCGAGCCCGAAGAAGAAGGAGGGGCGGATTAGAGATGGCCACCTCCCGACCCCCGCACCCACGGATGACGCTGCAAACCTTCGCTGACCTTCGTCCTCGGCTTCGTCCATGCATTCCATGCATGGACGTCGGCCTGCGTCCTTGGTCAGCTCGGTTTTCGCGCCCCCGCGGGCACGCGGGCCAGGAGGCGACCATCTAGATGGCCGTGATGCGCTATCGCGAGGCCCTCAACCAGGCGCTCCGCGAGGAGATGCAGGACGACGAGCGCGTCTTCCTGATCGGCGAGGACATCGGGGTCTTCCAGGGCGCGTTCAAGGTCACCCAGGGCCTGCTGGAGGAGTTCGGCGAGAAGCGCGTGCGCGACACGCCCATCTCCGAGAACACGATCGTGGGCGCCGGCGTGGGCGCCGCGATGGCCGGGCTGCGGCCGGTGGTCGAGCTGATGACGATCAACTTCTCCCTGCTCGCGCTCGACCAGATCGTGAACCACGCTGCCGCGATCCACTACATGTTCGGCGGGCAGGTGAAGGTGCCGATGGTGATCCGCATGCCGCAGGGAGCGGGCCACCAGCTCGGCCCCACTCACTCGCACTCGCTGGAGGCGCTCTACGTGCACGCGCCGGGGCTGCTCGTGGCCGTCCCGAGCACGGCCGCGGATGCCAAGGGGCTGCTCAAGGCGGCGATCCGCGACGACAACCCGGTGATCTTCATCGAGCACGAGACGCTCTACGGGCAGCGTGGCGAGGTGCCGGAGAACGGCGGGCCGGCGCGGTTCGGCGAGGCAGCCGTCCGCCGCGAGGGCGACGATGTCACGCTCGTGGGTATCTCCCGGATGGCGGTCACCGCGGAGAAGGCGGCTGACACGCTCGCCAACGAGCACGAGATCGAGGCCGAGGTCATCGACCCGCGCACGCTGCGGCCGCTCGACCTGGACACGATCCTCGAGTCGGTCAAGAAGACCAACCGCGTCGTGATCGTCGAGGAGGGCTGGCCACACGGTGGCGTCGGAGCGAACCTGGCCGCGCTGATCCAGGAGCAGGCGTTCGACTGGCTCGACGCCCCCGTCCAGCGCGTGACCGGCGCTGACGTACCGATGCCATACTCCAAGCCGCTCGAGCAGGCCGCTTTTCCGCACGAGGAGCACGTCGTGCAAGCGGCCCTCGCGACCTTCCGGGATCTCTAGGAGAGCCCTTTGGCGACCGACGTGATGATGCCCCGCCTGTCCGACTCGATGGAGGAGGGCACGGTGCTCAAGTGGCTCGTGGACGAGGGTGGCGAGGTGAAGCGCGGCGAGCCGCTGGTCGAGATCGAGACGGACAAGGCCAACATGACGTATGAGGCCGACACGGACGGGGTGCTCATTCAGGTGCTTGCCAAGGAGGGCGACACGCTTTCTATTGGCGAGGTAATCGCGCGGATTGGCGAGAAGGGCGAGTCCCCAGCCCCCAGTCCCCAGGAACAGCCCCCAGCCCCCAGCCCCCAGCCCCCAGAGGAAGAGGAGGAAGAGTCCCCGGCCCCCAGCCCCCAGCCCCCAGAGGCGGAGACTGAGGAGGAGCCGGCGCCTGCTGCCGGAAACGGGCGGGTGAAGGCCTCGCCGGTCGCGAAGCGGATGGCGCGCGAGATGGGCGTCGAGCTCGCGCGGCTCGAGGGCAGCGGTCCCGGCGGGAGGATCGTCAAGGCCGACGTGGAGGCCGCGGCGCGGGGCGGCGCGCAGGTCGCCGAGCGCGAGGCGCCGGCGGCCGAGGAGGAGGAGCCCGCCCGTGCGCCGTCGCCCGAGCCGGTCGCGGCAGGGGAAGCGGGCCCCAAGGGCGAGGTGCAGACGCAGGAGCTGACGAGGCTCCAGAAGACGATCTCCCGCCGGATGGCGGAGTCGAAGGCGACGGCGCCGGAGTTCCAGCTCAACATGGAGATCGACATGAGCGCCTGCGTGGAGCTGCGCGCGCGGCTCAAGGAGGTCGCGGACCCCGCGCCGTCCTTCAACGACATGGTGGTCAAGGCCTGCGCGATCGCGCTGCGCGAGTTCCCGCGCGTGAACGGCGCCTACCGGGACGGGAGGTGGGAGCTCTACTCGCGCGTGAACGTCGGCGTCGCCGTCGCGGCGGAGGACACGTTGATCGTGCCGACGATCTTCGACGCCGACAAGAAGTCGGTCGGCGAGATCGCGCGCAATGGCCGCGAGCTGATCGGCAAGGTGCGCGAGGCCAAGATCACTCCGCCCGAGCTCTCGGGGGGAACCTTCACCGTCTCGAACCTCGGCATGTACGGCATCGAGAGCTTCACTGCGGTCATCAACCCTCCGCAGGCGGCGATACTCGCGGTCGGAGCGCTCAAGAAGAAGCCCGTGGTCGACGAGCGCGGGCGCGTGGTCGCTCGCGACATGATGTCGGTCACCTTGATCTGCGACCACCGCATCCTCTATGGCGCTGACGGCGCCGAGTTCCTCGCCCGCGTGCGGCAGCTGCTCGAGCAGCCGTTGGCGCTAGCGCTATAGCTCGATGGTTGTCTGAGCCGGCCGACAGCTTCGTCGCAGAGCTCGAGTCGATCTGCGGCTCCGAGCACGTCTACACGCACGCGCACCAGCTGAAGACCTACGAGTCCGACGGGCTGCTGCAGTACGCGCGCACGCCGGCCGCGGCGGTCCTTCCGCGCAGCGCCGAGGAGGTCCAGCGCGTCGTGCGCGCCTGCCACCGGGCAAGCGTGCCGTGGGTCGCCCGCGGCGCGGGAACCGGCCTCTCGGGCGGAGCCCTCCCCGTCGAGGAGGGCGTGCTGCTCGTCCTCTCGCGGATGCGCCGGATACTCGAGGTCGACCTCCCCAACCAGCGCATCAGCGTCGAGCCGGGCGTGACCAACCTGGACGTCTCGCGCGCAGTGGGACCGGGCCTCTTCTACCCGCCCGATCCCTCGAGCCAGATCGTCTGCTCGATTGGCGGCAACGTCGCCGAGAACTCGGGCGGGGCGCACTGCTTCAAGTACGGCTTCACCACGAACTACGTGACCGGGCTCGAGGTCGTCCTTCCAGACGGTGAGCTCGTGCAGGTGGGCGGCAAGGAGCTCGACTCTCCGGGCTACGACCTGCTCGGCGCATTCGTGGGCTCCGAGGGCACGCTCGGGGTCGCGACGAAGATCACGCTGCGAGTGGTGCCGACGCCGGAGGCGGTCCGAACGCTCGTCGCGTTCTTCGAGTCGACAGGCGACGCGGGGCAGGTCGTGTCCGACGTGGTGGCGGCCGGGATCGTGCCCGCGGCGATCGAGATGATGGACCGGCTGTCGATCGAGGCGGCCGAGGGCGCGACCCACGCGGGCTACCCGACCGACGCCGGGGCTGCGCTGGTGGTCGAGCTCGACGGCGCCGAGGCGGAGTGCGAGGCGCGCTTCGAGGAGGTCGTGGCGCTGTGCGATCGGAACGGCGCGACCGGGATCCGCATCGCACAGGACGACGCGGAGCGCGAGCTCATCTGGAAGGCGCGCAAGGCCGCGTTCGCGGCCATGGGACGCATCTCACCGAACTACTACGTGCAGGACGGCGTGATCCCGCGCACTCGGCTGCCAGAGGTCCTGAGGCGAATCGACGAGCTGGCCGCACGCTACGAGCTGCGCGTGGCCAACGTCTTCCACGCCGGCGACGGCAACCTTCACCCGCTCGTCTGCTACGACGGCTCGGCTCCCGGCGAGCCCGAGCGCGCCGAGGAGCTCGCCGGTCTGATCGTGCAAGCCTGCGTGGACGCGGGAGGCTCGATCACGGGCGAGCACGGTGTGGGCGTGGACAAGAAGCGCTACATGCCGTCGATGTTCGAGGAGCCGGACCTCGACACTTTCCAGCGGCTGCGCTGCGCCTTCGACCCGGACGGCCTGGCCAACCCGGGCAAGGTGATGCCGACGCCAAGGCTGTGCGGCGAGGTGCCCGGGCCCTACCGCCAGCACCCGCTCGAGCGCGCGGGCATCGCGGAGCGCTTCTGATGAGCGCCCGGGCCGCGACGCGCGAGACGCCCGCGAGCTACGAGGAAGCTGCCGCCATCCTGCGCCGTTGCTCGGAGTCGGGCACCCGCGTACGGCCGCTCGGAGGTGGGACCAAGCGGGACTGGGGCGGCACGGGCGACGGCTTCGACCTGGAGCTCTCGACCGCCGGCCTCGACCGGATCGTCGAGCACAACGAGGGCGACCTGACGGCGGTGCTTGCGGCCGGCGCGCCGCTGCGGGCAGTTCAGGACTCGTTCGCCAGGGCCGGGCAGAGGCTCGCCCTTGACCCGCCGCTTGGCGAGGGGCACGCCGCGACCGTCGGAGGCGCGATCGCGACCGGCGACTCCGGACCTCTGCGACACCGCTACGGGGCGGCCCGCGACCTGGTCCTCGGCATGACCTTCGCGCTCGCCGACGGCACGCTGGCGAAGTCGGGCGGCAAGGTGATCAAGAATGTCGCCGGCTACGACCTGGGCAAGCTGCTCGCGGGGTCGTTCGGAACCCTCGGCCTCATCCTCGAGGTCGCCGTGCGGCTGCACCCGGTGGCCGAGGCTCACGCGACCGTCCGGTCACCATCGGCCGACCCATCCGAGCTCGGCCGGCGCGCCGGCCTGCTTTCGCACTCGCACCTCGAGATGGAGTCGCTCGACGTCGCCTGGTCGGGGGGCGGCGGGGAGGTCCTGGCGCGTTTCGCAGGGGCGGCCGCTCAGGACCAGGCCGTCGACGCCGCGAAGCTCCTGGCCGACGCAGACGTGGTCGAGGACGACGGGGAGATCTGGCGGCGCCACCGCGACGCGCAGCGCTCGGACGCCGGGACCGTGGTGCGTGTCTCCGGGCTCCAGGCGGAGCTCCCGCGGGTGCTGCGCGAGGCCGAGTCCGCCGGGGCCTCGGTGACCGGCCGGGCCGCGCTCGGCATCTCCTGGCTCCGGATCGAGGGACTCGACGACGAGTCTGCCGCGGCGGCCGCTCGGCAGCTCCGGTCGACGCTCGCGCCCTCGCCCTGCGTGGTGCTCGACGCTCCGCCGGGCGTGCGCTCCCTGCTCGACGTGTGGGGCGAGAGCGATCCGGGCCTGCTGGCGCTAACCCGTCGCGTGAAGGAGCGCTTCGATCCGCAGCGCATCATGAGCCCAGGCGTGTTCGTGGGAGGAATCTGATCGCCACGCGAGCCTTCGACGAGATCCGGCCTCCGCAGGAGGAGCTGATCGCGGACTGCGTCCACTGCGGGTTCTGCCTCGAGACCTGCCCGACCTACTCGCTCTGGAACGAGGAGATGGATTCCCCGCGTGGCCGGATCGTGCTGATGCGGGCGGGCCTCGAGGAGGGCAGCGAGCTCTCGCCGGAGCTCGTGACGCACATCGACCAGTGCCTCGGCTGCATGGCCTGCGTAACGGCCTGCCCGTCGGGTGTCCAGTACGACAAGCTGATCGAGGACACGCGCGCCCAGATCGAGCGGGGCCACACGCGCTCGCTCTCGGAGCGCGCCTTCCGAAGGCTGCTGTTCGCGACCTTCACGCATCCGGGGAGGCTGCGCGCCGTCGCTCCGTTCGCAGCGCTCGGCCGCCGGATCGCCGGCCTTCCCGGCGCGCGCTTCCCGCGCCTGCGGGCGCTCGCCCGGCTCGCGCCGCGTACGCCGGCGCGTTCGGCGTTCGCGCGGCTCCCGCGAGTCACGCCCGCGCGCGGGGAGGCGCGGGGCCGCGTCGCACTGCTCCAGGGCTGCGTGCAGCGAGTCTTCTTCGGGGACGTGAACCGCGCCACGCTGAGCGTCCTCGCCGCCGAGGGCTTCGAGGTCCACGCGCCGCGCGAGCCCCGCTGCTGCGGAGCGCTCGAGCTGCACTCGGGCCATGACGAGGGCGCCCGGGAGCTCGCGCGCCGCACGATCGATGCGCTCGAGGGCTTCGACAGCGTGGTGGTGAACGCGGCAGGCTGCGGGTCCGCCATGAAGGACTACGGTCACGTCCTGCGCGACGACCCGGACTGGGCACCGCGGGCGCAGGCGTTCTCGAGGAAGGTGCGGGACGTCACCGAGCTCCTGCACGAGGCCGGGTCCCGGGCGCAGAGGGGACCGGTCTCGATGCAGGCGGCCTACCACGACGCGTGCCACCTCGCGCATGCCCAGAGCGTCCGGACGCAGCCACGCGAGCTCCTGCGCGAGATCCCCGGCCTGGGGCTCGTCGAGCCGGCCGAGTGGGAGATCTGCTGCGGCTCGGCGGGCGTCTACAACCTGCTCCAGCCCGAGACGGCCGCCGAGCTCGGGCGCCGCAAGGCGGAGAACCTGCTCGCCACGGGCGCCGAGGCGGTGATTGCGGGCAACCCGGGCTGCGCCCTGCAGATCGCGGCGCACAGCGAGGCGCTCGGCCGGCGACTCCCCGTGTACCACCCGGTGGAGGTGCTGGCGAGGTCGATCGGGGAGGCGGAGGCGAGGGGATGACGGAGGTCCGCGCGCCGATCGAAGACCGCTACGAGGAGGTCCTGACCGACGACGCACTCGCGTTCGTAGGGGAGCTGCACGAGCGCTTCGGGCGCACACGGGACGAGCTGCTGCGCCGGCGCGTGGAGCGACAGGCCGCGCTGGACGCCGGCGGCACGCTGGACTTCCTCGACGAGACGCGCGACGTGCGCGAGGGCGACTGGCTGGTCGCGGCCGCGCCAACGGACCTACAGGACAGGCGCGTCGAGATCACGGGGCCGACGGATCGGAAGATGGTCATCAACGCGCTCAACTCCGGCGCCCGCGGCTTCATGGCGGACTTCGAGGACTCGAACTCGCCGACCTGGGCGAACATGATCGGCGGGCAGCTGAACCTGTCGGACGCGATCGACGGAACGATCGAGTTCAGCTCGCCGGACGGGAGGGAGTACCGGCTCGACGAGGACGTCGCGACGCTGCTCGTCCGGCCTCGAGGCTGGCACCTGCCGGAGAAGCACATCTCCTTCGACGGCCGTCCCGCCTCCGCCTCGCTGTGCGACTTCGGCCTGTTCTTCTTCCACAATGCTCGCAAGCTCCTCGACGCCGGCAGCGGGCCCTATCTCTACCTGCCCAAGCTCGAGAGCCACCTCGAGGCGCGCCTCTGGAACGACATCTTCGAGGTCGCCCAGGACCTTCTGGGCATCGACCGCGGCACCATCAGGGCCACGGTCCTGATCGAGACGCTGCCGGCGGCGTTCGAGATGGAGGAGATCCTCTACGAGCTGCGCGAGCACTCCGCGGGCCTGAACGCGGGGCGCTGGGACTACATGTTCAGCACGATCAAGTGCTTTCGCCGGCGCCGGGACTTCCTGCTCCCGGACCGCAACAGCGTCACGATGACGGTGCCGTTCATGCGCGCCTACACCGAGCTGCTCGTGAAGACCTGCCACCGCCGCGGAGCGCACGCGATGGGCGGGATGGCCGCTTTCGTGCCGAGCCGCACCGACCACGAGGCGAACGAGCGCGCGATGGCCAAGCTGCGCGAGGACAAGAGCCGCGAGGCGGGCGACGGCTTCGACGGGACCTGGGTCGCCCACCCGGACATGGTCGCGGCGGCCACCGAGGAGTTCGACAATGTGCTCGGCGCGAGGCCGAACCAGCTCGAGCGGCGGCGCGACGAGGTCTCCGTCGGGGCGGCCGATCTGCTCGACGTGGCCCCTACACCGGGTGAGATCACTCTCGAGGGGCTGCGGAGCGACGTGAACGTCGGAATCCAGTACATCTCGTCGTGGCTGCGAGGCAACGGCGCCGCCGGCATCTACGGGCTGATGGAGGACGCGGCCACCGCCGAGATCGCACGCTCGCAGGTCTGGCAGTGGGTCCACCACGGCGCGAGGCTCGCGGACGACGGCCGCACCGTCACGGCCGAGCTCGTGCGCGAGACCGAGGGGAAGCAGCTCGAGCGCATCCGCCAGGAGGTGGGCGACGACGACTGGTTCCGGTCTGAGGGCCGGCCGGACGAGTCGCGCGGCCTGTTCGAGGAGGTCGCGCTCGCCGATGAGCTGATCGCCTTCCTGACCCTGCCCGCCTACG
>JBKPHS010000103.1:0-15144 GCA_046729975.1 Actinomycetota bacterium
CTTCGGTGTCCGGACGATGCAGGCGGAGGACGAGATCGCCGCGGCCAACATCGCACTCGGCGCTGCCTTCGGGGGCCACCTGGGCGTGACGGCCACGAGCGGGCCCGGGATGGACCTGAAGGCCGAGACGATCGGGCTGGCCGTCGCGCTGGAGCTGCCACTCGTCGTGATCGACGTCCAGCGGGCCGGCCCATCCACCGGAATGCCGACCAAGACCGAGGCCGCCGACCTGATGATGGCGCTCTACGGCCGGCACGGCGAGTCGCCGCTGCCGGTCGTCGCGGCCTCTACGCCCGGCCAGTGCTTCGACTGCGCGCTCGAGGCGGTGCGCATCGCCGTCAGCCACCGCACGCCGGTGATCCTGCTCTCGGACACGTTCCTGGCCAACTCCTCGGAGCCGTGGCGAATACCGAGCGTCGATGACCTGCCCGAGCTCGACCCGGCGTTCGCCGAGCGCCCGAACGCGGGCGACGAGTTCCTCCCCTACCTGCGCGACGAGAAGCTCGCGCGTCCGTGGGCGGTGCCCGGCACTCCCGGCCTCCAGCACCGCATCGGCGGCCTCGAGAAGGAGGACGGCAGCGGCAACATCTCGTACGAGCCCGACAACCACGCGCGCATGACGAGGCTGCGCGCCGAGCGCGTCGACCGCGTCGTCGTGCCGGATGTCGAGGTCGACGGCCAGGAGGGCGCGGAGCTGCTGGTGCTCGGCTGGGGCTCGACATACGGCACGATCCGGGCGGCGGTCAAGCGCGTGCGCGACTCCGGCGGCAAGGTGGCGTTCGCGCACCTCCAGCACCTGAGTCCGCTGCCGCGCAACATCGGCGACGTGGTGCGCTCCTACCGCAAGGTGATCGTGCCGGAGATGAACACTGGCCAGCTCGTGAAGCTGATCCGTGCCGAGTTCCTCGTGGACGCGGATGCCGTCTCCAAGGTCGAGGGGCTGCCGTTCTTCGCGGAGGAGATCGAGCGGGCGATCAGGGAGCGACTGTGACAGCCCCCGGCCCCCAGTCCCGAGCCCCCAGTCACGGCAACGGTGGGCCCGTGCCGCTGCCGATGACGAAGAAGGACTTCACTAGCGACCAGGAGACGCGCTGGTGCCCAGGTTGTGGCGACTACGCGATCCTCGCCACGGTCCAGGGGCTGATGCCGGATCTCGGCGTGCCTCCGGAGCGGACCGTGTTCGTCTCGGGCATCGGCTGCGCCGGCCGCTTCGTCTACTACATGGACACCTACGGCATGCACGGCATCCACGGCCGCGCGCCGGCGCTTGCCACCGGGCTCGCGACGGCGCGCCCGGACCTCTCGATCTGGGTCGTGACGGGGGACGGGGACGCCCTCTCGATCGGGGGCAACCACCTGATCCACGCGCTCCGCCGCAACGTGCCGATCAAGATCCTGCTCTTCAACAACCAGATCTACGGGCTCACGAAGGGGCAGTACTCGCCCACGAGCGAGATGGGCAAGGTCACGAAGTCGACGCCGTTCGGATCGCAGGACCACCCGTTCAACCCAGTCGCGCTCGCGCTCGGCGCCGAGGCCACTTTCGTGGCCCGCACGGTCGACATCGACCGCGGGCACGTCGCCGACGTGCTGCGCGCCGCCGCCGCCCACGAGGGCTCGGCCTTCGTCGAGATCTACCAGAACTGCAACGTGTTCAACGACGGCGCCTTCGACGCCGTGCGCGCCAAGGACTCGAAGGCGGCAAATCAGATCCCGCTCGAGCACGGCAGCCCGATCCGGTTCGGGGAGGACCTCGAGCGCGGCCTGGCGCGAGTCGACGACGGCAGCCTGCAGATCGTCGACGTCGCCGACGTGGGGGAGGGCGGACTCGCGGTCCACGACGCGCACCGCCGTGACCCGAGCCTGGCCTTCGAGCTTGCGCAGCTGGCCGAGCGGCCGACGGGCCCGACCCCGATCGGGATCTTCCGCGACGTCGCCCGGCCCGTCTACGGCGAGGCGCTCGGACGCGAGCTGGCCGCGGCGCAGGCGGCCGCCGGCGACGAGGAGCTCGAGCAGCTCCTGCACGCGGGCGACACGTGGACCGTGGATCCCGGTTAGGACCGGCCCGCTCGCCGCTGTGCGGCATAGGCCCCGCTATCCGAGCCCTAGTCCGCACAGTGCCCGAAACCCGGCTCCGCTTGCCACCCCAACCCCTCGTTGCTGCCGTTCGGCAGCGTTGCGGACCTCCGCGACGGGGACCGGCTAGAAGCCTGCCTCACGCAGGCCGCGTCTCAGCCTCGCGCTCCAGGTCCAGCTCGGTGCGGACGCCGAGGGCGTGCAGACGCTCGTTTGCGTCCTCGATGTCCTGAGCGTCGCGGACGGCGTGCGCCAGACGCGCGGCCGATCCGAGCGCCGCAGGCACGTCGAAGTAGATCGTCAGCGCGCCGATCGGGCTGAGCGCCACGGTACGGAGCCCGCGCCTGATTGTCGCCGTCCCCGTCTCGCCGCGGAAGCAGCGGAGCGCTTGGGCGCTCGCCTCGGTCGGCACGTGGCGGACGGCCTCCTCGAGTCGCGCGGCCGCGGACGGCGTCAGCCCACGCATCCCGGCCAGCCCGCCGGCGGCCGCGACCTCCGCGACTCGATCAAGCACCTCGTCGAGAGTCAGCTCGCCGTCGCAGCCTGGCCCGAAGATCGCGCCGAGGACGCTCACGCCGTCCTCGCCGAGCAATCCGGCGGCGGCCAGCATGAGCGCGTCGCAGAGGGGGCTGGCGAGCCCCGGCTCGTCGCCGTGGGCGAGGGCGTCACCTCCGACGTCGACGAACACCACCAGGTCCCGATCCAGCCGCTCGACCGCTGCCGCCAACCCGGCTGCGATCGCTGCCGGCCCGCGAGTCACCTCCACGAGTACGGTCGGACGGCCGAGGAGACGCGCCATGTGCGACTCGGCGAACACGACCCCGCTCGAGGCCACTCGCGTCTCGGCACTCGCGGCTAGCACGCCGGGCGCAAGCTCCTGCGCGCCCTCGATCTCGGCCACCGAGCGCGGGCCCGGCTCCGGGTCGATGGCGCGCCGCTCCCACGAGACCCCGCCGAGGACGGGATCCGCGCCCTGCACGCGGAACGCCTCGGACGCCGCGAGCGCCCCCGCGACGTCGCCGCCTCCTCCGATGCCCAGCACGAGCGGCCGCCGGGCCCCGGCGACAAGCAGGTCGGCATCCGTCATGGATTGGGGCCGGCCATCGGCGGCGGAGGCTACTTACCTCCGCCGCCGAGGCGGCTGCGCTGATCTCACATGGCGCTCGCCGGAGCCCTGCCCGGCTGCCGCGTGGGCGTAGCGCTGATGACGGCCTCCGCGCCGAGCCCGGTCTCCGAGCGCACGAACAGCTCGTCGAACGTCCGCTCCGCCCTACGCTCCTCCCGGCTGAGCACCGTGCCCAGGTAGCAGCCGATGAAGCCGAGTGGGACCGAGATGATGCCTGGGTTGGCGAGGTCGTAGAAGCCGAACGCGCCGCCCTCGGAGTCCGGTCCCGGCCACACGGTCGGGCTGATGATCACGAGGGCGATCGAGCTGATGGTCCCCAGCAGCACTCCCGTGACGGCCCCGGTCGTATTGAACCGCCGCCAGCTCAGCGCCAGGACCAGCGCCGGGAAGTTGGCGCTGGCCGCAACCGCGAACGCGAGCCCCACCATGAACGAAACGTTCAGGCCCGCTCCGCCGAGGATCGCGACGAAGATCGCAACCGCGCCGATCACGATCGCCGAGACGCGAGCGGCGACGATCTCCTCGCGCTCGGTCGCCTGGCCGCGCCGGACGATGTTGTTCCATACGTCGTGCGACGAAGCCGCGGAGGCCGAGAGCACGAGGCCGGCCACCACCGCAAGGATCGTGGCGAAGGCCACCGCCGCGATCACGGCCAGGAACAGATCCCCGCCGAAGGTACCCTTGCCGCCGCCGAGCTCCTCGGCGAGCAGCGGGGCAGCGAGGTTGCCGCCCTTGCCGGCTGCCTCCTCACCCCCGGTGCCGAGCACGGCGCGAGCGCCGAAGCCGAGGAACGTCGTCATCACGTAGAACGCTCCGATCAGCACGACCGCCCACATCACGGACGAGCGCGCCGCTTTCGCGTCGGGCACGGTGAAGAACCGCATCAGGATGTGCGGCAGGCCGGCGGTGCCGAGCACGAGCCCGATGCCGAGCGAGACGGTGTCGATCGGGCTCGCCAGGAACAGGCCGGGCTTCAGGTACGCGTCACCCTCCTTCGACTGGTTCTTGGCGTCGTCGAAGAGGTCGATCGGGTTCCACCCGATCCTCTCGAGCACGAAGATCGACAGCACGATCGTCGCGGTCATCAGCAGCACAGCCTTGATGATCTGCACCCAGGTCGTGGCGATCATGCCGCCGAAGACGACGTAGATCAGCATGAAGGCGCCGGTCAGGATCACCGCGAGCTCGAAGTCGATGCCGACTAGTGCCTGGATCAGCACGCCTGCGCCAACCATCTGAGCGATCAGGTAGAAGGCGACCACGGACAGCGTGCCTAGGGCCGCCGCCGCGCGGGCGGGCCGCTGGTTCATGCGGAACGCGAGCACGTCCGCGATCGTGAACTTGCCCGCGTTGCGCATGCGCTCGGCGAGCAGGAAAAGCACGGTCAGGAAGGCCACCAGGAAGCCGACCGAGTACAGGAACCCATCGAAGCCGAACAGGAAGATCAGGCCGGCGATCCCCAGGAAGGATGCCGCCGACATGTAGTCGCCAGCGATCGCGAACCCGTTCTGCGGGCCTGTGATAGCACGCCCCGCGGCATAGAACTGGACCGCACCGGTCAGCCGTCTCGAGGCCCAGTACGTGATGGCCAGCGTGACGGCGATGACTACCGCGAAGATCGATAGCGCGGTCTCGTTGACGTCCGCTGCGATCGGAAGACCAGTCATCGCGGCAGCACCTCCCCGGGCCCTCGCCGCTCACCGGTCGGAGCGGTCGCGGGAGTCGGACGCGCCTCACCCATGACCTCGACCGCGCGCTCGGCCGCTCTCCGCGCAAGCGGGTCGAATTCGCGGTCGGACTTCCTCAGGTACAGCCAGCTGAGCCCCCAGACCATGATGAACTGGCTCAGCGCCAGCACGTAGCCGACCGTGAGACCCTCGATGACCGACTCGCCCATGAAGTCCTCGGCGTACCCGGCAAGGATGATGAAGCCGAAGTACCAGGCGAGGAAGAAGATCGTGGCGGGTATGACGAAGCGCCGGCGTCTCGTGATGAGCTCCCGGAACTCGGGCGACCGCTCTGCGGCCTCCCAGTCGATCTCCGGGTGGTGCTCGAGCCCGGCGGTCACGTCGCGTGACTCGTCGTGCATGTGTCCCTCCCTCAGAGACTGTTCAGTCGCCTCGACTTTTCCCGGCGCACCGGGTAACGAAACGAAGCGGGCCGCGTCAGGCGCGGGAGTACAGCGACGCGCTCCTGCGAGCCAGGTACGTCCCGCTGGCCGCGTCGCGCGTCTCCGCGAGCGTGGCGATGCCCTGGTCCGAAAGCAGCCGGATCTGCTTGAGGAAGATCTCGCCGGTCAGGATCGCGTCACCGAGCGCCGTGTGTCGGCCAATGACGCTGACACCGAGCCTCTCTGCCATCGCCTCCAGCGAGTGATCCTCCTGCTCGGGCTCCGCGACGGCGTCGATCAACAGCACGTCCAGAACGGGGTGCCCGAACCGTACGCCGGTCTGCGCCTCTTTCAGCTCGAGGAAGCGCATGTCGAAGCCGACGTTGTGGCCGACGAGGACTGTGTCGTCGCAGAAGCGGGCGAACAGCGGGAGGACCTCGTCGATCGTGGGCTGGCCCCGAAGCAGGTCGGGCGAGATCCCGTGGATGCTGACCGACAGCGGCGACACCGCGCGACGCGGATCGACGAGCTGGTCGAACGTCTCCTGCCGCAGGAGACGGCCGTTGACGATCCGCACGGCGCCGATGGAGATGATCTCGTCGCCCTCTGAGGGGTGCAGCCCCGTTGTCTCGGTGTCGAGCACCGTGTAGGCGACCTCGTCGAGCCGCCGCGCGTTCCACTCCGGTCCCCAGGGCATGGAGCGGAAGAGATCGAAGTCGTAGAACTCGGGCCTGCTCCCCGTACCCGGCTGCCGGCGGCCGCGCGGCTTCCTGCGGACCGGGTGCGCGTCGTCGGCCAGCGGCAGCAGCACGCGCAGCAAGGCGCGTCCTCCGTCGGGATCCGCCTGGCACCAGACCTCCCCGCCGTGGCGCTCGAGCACGCCCTTCACGGTCGTCGAGGCGACGTCTCTTCCACCGCCTCCGTGTGGCTCCTCGGTCCAGGCGCGCAGCGTCTCCGGATCGAGTGGCCGACCGTCCCATGCGAGATCGAGCTGTGCGTGGCGCCCGGACTGGCGGAGGCCGACCTCCAGCGTTCCGATTGCGGCATGGGACCGCAGGCGGATGGCCAGATGCGCCACCGCCTCCACGACCGCGTAGCTGTCGACCTTCAGCCAGACGCCGTCGCCGCCCTCCGCGGCCGACACGGCAATCCCCGGCTCGCGCTCGAGCCTTCGCTGCAGCGCGGCGAGGAGATCCGGGCCGAGGATCTCGGCAAGTCGCCATTCCGAGCGCAGGTGCTCAGCGGACTCGCGCATGGCATCCTCGACGTGGGCGCCGAGCCCGACCGCCTCGTCCCGGATGATCGTCATGAAGCGCTGCCGTTCGGCAGGGTCCATGTCCGGGTAGTCGAGCACGCTCTCGACGGCCGCCCTGATCGCGCCGACCGACGCCCGGGTTCCCTCTGTGAGCGACTGGAGGAGGGCGTCGCGGCGGGCCCCGATGCCGGCCCTTCGCGTCACGTCCTCGAGCGTCAGCACGAAGCCTCCCGGCTCGCCCTCGGAACTCGCGATCGGCGCGACTGCCACACGCACGAGTTGACCGCCGGTCGCCGCCGCGGTTAGGCGCACGACCCCGGTCGGCCCGCCCTCCGCGCCGCCATGGCGGATCCGCTCCAGCACGTGCTCGAAGAGGCCGCGGTCGAGGATGCCGAAGATCGAGCGCCCCAGGCCCACGAGGCCGGGTGCTCGCTCCCCGCCGCCGAAGAGCTCGCCGGCGGCGGCGTTGTAGAGCAGGATTCGCCCATCGGCGTTGCAGACGAGCACGGCGAGCGTCAGCTCCGACATGAGCGCCGCGAGCCTGTTGCGCTCCTGCTCGAGGTCCGCCCTCGCGGCCGCGATCCGCCCCTCGACATCCTCCTGCGCGGTGTGTGAGCGCTCCGCCAGCTCGTTGATCGCGATCGTGAGCCCCCGCAGGGGAGCCGGTCGAAAAGTGTCGATGCGATAGGCCGGGTTGGCGCTCGCCATCAGCCTCGTCTCGCGCGCGAGCCGCCTGAGCGGCAGCACGTAGGTCCTTACCAGAAGAGAGGCGACAAGACCGATCCCGACGACCAGCAGGACGATCGCCAGCGCCAGGCTCACCGGTCGCCCTCGAGCAGGCTCGAGACACGCTCCACGAGCTCACCTGTCGAGAACGGCTTGGTCACGTACGCGTCGGCGCCGACCGCCAGCCCCTTCTCTATCTCGGTGTCGCGGCCCTTGGCGGTCAGCATGACGATCTTCAGCTCCGCCCAACCGTCGGCGCGCAGCTTCTGGCAGACCTCGAAGCCATCCCTTCGCGGCAGCATGACGTCGAGCAGTACGAGATCCGGCCGGAAGCTCTCGACCTCGGCCAGCGCCTCCTCACCGTCGCGCGCCACGCGTGTCTCATAGCCGTGCTGCCGCATCAGGAACTCGAGCGACGTGACAATGTTCGGCTCGTCGTCGACGATCAGGACCTTGCTCGCCATGACTCCTCTCCTGCTCCCGCCGAAACCGGCACGGGCGCCACCGGAAGCTTGAACGAGAACGTGGCGCCGGACCCGGGCGAGCTCTCCACCCACAACTCGCCGCCGAGGTGACTGATGATCTCGCGCGAGATCGACAGTCCGAGTCCAGAGCCCTGTGGGCGCTTCGCCGGCGCGTCGCCACCCTGCCTGAACCTCTCGAAGATCGCCTCCTGCTCCTCGGGGGCGATGCCTGGTCCGTTGTCGTGCACGTCCACGCGCAGGGCGGAATCCGTGGTCGCGAGCTCCACCTCAACGCGTCCCCGATCGGTGTCGCAGAACTTCGCCGCGTTCGAGAGTAGGTTCAGCATCACCTGCTTCACGCGGTCGCGGTCGGCGGCCACGGGCGGGACGACCTCGGGCAGCCGCAGCGCGAGCTCGGCGCGCCGCTCCTCGAACAGCTGCGCCGTCGCCGCGGCGGAGTCCTCGATCACCTCCTTGAGGTCGACCTCGGCGATCCGCCACTCAGCTCTGCCCGACTCGATCTTCGAGAGGTCGAGCACCTGGTTGATCAGCCGCGACAGGCGGTCGATCTCTTCGATCACGATGCGCCGGAAGCGGTTGCGCTCGGGCTCCGGCAGATCGGGATTTTCGAGCAGGATCTCCGAGAACGCACGCATCGAGGTCAGCGGCGTGAGCAGCTCGTGCGTGACGGTCGAGACGAAGTCGTCCTTGAGCCGATCCAGCTCCTGGAGGCGCTCGTTGGCAGCGCGCAGCTCCGCCGTCGCCGCCTCGAGCTCGCTCGACTTGCGCTCGAGCTCGCGGCTGTAGGCGATTACCTCGGAGGTCTCGTCGAGCATCTCCATCATCTCGTCGATGCCGAGCGGCTCCTCCTCGACCACGGTCGCGACCATCACCCGCGCCGACGACGTGCCGATCGAGCCCGCGAGCACGGTCTCCACGTGGTTCACGAGCTCGGCGTCGGCCTGGGCACCGTCCGCGTGGCCCGTGCCGCGCGCACGGGCGTACTCGGCGAGCGTCTCGCTCGCGCGGCGCGATCCGATGAAGCGCGCGAGCAGCGACTCGAGCTCGCCCACGGTGGCGGTCCCGCGCCAGAGCCGGGGCCCGGCGGGCGCCCGGCGAAAGACGTCCACGAAGCGCGCGGCCTGGCCGACCTCGGTTGCGCTGCGACGGGAGAAGAGCGAGACGCCGACGTACAGCCCGATGTTCACGAGCATGCTCCAGAACATGCCGTGCGAGATCGAGTCGAGCCCCGTCAGCCCGAAGAGACGCTCGGGCCTGAGCAGCCCGATGCCGAAGGGCCCGTCGTCGAGGAAGCTCTGGGGGAACCAGTCGGAGCGGGCGAAGGAGGGCAGCAGCAGCGTGTAGAGCCAGACGAGGAAGCCCCCGACGAGGCCCGCCAGCGCGCCGGCGTGTGTCGCACCCTTCCAGAAGAGCCCGCCGAGCACCGCGGGGGCGAACTGCGCGACGGCTGCGAAGGAGAGCAGTCCGATCGACACGAGAGCAGTGGCCTCGCCCGCCGCGCGGAAGTACGCGTACCCGAGCAGCAGCACAGCGACGATCGTCGCGCGCCGGATGCCGAGGATCAGCCGCCGCAGGTCCGTGTTCTCGCTCAGCGCCGACAGGCGCCCGCGCACGAGCGCGGGCATGACCAGGTTGTTCGAGACCATCGTGCTGAGCGCGATCGTCTCGACGATCACCATGCCGGTGGCCGCCGACAGGCCGCCCAGGTAGGCGAACAACGCGAGCGCTTCCTGGCCTTCGGCCATCGGCAGGGCCAGCACGAAGTAGTCGGCGTCGGCGCCCGTTCCCTGAAGCTGCACGAGGCCGCCGAGGGCGATCGGCAGGACGAACAGGTTGATCGCGAGCAGGTAGAGCGGGAACAGCCAGACCGCCTTGTTCACGTGGCGCTCGTCGACGTTCTCGACTACGGAGATCTGGAACTGACGCGGCAGGAGCACGATCGCGAGCATCGAGAGCAGCGTCAGCCAGAGCAGGTCGCCGTAGCCTGTCTCCGGCCCGCCGGCGGTGAACAGGTTCTCCGCCGCCGGCAGCCTGGCGGCGCCGTCGAAGAGGTCGCCGAAGCCGCCGAAGATCCCAAAGGTCACGAACAGCCCGACGGCAAGGAACGCGACCAGCTTGACCAGCGACTCGAAGGCGATCGCCGCGACCATGCCCTCGTGGCGCTCGGTCACGTCGAGCTTGCGGGTGCCGAACAGGATGGTGAAGGCTGCCAGGATCAGCGCGACGTAGAAGGCCTTGTCGGCGAACAGCGACGCGGACTCCAGCTGCGCGGGCGAGACGATGTCGGGGTGGTGCTGGACGATCGAGAACGTGTCCGAGATCGCCTTCAGCTGGAGCGAGATGTAGGGGACGATCCCGATCACCGCGATCACGGTCACGAGGCCGCCGAGCAGCGCGCTCTTGCCGTAGCGCGAGGCGACGAAGTCCGCGATCGACGTGATCCGGTTCTCCTTGCTGATCCGGATGATCTTGCGGAGAACGACAAGCCCGAGGGCGAACATCAGCGTCGGGCCGAGGTAGACCGGCAGGAAGCCGATGCCGGTGTCGGCAGCACGGCCGACGCTCCCGTAGAACGTCCACGAGGTCGCGTAGACCGCGAGCGAGAGGGCGTAGACGTACGGGCTCGCGATGATGCTGCGGCCGGCGGCCGCGCGGCGGTCGCCGTGGTAGGCGATCGCGAACAGCAGCCCGAGGTACGCGAACGAGACGACGAGGATGACGGGGGTCGCGAGCATGCTTCGTCCTCAGCCGCCGGGCCTCCGCACGACGAGGGCGGTGAGGAGGATCAGAGCCCCCCAGCTCACGAACAGGTAGGCGTAAAGGACGGGCACGCCGAGGATGCGCTCGTCGCTCGAGAACAGCGACAGCAGCGGGTAGTTGAAGAGCAGGAAGCCGAGCAGCGCGAGGGCGACTAGACGCTCGCCCTTCCTTCCGTCGCTCACGCGCGTCCTCTCCCCGGCTCGAACACCGTCGTTCGAGGCGGGATGTTAGCTCCGGCAGGCGCCGCGGTTTGCAGGCAAAATCGGCCCATGGAGCGCACCGGCCAGAGCGAGCCGGGCCTCGAGACGATGCGAAGCCTCGAGGCCTCGCGCGTCGGCGAGGACCTCACCGCGCCGATCGGGGCGCTCGTCAGCGGGACGCCGCTCGCCGTGAGCTCGGAGGAGACCGTGTCCGGGGCGGCCCGTGCCATGCGCGAGGCCGGCACGAGCTACGCACTTGTCAGCGGCGACCCGCCCGGCATCCTCACCGACACCGACCTGCGCAGCCGCGTGCTCGCCGAGGGGCTTGGGCCCGACACCACGGTCCGCGCGGTGATGTCGAGCCCGCTCGAGACGTTCCCAGCCGAGACGCCGATCTTCGACGTGCTGCGGCGGGTGCTCGAGCTCGACGTTCACCACGTGCCCGTCACTCGGGGCGGGCAGGTCGTCGCGATCCTGACGGATACCGAGCTCCTGCGCCACAGGGCCAAGAGCCCGCTCCTGCTGCTGAGCCGGATCGAGCAGCTCGAGCGTGTCGCCGACGCGCCGGTCGACTACTCGAGCGAGGTGGCAGGCGTCGCCGAGCGGCTCTTCGACGGAGGCCTCGGCGTGGCCCAGATCGCTCGGGTGCTCGCGGCGGTCAATGACGCACTGGTGGCGCGGCTGCTGACGCTCGCCGAGCGCGAGCTGGGACCCCCTCCTTGCCCATACGCGTGGATGGTGCTCGGGTCGGAGGGGCGGATGGAGCAGGTGCTGCTAACCGATCAGGACAACGCGCTCGTCTACCTCTCCGATGCGGACGGCGCGGAGACCTACTTCGAGGCCCTCGCACGGCGCGTCGTCGACGGCATTGTCCAGACGGGCTTCCCGCCCTGCCCCGGCGGCTACATGGCGACGAGGTGGTGCCGCCCGTTGCGGGACTGGCGGGCTCTGTTCCGGAAGTGGGTTGAGGTCCCGGAGCCGCGGGCGCTCCTCGAGGCGCAGGTGTTCCTCGACTTCCGCGCGGTTCATGGGCCGCTGTCGCTGGCGCCGCTCGACGAGGCGTTGCGGTCTGGCGGCAGCCGGGGCCTGTTCCTGCATCAGATGGCACGGGCATCGCTCGCCTTCCGCCCTCCGGTGGGCCGCTTTGGCCGTGTCCGCACGGACGGCGGCGCGATCGACCTGAAGGTGGCAGGGATCGCCGCCGCCGTGATGCTGGCGCGCACGTATGCACTGGCCGCGCGCTCCGGCGCACGACCGACGCTCGAGCGGCTCGACGCCGCGGCCGCCGCAGGGACGCTCAGCCGGAGCAGTGCCGAGGTGCTCGGTGAGAGCTTCCGCTTTCTGACGCGGCTGCGGCTCGAGGAGCAGCTCCGCGCGGTGCGCGCGGGCGAGCCGCCGACCAACCGCGTGGTGGTCGAGGCGCTGTCGCCGCTCGAGCGCCGTCGCCTGAAGGAGGCGCTCCAGGCGATCCGCAGGCTTCAGGATGCGACCGCCGTCCGCTTCCGGACCGGCGAGCTCGCGTAGACGTAGCGCCCTGCGCCGAGCTAGCGCTCCCGCTCCACCCGGCGATCGAGCTCCGCCGAGAGCTCGCCCCTCAGGCGCTCGAGACCTTCGTCGTCGATCGCGCGAGGGATCGGCTCGGGCTCGTCGCGCGACGGGTCGGGCCCGCCCTTGAGGCGGCGGTAGACGGCCCGAGCGGCCAGCATCGCGAGCCCCGCCCTCGCGCCCCGGTCGGCGGCGCGGGCTAGGCCTGGATCCATTGGGACTGGCGAGCGTTTCCGCGCCGGAGGCCGAGCCAGGCGCCGACGGCGAGCGGAGCGAGGGTGAACCCTCGCGAGCGAGCCGGTGGCGCCTGGCGACGGCATTCCGGTGAGGAAACGCCGCCAGGACCGCTGGATCCAGGCTAAGCCGGCGCCGGGGCGCTTCCCCGCCACTCCGCCTCCTCATCGCGCGGTCGCAGCGGCAGCCCGTCGCGGACCCGGAGGACCAGGAGAGCGACGTCGTCGTTCGGCTGCTCGTCCTGGAACTCGAGCACCTGGGCCTGGATCCTGTCCACGATCCGGGTGGCGTCGAGACCGCAGCTGGCCTGAAGCAGGGCCACGAGGCGCTCCTCGCCGAACAGGCCGTTGTCGGAGCGAGCCTCCGAGACGCCGTCGGTATAGAGCACGAGCGCATCTCCCGGGAAGAGCTGCACCACGCTGTCCGCCAGATCCGGATCCGGGACGAGGCCGAGGAGCGTGCCCGGGGTGCCCGCGCTCTGGACGCTGCCGTCGCTGCGCAGGACGAGCGGCATCGGATGGCCGCCACACGAGATCACGGCAGTGACGCCGTCCTCGGCCGGGCGCAGGCTCGCGTAGGCCACCGTGCAGAAGCGGTCCTCGGTGCCCTGGCGGACCATCGCCTCGTTGAGCTGGGCCAAGATGCGGCTCGGAGCGGTCTCGCGCATGGCCGCGGCGCGCAGCGTGTAGCGGGCGAGGGCCGTAACCGTCGCGGCGCCCGGCCCCTTTCCGCGCACGTCGCCGATCACGGCGGCCCATGAGTCGCGGCCGGTCTGGAAGATGTCGTAGAAGTCCCCGCCCACCTCGTACGCCTCCCCGGCCGCCTGGTAGCGAGCGGCGATCTCGATCCCCGGCAGGTCCGGCAGGTGAGGCGGCAGCAGGCTCTGCTGGAGCGTTCGCGCGATGTAGCTCCGCTCGCTGTAGAGCCGCGCGTTCTGGACCGCCACGGCGGCGCGCCGCGCGATCTCCTCGGCGAGCTCCAGGTCGGCTTCAGTGAAGCGCCGGCCCGACTTCCCGCTGGCGAAGACAATTGCGCCGATGGTGTGCCCGAACGCGGCCATCGGGACGAACATGGCCGAGCGCAGGCCGACCGCGCGCAGCAGGCGCAGGTGCCCTTCGTCCCTTGTGTTCGCGACGAGAACGTCATCCGGGATCTCGGCATGCAGCTCGGAGACGCCGCTGCGCAGGACGCGCGCCACGGCGTCGTCCGAATCAGGATCGCGCGGGTAGCGTTCGCGGAGCTCCAGCGCGAGGGCTACCTTCTGGGGGTCGGCGTGAGCGACGGCCACGCGGTGGGTGGCGGCGCCGGCCTCCCCAACCTCGACGGCGCACCAGTCGGCTATGTCTGGCACGACGAGCTGGGCGACGCGCTGGAGCGTCGTCTCGTAGTCGAGCGAGCCGACGAGGGCGCGGCTCGTCTCTGCGAGGAAGCGGTGCGTCTGCTCGCTCCGCTTGTGCTCCGAGATGTCCTCGAAGATATTGATTGCGAGAACGGTGTTGCCGGCATCGTCCAGGATGGGCGCCGCCTTGACGATCGACCAGCGCTCCTCGCCGGTCTCCCTGATCCGGAAGCGGACCACTGTGTCGGACGGCCTCTCGCCCGCGAGCGCGAGCCGGCCTGGCAGTCGCTCCAGGGGGAACGGCTGGCCGGTCTCGTCGAGCACGTCGAACTTGCCGAGGATCTCCTCGGTGGGAGCCGAAAGCAGCGCCTCGGCGGAGTCGAACCCGAGCGTCCGGACCGCCGCCTCGTTGGCATACACGAGCCGGCCCGTGGGATCCTGGGCCGTGACTCCGTCGGCGATGCCCTCGAGGATCGCCTCGAGCTGGTTCCGCGACCGGCCAAGGTCGATGCCGGCCTGCATCAACTCGCCTGTGAGGCGCTCCCGCTCCTCCTCGGCCCGCTTGCGCCCGGTTATGTCCCGCAAATAGCCCGTGAACATCGGCGGGCCCTCGCCATGGATCGGGGTGATCGCCAGCTCGACCGGGAACTCCGTCCCGTCGGCGCGCATCGCCGTCAGCTCCAAGCGGCGGTTGAGCATCGGCCCGTCCCCGGTCTCGCGGTAGCGGGCAAGACCCGCGCGGTGCCGCTCACGGAATGCGGGCGGGATTATCAGCTCGGCCATGTCAGCGCCGACGGCGGCCTCTCGCGCGTAGCCGAATGTCGCCTCCGCGGCGGGGTTGAACTCGACCACGCGGCCCGCGCCGTCCATCGTGATCACGCAGTCCAGGGCGGACTCGAGAATCGACGTCTTGAGCGCATCGCTCTCGCTCACCACCTCCTGCGCGTGCGTTCGCTCGATGTACTGGCCGATCTGCGCGCCGAGGCCCGCCATCAGGTCGAGCAACTCGGCGTCCGGCGCGCGCGGCCCATGCGCGAAGAAGTCGATCGCACCGAGACAGCCGGAGGAGCCCTTGATCGGGAAGCCGAAGCCGCCGCGCAGTCCTGCCCGGGCGGCGACCGAGCCGCGGGGGAAGTTCGTCTCCATGAGCACGTCCGGCACCCACACCGGCGCGCAGTTCGCCCACACACGTCCCGGAATGCCGCTGCCCGGCTCGAGCTCGATCTCCCGGGAGATGCGGACGAACTCGGACATCGCCTCCTCGTCCGCGGCCCAGACCTCGTCGCAG
>JBKPHS010000104.1:0-4425 GCA_046729975.1 Actinomycetota bacterium
GCGAGGTCGGCTACGAGGGCGAGCTCGACTTCACGCCGCCGTGGCGGCGCGTGAAGCTGCGCGACGCGATCCTCGAGGAGACCGGCCTGGACGTGCTCGCGCTGCGCGAACGGGACGCCCTCGTCGCTGCCGCGGGCGAGAAGGGCATCGAGCTCGACCCGGCCGAGCCGTGGCCGCAGCTCGTCGACGACCTGCTCTCCAAGCACGTCGAGCCGAAGATCCAGAACCCGACCTTCATCCTCGACTACCCGGTGGAGCTGTCGCCGTTCGCCAAGACGCACCGCTCGGAGCCGGGGCTGGTGGAGCGCTTCGAGTGCTTCGCCGCCGGCATCGAGTTCGCAAACGCCTTCACCGAGCTGAACGACCCCGACGAGCAGCGCGCGCGCTTCGAGGAGCAGGCGCGCCAGCTCGCCGAGGGCGGCGAGGAGACCCAGCCCTTCGACGAGGACTTCGTGCGCGCGCTCGAGCACGGGATGCCGCCGACCGGCGGACTGGGAGTCGGGATCGACCGCCTCGTGATGATCCTCGCGGGCCGCCACTCGATCCGCGAGGTCGTGCTCTTCCCGGCGATGCGCTAAGCAGAGCCGCGCTCATCCTCGGCCCCCGCGACTAGGCGACGTGCCGACGCCGCGTGGAACTTCACTGGCGACTCTGGCTATCGAAGTCTCGGGCCGGACGGGTCGTGCATCGGCGGCGCATTGTCTGACCTCGGACCTCGACCGGCGCGCTGTGCGTGGGCCAGCCGGCGCCGGGCAACAGGGAGGACACTGCCGGCGAAACCCAGGAGCGGAGATGGCTACGGTGACCGAACTTGGACAGGCGGGGCTGCAAGGCTGGCGTGAGAAGGTGGCAAACGTAATCTCCCAGCCAGTCGCAGAGCGTGCCCCCCTCAAGGAAGATCAGGTACGTGCGGTTGTCGGGGCTACGTTCTTCGTCTTGTCTGTGATCTACGTCGTCAAGACGATCTCCGCAGCTACGCGCCAAGCGCGCCGAGGTTGACTCGACCGGGCGACTCAGCCGGGCGCGAGCGCCGACCGTAGAGCGCCTCGACCAGCGGGAAGGCGCGTCTCGGTCCCGGGCTTCTGCTTGTCGACGAAAGCGAGAACGTACGTCCCGGCCACCCGAACGACCGGTTTGGACGAGGTCCAGGAGCGCCGCCCACCTCAGGCAGATTGCCTGCTTCCCCATGAATGCGAGAGCGCTCCCGCTGCCGCAACCATGGGAAAGCAGTCGTCTGCTCGCACGGCGGGTGGCCTCACCCGTTCGTGTCCCAAGCGGAGACGGGCGGCGTCGTTGCGGGCGGGACTTTCGCGCGGAAGAGCAGTCGCCGTGTCAGAGTCACGCGACACGCCCGCTCATATTGCGAGCACGTGCCACGTCTCGGCGGGGGCACCTGCTTTCAGCGTGGAGGCGGCGGGCGCCGTTCGGCGGGATACGCTTGCCGGCCAAGTGGACCAGGAGATCCGCTTCTGCCGCACCCCGGACGGCGCGAAGCTCGCCTACGCGACCCACGGCCGGGGGCCGCCGCTGGTTCGCGCGGCCACCTGGCTGACGCACCTCGAATACGACTGGCAGAGTCCGGTGTGGCGCCACTGGCTCGAGGCGCTCGGGCAGCGTCACACTGTGATCCGCTACGACGAGCGCGGCTGCGGGCTCTCCGACCGGGAGCTAGGCGAGCTGTCGCTCGCTCAATGGGTGAGCGACCTCAAGTCCGTGGTGGATGCCGCCCGGGTCGAGCGCTTCGCCCTGCTCGGGGTATCCGGTAGCGGCTCCACCTCGGTGGCCTACGCCGTGCGGCATCCGGAGCGTGTCAGCCACTTGGTGCTATACGGGACCAGCGCGCGCGGTCGGCGCCAGCGTGGTGACCCCGATGCGGTCGAGCGTGGGGATCTCGTTCGCCAGATCATCACGCTCGCCTGGGACGACCCAACCCCCCTCTTCCGCCAGGTCTTTACCGCCATGTTCCTGCCCGACGGTACGCCGCAGCAGCTGGAGTGGTTC
Source organism: Actinomycetota bacterium (assembly GCA_046729975.1). GTDB lineage: Bacteria > Actinomycetota > Thermoleophilia > Solirubrobacterales > Thermoleophilaceae > JBKPHS01. The sequence goes on from JBKPHS010000104.1 coordinate 2,002, forward strand.
GACGAGCTCCAACGGGCCTCTACCAGCGGCGAGATCGCCGCCACGCTGCGACGGGCTCGCGAGGACCTGGACGTGACCGGCATGGCCGAGCAGGTGCGTGTCCCGACCCTGGTGCTGCACGCCCGCCAGGATCAGGCCGTGCCGTTCGAGGAGGGACGGCTGCTGGCGGCGCTTATCCCCGGCGCCCGCTTCGTCCCGCTCGAGAGCCGCAACCACATCTTGCTTGAGCACGAGCCGGCCTGGCGCCTTTTCATCGATGAGCTGAACGACTTCCTCGGCGCCCCGGAGCCCGAGCCGGACCCGGCCGAGGCGCTCGCCGACCTGAGCGCACGTGAGCGCGAGGTGCTCGAGCTCGTGGCGGCCGGGCTCTCGAACGAGGAGATCGCGGGGCGGCTCTACCTGAGCGTGCGCACGGTCGAGCGCCACCTCTCGAACATCTACGCGAAGTTGCGGATCTCGGGAAAGGCCGCCCGGGCCGCAGCGGCGGCGCGCTTCTCGCAGCTCGGCTGAGCGCGTACGTGTAACCCGCCACCGAGCGGGCCTAAGTTGGGTGGTGGCGCCGATGGCAGGCGGCGCGGCCGGACGTACGGTCGTGGCAATGACCGTCCTCCGTCCCGCCCCGGTGCTCTTCGCCACGATGTTCGCCTCCCAGGCGAGCTTCCTGGTCTTGACCGCGATCCTCCCGGACCTCGCGGGCGACTTCGGCGTCTCGACGGCCACGGCCGGCCAGGCGCGCACGCTCGCTGCGGTAACGGGCGGCGTCACCGCGCTTGCCCTCGGCCGGCTCGGGCGCAAGCTCGGCGTGCGCGAGCTGCTCCTGCTCGGCCTCAGCCTGGTAGCGATCGGCTCCCTGGCGAGCGCGCGGGCCCCCCGCCGGGCCACGTTCGCGGGGGCACAAGCGGCGATCGGAGCGGCGGCGGCCATCCTGCTGTCTGCGGGAGTGGCGGCCGCCGGCGAGTGGGCGGCCGAGGGCGAGCGCGCCCGGGTGCTGTCCTGGGCCCTCCTTGGCCAGCCCGCCGCGTGGGTGGCGGGGATGCCGCTGATCGGGGTCATCTCTCAGCTCGACTGGCGTTACGCCTGGCTGGCGGTTCCGCTCGGCGCGAGCCTCGTCGCGCTCCCAGCGGTGGCCCTCCAGCCGGGCCGTGCCGGGCGCCTACCGGGCGGGCGCGAAGCGACGCCGGCCGTGACGGAGCCGGTCTGGCGCCGACCGGCAGTGGCGAAGTGGGCCATCGGCGAGTTGATGGCCTATTCCGGCTGGGGCGCGACGCTCGTCTATGCCGGTGCGCTCTTCATCGAGTCGTACGGACTGTCGGCGGCGCAGGCCGGAGCGCTCCTCGGTGCCGCTGCCGTGGGTTACTTCCCGGGCACACTGCTCTCGCGTAGGCACGTGGACCGCCACGCGCGCACCCTGCTCGTCGTCCTGGGTCTTACGGCCGCTACCGGCACGGCCCTGTTCGGACTCGTGCGGCCCTCGCCGGCCGCCAGCCTCGTCCTCTTCGCGGCTTGCATGGCGGCGATCGGCGGCCGCACGATCGCCGGCAGCAGCTTCGGGCTCGACGCGGCGCCGGATCAGCGCGTTGCGGTGATGAGCTTGCGAGCGGCAGCGATCCAGTTCGGCTACTTGCTCGGCGCCGCCTCCGGTGGCGCGGCCCTGGCCGCGGGGGGCTATGGCCTGCTCGGGGCGACCATCGGCGTCCTGTTTCTGCTGGGCGTCGCGCCGCACTTACGTCCCCCTGCGCGCTGGACCGGGCGCGGGAAGGATGCGATTCCCGCATTGGCAGCCAACTCCGCTGTCTAAGTCAACCCGGCCGGGCCATCTCTCCCGACTGTCTTTCCCTCGCGCGTCGGGCGAATCGGCCGGGCGCGATCGGGAGAGGCCGACGGTGCCCGCCACCCTGGCGCGCGGACTGACGCGTCCAGTGACCTGGGTAGTGAGACGCCTTCGGAGGCGGCCATCCGAGCGATCCCAGGCGGCCGGTTCTGGCGCCGACCAACCGGCGTGCGCGGCATTCTCGCCGCGCCTGTCGGCAATGTTGGCGCGGCGGCGGGAAAGTGCCGCTCCCATGGGAAAGCAGTCGTCTCCCAGAAGCTGGGCGGGGCTCCTGGTCTTCGTCCCCAACGAACGCCTGGCCGGAACCGCTGGGGACGCCCCATCCGTCGGAGAGCGGGCGCGGAGTCCCGTAAGCGGATTCGGTCATTGAGTCGAGACGGCGGCACCGCTGGCGGCCCCACTGGACAGGGTCCGTCGGTCGCCGCGGTCGTCCGGCCCCCTCGATGAGGGATCTATGTCACGTTGCATACTGCGGGCGCCCGGTGGGCCGGTAGACCTGGAGCGTTATGCCCTTCGGGAAGGCTCGCGAGTCGACCAGGTCAAGCGCGATGTCCGGGCCGGCGTCGGGGAATAGCCGCGTGCCCTGGCCGACG
>JBKPHS010000105.1:0-4440 GCA_046729975.1 Actinomycetota bacterium
GGGCCCGGCCCGACCGCTAGCGTTCTCGCCCGTGAGCCGCATCCCGCCCGTCGTCGTCGACGGCGTCTCCAAGCGCTTCCGGATCCCCTACGAGCGCGTGCACACCTTGAAGGAGCGCGCCTTGCATCCCTTCCGCCAGGCCGGCAAGGAGGACCTCGTGGCCCTCCGCGACGTCTCCTTCGCAGTCGCGCCGGGCGAGTTCTTCGGGATCGTCGGCCGCAACGGCTCCGGCAAGAGCACGCTGCTGAAGTGCCTAGCGGGCATCTACGCGATCGACGACGGCCGCATCTACGTCAACGGGCGCATGGCCACGTTCATCGAGCTCGGCGTCGGCTTCAATCCGGACCTCGCTGCACGAGAAAACATCGTGCTCAACGGCGTGATGCTCGGCCTGTCTCCGGCCGAGGCCCGCGAACGCGTGGACGACGTGCTCGCCTTTGCCGAGCTCGAGGAGTTCCGCGAGCTGAAGCTCAAGAACTACTCGTCGGGCATGCAGGTGCGGCTCGCGTTCTCGGTGATGATCCAGGTGGATGCGGACATCCTGCTGATCGACGAGGTGCTCGCGGTCGGCGATGCCGCCTTCCAGCAGAAGTGCTTCGACGAGTTCAACCGCCTGCGAGACGAGGGCAAGACGATCCTCTTCGTGACCCACGACATGGGCGCCGTCACGCGCTTCTGCCACCGCGCGGCGCTCCTCGAGCGCGGCGAGGCGGTGACCGTTGGGGACCCCGCGCAGGTCGCGCGCGAGTACATCCGGCTCAACTTCCCCGAGCAGGCGGTCTCACGCGGCGAGCTCGACCTTTCGGCGCTTGGGGACCGGGCCGCCTACATCGTGGAGGCCTGGTTCGAGGACGAGCGAGGCCGGCGCCAGGAGTACTTGCCCCAGGGGCGTGCCTGCGCCGCGAAGGCGTTGATCCGCTTCGGACACCCGGTCGCCAACCCATCCTTCGGGCTCACGCTCAAGGACGAGCACGGCCAACCCGTCTTTGCCACGTCCACGATCTGGACCAACGAGCTGACGGGCGACTTCCAGGCTGGTGACTCGGCGGTCTTCCGGGTCGGCTTCGAGAACCTCCTCATGCCGGGCCGCTACTTCGCCACGGTGGAGATCGCGGAGCGCGGTTCGGGCAAGGCGCTGATCGACCAGCGCGACCGCGCCGCGACGATGGTCTCGACCGGAACGCTCGAGGGCGGCGGCATCGTCAACCTCCCGCACGAGACGGACGTGGCGCGCGGCGCCGACGATACGGCCGCGGCGCTCGGGCTCCACGAGGAGACACGAACGTGAGCGCGGGAGCTGTCGAGCTCGAGGGCCTCGGCCGCCCGATCAGGGGTCCCTCGGCCCTCGGCGGCGACTGGCGCCGCTTCCTGCACCTGACCTGGACGCTGGCGGTGCTCGAGCTGAAGCTGAAGTTCTTCGGCTCGGTGCTCGGCTACCTGTGGCAGCTGATCCGGCCGCTGATGATGTTCGGCGTCCTCTACGTCGTCTTCACCGAGTTCGTCAAGTTCGATGCAGGCGTCAATTTCTACGCGGTCGTGCTGCTGACGGGCGTCGTGCTGTTCACGTTCTTCTCCGAGGCGACCCAGAGCGCCGTCGAGAGCGTCATCCACCGGGAGGGACTCGTGCGCAAGATCCAGTTCCCGCGCATGGTGATCCCGCTGTCCGTCGTCCTCACCGCAGGCTTCAACCTCGCGCTGAACGCGGTGGTGGTCCTGATCTTCATGCTGGCGTCCGGGGTCCAGGTGCGTGCGACCTGGATCCAGATCGTGCCGATCCTCGGTCTGCTGACCGTCTACACCACCGGACTCTCGATGCTGCTCTCGTCGCTGTACGTCCGGTTCCGCGACATCAAGCCGATCTGGGACGTCGCGCTCCAGGTCACCTTCTACGGCTCGCCGATCTTCTATCCGATCGAGACCGTGCCGAGCGAGACGCTGCGCCAACTGCTGATGATGAACCCGTTGGCCGTGGTCGTCGAGGAGACGCGCCAGTCGCTGATCGACCCGAGCGCGCCGAGCGCCGCGCAGGCGATCGGCGGCTGGTACTGGCTGCTGATCCCGATCGGGATCGTCGTCGCGGTGGCCGTGATCGGCTTCTGGGTGTTCAACCGCGACGCGCCGCGTATCGCCGAGGAGCTCTAGGCGGGTGTCAGCGCCTGGATCCACCGGGACTGGCGAAGGCATTCCGGCGAGGAAACGCCGTCAGGGTCGGTGGATCCAGGTCAGCGCCGCCGTTCGAGCACGACGAGGTCGCTGCTTCCCTCGACGCGCCCGGGCTGGAACTCGACCACCGCCCACTCCGGGCAGAGCCGGTCGAGCAGCCACTCGGGCGAGATGACCGCGAAGCCCCAGTCAGGATGGCTGATGTCCCAGTCGCCGCGGTCGCCGTAGATGTCCCGCCAGTGGAAGCCGCGGGCGTAGAGATCGCGGACCGCCTCGTCGATGTCGTCCGGCCGCCAGCGCTCGCCGCTCGCGAGCCAGTAGAGGACGTGAAGGCCCTGCTGGGTCGAGACGAGCAGCCCGCCTTTCCGGAGGATCCGGCGTATCTCCTGGTACCAGCTGATCGCCGCCGGCTCCGAGAAGCCGGCCCAGGTGCCGATCGATATGACGAGGTTGAAGTGACGTTCGCGGTAGGGCAGCGGCGGCTCCTCCGGGCTGACCGCGAACTCGATGCCCGACAGGTTCTCGCTCGCCCACTCGATCGCGCCGGCCTGGGGGTCGCAGCCGTGCCAGGACACCCACGGGTAGGCCGCCTGGAGCACGCGCACGACACGGCCCGAGGACGAGCCGAAGTCGAGCGCTCGCGCCTTGCTGCTCTGGAGGAGGTCCGACGCTCCCGCGGCCTCGACCGCCTCGGCGACGAGGTCGGCGTAGTAGTAGGCGCCGCCGGTGGTGAGCGGACCGCGCGCCATGGAGTGAACTTCCTCGGGCGGGTCCGCGGCGCTGAGGCCGGTCTTCCTCGCCACGTCCGGCACGTGGTGGAGCGCCAGCGCGAGCGACAGCTGCATGCGCTCGCGTTCGGATCCGGCGGCCTCGAGGGCTCGCGCCTCGTCCGGCCGCAGGTGCGAGCGCATCTCGTCGAGGTCGGCCTCGTCGAGGCGGTCGAAGAGCATGCGCGTGACGGGTCCCGGATCGACCTCGGCTGCGGGGTGCAGCTGGCGGCTGAGCGGGTCCCACGGACGCGCCGCCGCGGGAACCGCCCCGTTGCGCGGCGCCGGAGCCACGCGTCCCCCCGAGGTTCGGTCGAGCAGCTGCGCGAGCGCACGCCCCCGCCTGCGCCGGTGCAGGCTGTCCAGCATGGGCCGGGAGTGTAGATAGGCTGAGCGGCTCGAATGGCTCAGGACACCGGCACCGACGCGGGCCTGGAGCAGCGAGCCCTGCGCGCCGAGGCAGCGCTCGAGGAGGCGCTCGAGGAGCGCAACCGCCTCTGGGACGAGCTGCACCGGCACAAGGCGCAGGAGCGCGAGGTCGAGGCGCTCACCGAGAAGGTCGCGCGCATGGAGTCGTCGCTCTCGTGGCGGGTGACCAAGCCCATCCGTGTCGCGAAGCGGGTGGCGCTGCGGCTCCGGAACGCCGACCGCTCCAAGCTCGCCGCGAAGGTCAAGCAGGTCTCTCGCGACGACTGATGAACGGCGTCGTGACGGTCGCCATCCCGGTGCTGAACGGCGCCCGCTACCTCGAGGAGGTGCTCGGCGCCGTGCGCGCTCAGGAGGTGGACCGGGAGCTCGAGCTATTGATCGTCGACTCGGGCTCCACCGACGGCTCGCTGTCGATAGCCGAGCGCCACGGCGCGCAGATCCACCGGATCGACGCAAAGGACTTCTCGCACGGGAGGACGCGCAACTGGATGTTCGAGCTCGCGCACGGCGACCACGTCGCATTTCTCACCCAGGACGCCACGCCCGCGAGCGAGCACTGGCTCGCCTCGCTGCTCGAGGGCTTCGACCAGGCCGACGACGTGGCGGCGGTCTTCGGCCCGCACGACCCGCGGTCCGACGCGAGCCACATGATCAAGTCGGAGATGGAGCGCCACTTCGCCACCTGGGGGAACGGCGGTGCAGAGATCGACGTGCAGCGCCTCTACCGCTCGCCACAGGGGATCGCGGCATACCGCGACTTCCCCGGCAAGTGGACCTTCCTCTCGGACGTGAACTGCGCCGTCGCCAGGTGGGCGTGGGAGCGGATCCCGTACCGCGACGTTCCCTACGCCGAGGACCAGCTGCTCGGGCGCGAGCTCATCGAGGCGGGCTTTGCGAAGGTCTACCACCCCGGCGCTCGCGTGCTGCACTCGCACGACTACCCGCCGGGCGAGTTCTTCAGGCGCTACTTCGACGAGTTCCGCTCGCTGCGCGAGGTGCTCGGCTTCGTCCAGCCCTGGGGCCCGAAGCGCACGCTCTGGGACGTGCGCGGCCTGGCCGGCGCCGACAAGCGCTGGCTGCG
>JBKPHS010000106.1:0-47663 GCA_046729975.1 Actinomycetota bacterium
GACGCCCGCATGGCCCGCGGCGTCGGCCTGGCGCTGCTCTCCGCCGTGGGCTTCGGCTGCTTCTTCCTGGCGATCGACGCCGCAAGCGATGCCGACGTCTTCTGGTCGATCCTGGTCAATCGTTTGACGGCGGTCGCGATCCTCGCGGTCGCTGTCGCGGCGATTCGGCCGCGGCTGGGCGTTGGCTCCGCGGACATGCGGGGGCTGGCGTTGATCGGCGGCCTCGACATAACCGCGAACTCCCTGTTCGCGACGGCGTCCACCGAGGGCCTCGTCAGCGTGGTGTCCGTGCTGGCCTCGCTCTATCCGGTGGTGGTCATCTTGCTCGCCCGAGGCCTGCTGCGCGAGCGCGTCCAGCGGCTCCAGCTCGCGGGCGCCTTCGGCGCCCTCACCGGCGTCGCGCTGATCACCGCGGGTTGAGGTCGATGGCGACCACCAGCGCGGTCCGCCGCCAGTTCGACAGATCGCCCGAGTAGCCGGCCTCGTACTTCCCGGCGACGAGCTCGCGAGCGTGGGCATCCTCGCGCTCGTCCCGCACCACGCGAGCGCGACCCTCGAAGCTCTCTCCGCCGATCCTCACGCTCACGCGGGGCTCGCGCTGCATGTTCCTGATCCAGTTCGAGCGCTCGCGGCCACCGGACAGCAGGTACACCGTGCTGCCCTCGAGCCCGAACCAGATCTCGATTTCCCGCGGCTCGCCGCTCACCCGCCCGACGGTCGTCACGTAGCAGTAGTCCTCGTCGGCGAGCGAGCTCATTGTTAAGGGGTCTGACCCCTTAAGGTCACCGCCAGCAGCCGCTCGAGCTCGGGCAGCGTCGTCTCGGAGCCGCGGTGGAGCACTCCCGTCATCCCGACAGCCTCGGCGCCGGCCACGTTTTCCTTCAGGTCGTCCACGAACACGCAGCGCTGCGGCGGGACGCCAATCCGCTCGGCGCCCAGCCGGAAGATCTCGGGCTGCGGCTTGTGGAGGCCGACCTCGCCGGAGATAACGACGCCGTCGAAGAGCTGCAGGAAGGCGTCGCGGTCGTACCGGCCGCGGCCCCAGGAGTTCGAAATCAAGCCCGTGCGCACTCCCTCGCGCCTGGCCGCCTTGACAGCGTCGATCATCGCCTCGTCGGCACGGATTCCGGCGAACAGGCGGTCCACGAGGCCGTCCGTCTCCCCGACCCCGAGGATCGGCCCGAAGCGCTCCGCGAACTCCTCCTCGGTGTACTCGCCGCGCTCGAGCCTGCGGAGCTCCTCGAGCGCGGCCGGGTCCTCGCGGAAGAGCCGCTTGACGGTGTCCGGGTCGAGGCCCTCGGCCTCGCAGAAGGCGCGGAAGGAGTCGAAGACGTTCGTCGTCAGCACCCCGCCGAAATCGACCAGCAGCCCCCTCACGGGGCGGGCTGCCCGGTGATCGCGCGGGCCGCCTCGGCGAGCTGCGGCACGCCGACGTCGAACAGCTTGAGGAACGGGTCGTCGGTCGTGCCGGCGAGCGAGCGCTTGAAGTTGCCCTCCATGAACACGGCGGCCTTCCAGAGTGCTAGGGCCTGATACCAGCGCAGGTCCGACATAGAGCGCCCGCTGCGCTCCTCGTAGCGGGTCACGAGCTCGTCTCGCTCGAGGAAGCCGTCGGCGTGGGTGACGGAGAGGTGATCGAACATCGTCTCCTTCACGCCGTCCTCGGGCCGTGAGTAGCTGACGGTCAGGTAGCCGACGTCGGCCAGCGGATCGCCGATCGTCGCCAGCTCCCAGTCGAAGATCGCGATCAGGCGCGCCGGCGCTCCGTTCGCGAACATCGTGTTGCCGAGCCGGTAGTCGCCGTGCACGATCGTGGCCTCGCGCGACTCCGGCAAGTTGGCCGCGAGCCAGTCGGCCACCTCCTGGACGACCGGCAGCTCGCGCGTCTTGTTGTGCTCCCAGAGGCCGTTGAAGCGCCGCAGCTGGCGCTCCAGATAACCGCTCGGCTTGCCGTAGCCCTCGAGGCCAGCAGCACGCCAGTCGACCGCGTGGATCTCAGCGAGCGAGTCGACGAGCTCCTCCGCGATGCGCTGCCGCTCGCCCGGGTTGTCGAGCGGATCCGGGACCCGGCTGGTGATTACCGTGCCCTCGACGTACTCCATGACGTAGAACGGCACGCCCAGGACCGACTCGTCGTCGCACGCAAGCAGCACTCGCGGCGTGCGCACGGGCGCCTCCTCGACCGCGCTCAGCAGGCGCGCCTCGCGCAGCACGTCGTGCGCCGAGGGAGGCAGCGGCGGCCGCGGCGGCCGGCGCAGCACGAAGCGCTCGCCGCCGCGCTCGACCAGGTAGGTCACGTTCGAGTGGCCCTCACCGATCCGCACCCCGCGGATCGGCCCCCAGCCGAGGCCGTGCTCGTCGAGATACGCCGCGAGCGGCTCGCGGACGATCAGCGGCGCGAGCTCCTGCTCGACGGCCTCCCGCTGCGTGTCGACGATCTCCGGCGCGGCCACGATGCCGGCGGAATCCTTGCATGGAATAAACGGACGCCGCCGGCGATCCTCGGGTTGCAAGGGGACCCGACCGGGAGGAGGACCGATTGCGCAGGTTGGCGCTGGCCGTGCTCGTGGTCGCGCCGGCGGCACTGGCTGCGCCGGCGAGCGCCGCCACGGTCGGGGTGACCGTGCAGAACAACTTCTATAGCCCGGCGACCGTCAACATCGCGCAGGGCGACACGGTCGAGTGGACCTGGCCGGTCGGCTCGTTCGACCACTCGGTCACGCCGAACTCGGGCTTCACGGAGCCGCCCAACTCAGGCGTGCGCGACGGCCCGTCTCAGTTCCAGCACACGTTTGCGAACGCGGGCTGCTTCAAGTACCACTGCTCGATCCACAGCACGATGCAGGGCACCGTGGTGGTCGCGGGCGCGAGCTGCACGCAGCCGCCTCCCAGCGGTGGCGGAGGCGGCTACCCGCCGCCGCCGGACGGAACCCAGCCGGGCGGCACGCTGCCCGATACGACCGACCCGGCGATCTCCTCGCTGCGTATGAGCACCGGCACGCTCTGCGAGCAGCGGACCGAGACCTGCAGGCGCACGAGAGCGCGGGTCCGCTTCTCTCTGTCCGAGGCCGCGGCCGTGACCGCGACGGTCGATCTGCTGCGCGCCGCGAGCCCGTCCGCCCGCGTCGTGCGCCGCCTGAGGTTGATCGGCCGCCAGGGCGCGAACGCGTTCACGCTCACAAACCGCCGGCTGAAGGCGGGGCGCTACCGGCTGCGGCTGTCTGCGAAGGACGCCGCCGGCAACATCTCTTCGACCGCCAGGATCCGGTTCCGGGTCGTGGGGTAGCGATGCTGCGGATGCTGCGCGCAGCGGCGATCGCCGCACTCGCCCTGGCGCTCGCCCCCGCGGCCGCCGGCGCCGCCGACAGCACCGTGGGCATCTCGAACTTCACGTTCTCCCCCGCCGCGGTGACCGTCAACCGCGGCGACACCGTCACCTGGCGCTTCAGCGGTCCCGACACCAACCACACGGTCACCGCGAGGCCGGGCCAGGCGGATACCTTCGAATCCGATCCGGGCGTGCCGGAGGCAACCGTCAACCACTCGACTGGGGACACGTTCGCCCACACCTTCAACGTCCCGGGCACCTTCAGCTACCTCTGTCGTGTCCATCCGGGCATGACCGGCACCGTCAGGGTCCCCTTCACGGTCGACACGACGCCTCCGTCGATCTCCTCCCTGCGCGCGAAGCTCGAGCGCATCACCTTCCGGCTCTCCGAGAGCGCGCGGGTAACGGCGCTGGTCAAGCGTGGTGGCAAGACCGTCAAGCGGCTCCGGAAGGCAGGGCGCAAGGGTGCGAACACCCTCCGCTTCTCGGACCGCGGCCTCGTGGCCGGGGCGCGCTACAGCGTGACGGCCACCGCGAGGGATGCCCTCGGAAACGAGTCGAAACCGCGGAAGACCAGCTTCAGCGTCCCCGGCTGATCTCGTCGAGGTGGCGCACGTTCGCCGTGTCGGCGGGGTCGCTGCTCGGCTCGCCCTCGAACCAGGAGTCGAGGATCTCGGCGAGCAGCGCCGGGCTCGTCGCGCGCAGCGACAGCGCCAGCACGTTCGCGTCGTTCCACCTGCGAGCTCCGCGTGCGGTCTCGGCGTCGCCGCAGAGCGCGGCGCGAACACCCTCCACCTTGTTCGCCGCGATCGAGGCGCCGGTCCCGGTCCAGCAGCAGACGATCGCCTGCTCGGCTCGTCCCTCCGCGACGTCGCGCGCGGCGGCCTCGCTGGCCCAGGCCCAGTCGTCGCGCTCGCCGTCCGCAAGCGCGCCGTGCACCACCGTCTCGTGACCCCGCTTGCGGAGCTCGTCCACCACGGCTTCCGCCACGCCGGTGCGCTCGTCGGCTGCGACTGCGATCCTCACAACGGCTATATGATCGCTCTCGCACGGCTGGGAGGCCCGCACGGTCCATCACGGAGGAGGACGTTGCCGCGCCTAAGTCGAGTCTCCCTGGTGACGGTGGTCATCGGCCTGCTGCTCGCCTCGCAGGCGTCCGCCGAGGAGCAGACGCTGACCTACCGCTACGGCCCGATCGAGATCGAGGGCTACCAGGTCAAGCAGAACGACCTCACGATCGGCATCCCCAAGCCGAATGTCGACGGCTTCATCACGGGAATGAGCGTCGACGTCGTCGATGCCGACGGCAGCAAGGTCCCGATCCAGCGGCTGATGCTGCACCACATCGTCTTCTCGAACGTCGGCAGGACGATCGGCGAGAAGCGCGACACGACCTGCGGCATGTTCACGGGCCTCGACTCCCAGACCCGCTTTCCGGCGATGGCCGAGCGCTTCTACGGAGCCGGCGAGGAACGGGCGGTGATGAAGCTGCCACCCGGCTATGGCTACCAGGTGGACGGAGACGATCAGTGGGTCATGACATGGATGATGATGAACCACCGTCCGGTGAAGGACCGCGCCTACGTCGAGTACACGATCACCTACGACACGGAGCCGAAGACGCCGGTGCGGCCGGTATGGCTCGACGTGAGGAACTGCCTCGCCGACCCCGTCTTCAACGTCCCCGGCGGCGGGAGGCCCGGTTCCACGTCCACGAAGAGCGCCACCTGGACGGTGCCGCAGGACGGGCGCATCGTCGCGGCCGGGGGCCACGTGCACGGAGGGGGGAAGCGGCTCGAGCTGACGCAACCCGACTGCTCGAACCGCATGCTGCTCGGCTCCGAGCCGCTGTGGGGCAACCCCGACCACCCCTTCTACAACGTCTATCCGATCCTGCACGAGCCGGGTCCGATCAACATGAGCGGCGTCACGAGCTCGCAGGGCTTCTCGGTCAGGAAGGGGGAGAGGCTGAGGCTCGTATCGCGCTATGACAACGAGCTCCCGCACACGCGCGTGATGGGCATCATGATGGCCTTCCTGGCGCCGCCGGATCCGGGCGGCGGCCCGAGCGGTCCGTGCGCTCCTCTCCCGAACGACGCTCAGGCCTACAGGTCCGACCAGCCCGGCCGCACGAGCCCGCCGCGCTTCCGCGTGCCGATCATCGGTCGCGGCTCGAACGGGCAGGCGCGCGAGGTCTCGAGGGCGCCTGGCGGGACCTCGCGCCTGCGCGGCAACTCGACGATCACGGCCAAGAGCTTCTACTTCAGCAAGCCGAACGTGGTGGTGGACCCCGGAACGAGGCTGACCTGGCGGTTCCCCGGGAGGGCGCTGCACAATGTGACGCTCGCGAACGGGCCCCAGGGCTTCGCCTCCCAGCACCTCAGCCAGGGCCGCGTCTACTCCAAGCGCTTCACGAAGTCGGGCAAGTACGAGCTGTTCTGCGCGCTGCACCCGGTGGACATGACCGAGACGGTGACCGTCCGCCGGAATCGGCGCCGCTAGGGCCACCTAACATCGGGCTCATGCCCGAGTTTCCAGAAGTCGAGATCACCGCCCGGCGGCTCGACCGCGTGCTCACCGGGGTCGAGGTGGAGTCGGCGCTCGCGCCGGGGATGGTCACGATGAAGACGTTCGACCCGCCGCTCGAGGCGCTTGCCGGCCGGACGGTGACGGGCGTGCGCCGGCGCGGCAAGCTGCCGATCGTGGAGTTCGGGGACCTCGCCCTGCTGATCCACCTGATGTCAGCGGGACGGCTTCAGCTCTTCCCGGACCGCGCCTCACTTCGCGACCGCCGCTCGCGGCTGCTCGTGCGGCTCGCCGACGGGCGCGAGTTGCGGCTGCGCGAGTTCGGGACCCAGCAGCGAGCCTGGGCCAAGCTCCTGCCGGCCGGCGCGGTGGACGGAGACGAATCGCTCGTCCACCTCGGCCCCGAGGCGTGGCCCGCCCCGCCTGCGGCCGAGTTCGCGGAGCTGGTGCGGCAGCCGCGGCACCTGCACCCGCTGCTGCGCGATCAGCGCGTGATCGCGGGGATCGGCCGCTCATGGGTCGACGAGATCCTGTGGACGGCCGAGCTGTCGCCTTTTCGCTCGGGCGCCGACCTCGATGACGAATCGATCGAGCGCCTGCGCGAAGCATGCGACGAGCGGCTCGGCGCCGCGCTCGCCCACTACGAGGAGGTGGTCGGCGACTCGCTGCCCGACAAGGCGCCGATGCCGCTCCAGGTCCACGGGAAGCAGGGCCAGCCGTGCCCGCGCTGCGGCGCCACGCTTGCCGCCGTCTTCTTCAAGGACCACGTGACGACCTACTGCCCGGCCGAGCAGACGAACGGCCGCGTGCTGAAGGACCGGAGGCTGTCGCGGCTGCTCAGGTGATACGCAAGGCCACGCGCGAGGACATTCGACCTGTGACTCAGGCACTCGCGCGGGCCTTCTTCGACGACCCGGTGATGATGTGGCTGTTCGAGCGCGACGGGCGCCGCCTCGGCCACACGCGCCGTTTCTTCGGGCTACGCATGCGCCAGCTCCTCGAGCAGGACGAGGTGTACACGACCGCGGACCTCGCCGGCGGGGCCCTGTGGGCGGCACCCGGCCGCTGGCGGGTCACCCCGTTCGAGACGCTGGCGATCGCGGTGCCGATGCTGCCGGCGCTGGGCCGGCGCTTGCCGCGCTCGCTGCGTGGGCTCGAGCTGGTGGAGCACGCGCACCCGGCGGAGCCCGAGCACTACTACCTCGCGGTTCTGGGCACGGATCCGGACCGCCAGGGGGAGGGCATAGGCTCCGCGCTCATGGGCCCCGTGCTCGAGAGTTGCGACCGCGACGGGATCGGCGCTTATCTCGAGTCCTCGAAGGAGCGGAACATCGACTTCTACTCCCGGCACGGATTCCGGGTCACGGACGAGGTCGTGATGCCGAAGGGCCCCCCGGTGTGGCCCATGTGGCGGGAACCGCGGGGGCCGGCCGTCTAGCGTCGGCTAACGATTAGTAAGCTACTTGAGGACGCGCACTCCTAATGACTGGTGACACGGAGGGAAGCGAATGCCACTGAGCGAAGGCCATACGGCGCCCGACTTCGACCTGGAGAATCAGGACGGCCACACCGTTCGTCTGTCCGACCTGCGCGGCACACGGGTCGTCCTCTACTTCTTCCCGAAGGCCGGCACGCCCGGCTGCACCGTCCAGGCCTGCGGCATCCGCGACAACCGGCAGCGGTACGAGGAGGTCGGTGCGATCGTGCTCGGCGTATCGCCCGACGAGCCCGCGAAGCTGCGCGAGTTCGCCGATGAACACGACCTGCCGTTCACGCTGCTCGCCGACCCGGACCACGAGGTCGCTGAGGCCTACGGCGTCTGGGCCGAGAAGTCGACCTACCGGCGTTCAACTTTTCTGATCGACGCCGCCGGCACGATCACGCGCATCTTCGCGAAGGTCTCGCCCAGGACGCACGACGAGGTGGTGCTCGACGCGCTCGGCGAGCGCGCGGCGGCGTGAGCGGCGAGCCCGCGATAGCGGCCTGGCGGCACCACGGCAGCCGCGAGGGGTTCGAGGTCGCCCGCCTCGAGGCGGTGGACGGCGGCTACCGCGTCGATGGGCAGTCGGCCGCCGTCCAGGAAGGCGAGCCGTGGGCGGTTCGCTACGCCATCGAGCTCGACTCAGGATGGGTCACCCGTCGCGTGGAGCTGCTCGGCCTTGCTCGCTCTCGCACGCTCGAGAGCGACGGCGCGGGCCGCTGGCGGATCGACGGTGCAGAGGCGCCGCAGCTCGAGGGCTGCGTGGACGTGGACCTCGAGGCCTCGGCGTTCACCAACACCCTGCCGATCAGGCGGGTGAAGCTCGAGGCCGGCGACGCCGGCGAGGCGCGGGCCGCGTGGGTCGCCGCGCGGGACCTCGAGACGGAGCCTTTCGACCAGCTGTACACCCGCCTCGACGACGAGCGCTACGACTACCGGGCCGTCTCCTCCGGCTTCCGGGCCGAGTTGCTCGTCGACGATTCCGGCCTGGTCCGCCGGTACCCGGGCCTGGCAGAGCGGGTCGCGTAGGCCTGAGACAATCCGGCGCGATGTCGGCTTTCCGGCAACAGGTGATGATCGACGCCCCGATCGAGCGGATCTGGGAGCTCGTCGGCAATCCGAACCGCCATCCAGAGTGGTGGCCGCGGATCGTGGAGGCCGACTGCGAGGACCTGACGCAGGGCTGCACCTACCGGCAGGTGACGCGCTCGCCGACCGGCAAGGTCGAGACCGACATCTCGCTCGAGCGCCTCGAGGACTGCCACGAGGTGCTGATGCGCTGCCTCGACACCGGCACCTACACGCGCTGGCTGCTGACCGAGGCTCGCGGCGGCACCTTCCTCGATGTCGAGTTCGGGAGCGATCCGCAGTCGCCTGGGGCCCGGATCTTCGATCGGCTGGTGGGCAAGCGCTTCTTCCGCCAGTGGCTCAAGCAGTCGGTCGACGCGCTCGAGCAGGCCTCACGGTCGGCGCGCGAGGCCGCCTGAGCCCGGACCCGACCGCTCTGCCGGTCGCACTCGCCCCGGCCGCGTACATTGACCGCGTGGCCCCAACGGCGGCAGTCGGCGACTCGTTCCGCGCGTTCTTCGACGCGGTCGACCAGTTCTTCGCGAACCTCGCCTCGGTCCGCTGGGGGTCGCTCTTCCTGGCGCTGCTCCTGTTCGGCATCTACCTGACCCTGCGCTCGCGAGCCTCCTTCAACATCCTGCGTGCCGCCTACCCGACCGCGCGGTTCGAGTGGCGCGAGATCTGGGGCGCGTACATGGCGGGGTACGGCTTCAACAGCGTGATCCCGGCGCGCGGCGGCGACGTCGTCCGCCTCTTCCTCACTAAGACCTCGATCCCCAACTCGAGCTACTCGGCGGTCGCCGCGAGCTTCGCCGTGGAGATGATCTTCGATGCGGTGATGGCGATCTTCATCCTCACCTTCGCCTTCAGCCAGGGCGTCTTCCCCAAGCCGCCCGACTTCTCGAAGCTGAACGCCTTCGACCTCTCCCTGCTCGCCAAGCACCCTCGCTTCACGCTCTTCCTGATCACCGTGCTGGCGCTGGCGGTGCTGGCGGGGTTCGCGCTGTTGTCGGTGCGGGTGAAGGCGTTCTGGGCCCGGGTCAAGCAGGGGCTCACGATCCTGCGCGACCGGGATCGCTACCTGCGCGAGGTGTTCGGCGTCCAGCTCACGGGTTGGGTGTTCCGCTTCAGCGCCTTCTGGTTCCTGCTCGAGGCCTTCAACATCGGCGGCTCGGTGCGCAACGTACTCCTGGTGCTCGGGGTCAACGCCGTGGCGGCGGCCGTGCCGTTCACCCCCGGCGGCGCCGGGGTGCAGCAGGCGCTGCTCGTGAAGGTGTTTGCCGGCACCGCGTCGGGCGCGACGGTGGCCGCCTACTCGGTCGGGCAGCAGATCGCGATCGCCGCATTCGCCTTCGGGCTCGGCTTCGCGTCGCTCATCTTCATCTTCCGGATCCGCAGCTTCAAGGAGATCATCCACCGCGGCGAGAGCGACCGCGCGGCGGAGAAGGCCGTACAGGCTTAGGTGCCGAAGCCCTCGCGCGCCTCGCGCACGAGGGTGACCGCCTCGGGGAAGAGCGAGCCCATCGCCGCGCGCAGCTCCTGGACCTGCTGCTCCGCGTTGCCCTGGAGGTTCAGGCGCTCGAGCCCGGCGACCGTCATCTCGACCGCCAGCCTGATGGCGTTGTCCGCCCAGGCCACCTTCTGCGCGCCCTGCATCTGCTCGGCGAGCTCGGCCATCCGCCGTCGCAGCTCCTCCGGGTCTCCGAAGATGCCGAAAGGGTCTTCCGATGACATAGAGCTGATTGTAGGCAGCGCCCGTGCGCGGCCCGGGGAAGTAACCTCGGGCCAGTGGCGCTGCCGAAGCCCTCGCTCGACTCGACTTGTCTCGTGACCGGCGCGTCGTCCGGCATCGGCGCCGACATTGCCAGAGAGCTCGCGCGCCGCGGCCACGGCGTGACGCTCGTCGCGCGCCGCGAGGAGCGGCTGCGGGAGCTGGCCGCCGAGCTGGCCGAGCGCCACGGGGTGCGTACCGAGGTCCTGTCCTGCGACGTCGCCGATCAGGACTCGCGCGAGCGGCTCGTGGAGCGGCTCGCCGAGCTGCGGCTGGTCGTCGAGGTGCTGGTCAACAACGCCGGCTTCGGCAGCGCGGGCATGTTCACGGAGCTCGAGCGGGAGGTCGAGGTGCGCATGGTGCGCACGAACTGCGAGGCGGTTGTGGACCTGTGCGCCCGCTTCGTGCCGGAGATGGTCGAGCGCTCGCGCGGGGCGGTGCTCAACGTCGCATCCTCGGCGGCGTTCCAACCGCTTCCCCGGCAGGCCACCTACGCGGCAACCAAGGCGTTCGCGCTCTCGTTCAGCGAGGCCCTGCACGGCGAGCTGGCGGGTAGCGGAGTGACCGTCACGGCTCTCTGCCCGGGACCGGTGAAGACGGAGTTCGCCCAGGTAGCGGGTGTCGCGGAGCTCGAGGATTCGACGCCCGGCTTTCTCTGGAAGAGCTCCAAGGACGTCGCGGCGGCGGCCGTCGAGGGCCTCGAGCGGGGGAAGCGCGTGGTCACTCCAGGCACGCTTCAGGTGGCGACCTCGATGCTCGGCCAGCACACGCCGCGCCGCGTGCTGCTGCCGATCGTCAAGCGGGTCTACCCGGCCGGGAAGTGACTGCCGCGACGGTCGAGGGCGCCGGCGTCGAGCTCGCCTACGACGAGCACGGCAGCGGGCCGGCAGTGGTGCTCATGCACGGCGCCGCGGCCACCCGCACCGTTTGGCTGGAGACGCGCGAGGAGCTCGGCGAGGGCTTCCGGACGATCGCCTATGACCGGCGAGGCTACGGCTCGAGCGGCGCGCCGGAGGCCTACGCAGGCACGACATTCGAAGAGCAGGCCGAGGACGCCGCGGCGCTGCTCCGGTCCCTCGAGGCCGTGCCCGCGCTGGCCTGCGGACACAGCCTCGGCGCCGGAGTCTGCCTCGACCTGATGAAGCGTCACGCCGGGCTGCTGCGGGGCGCCGTGCTCGTCGAGCCACCCGTGCTGTCGCTGTCACGCGCGGGACCCGAGGAGATGGCGCAGACGCGCGCGGCGATCGAGCGGGGCGCGCGGGAGGGCGGGCCCGCCGGTGCGGTCGACGCCTTCCTCGGAAACTTCGGCACCGACGTGCTCGAGCGCCTCGGCGCCGAGCGCCTCGACGCTGCGCGCGCCGCGCCGCGCGCCGTCGCGGCAGATCTCGGCGCCGCATCCGCCTGGAACTTCACCCGCCGGGAGCTCGGTGCGATCGAGACGCCGGCGATCGTCCTCAGCGGGAGGCGCAGCTCCAAGGCCTGGCGAGAGGCGGCGTCGGTCCTCGCGAGCCTCCTCGGCAACGCGGAGTTGCGCCACGCAGACGCGGGCCACTTCGTGCCGCTCGAAGCGCCCGCGGCTCTGGCCGCCGCGATTCGGGCTCTCGACGGGAGCCCATGAGCCGCGGTGGGCGCATCGCCTGCCTACTCGTCCTGCTGGCGAGCGGCGGCTGCGGCGGCGACGACGACAACGACGGCGATCGAGCGCCGACGCCCGCGCCCCAGACGAGGCGCGCTCCGGATGACGGCGATCGGCCGGCGCGCTCGCAAGGCGGCCCGGAGGTGGAGACCGTCGCTACCGGGCTCGAGGTGCCGTGGGAGATCGCGTTCCTGCCGGACGGTCGCGCCCTGGTCACCGAGCGGCCCGGCCGCGTGCGCCTGCTATCCGCCGACCTCGAGCTACGGCGAGAGCCGCTCGCCGAGATCGATCAAGTGGAGGAGATCGGAGAGGGAGGCCTGCTCGGCCTGGCGATCGATCCGGAGTTCGAGGAAAACCGCTTCGTCTACAGCTATCGAACGACCGCCGACGGCAACGAGGTCGTGCGCCTGCGCCTCGCGAACGGGAGGCTCGAGGAGCAGCGCGTGGTCGCGAGTGGCATCCAGGCGGGCGCGATCCACGATGGCGGCCGCCTGCGCTTCGGCCCCGACGGCCGGCTCTACTTCTCGACCGGCGACGCCGGCAGCTCCGAGCTCGCCCAGGATCCGGGCTCGCTGAACGGCAAGATCCTGCGACTCGAGCCCGAGCAGTTCCGGCGCGGCGGCGGTCGCCCCGAGGTCTTCACGCTGGGGCACCGTAACCCGCAGGGCTTCGACTGGCAGCCGCGCAGCGGTCGTCTCGTGGAGGACGAGCACGGCGCATCAGGCAACGACGAGGTCAACTTCCTGCGCAGGGGCGCCAACTACGGCTGGCCGGACGTCGAGGGCGACGCCAGCGCGCCCGGCTTCGTGTCCCCGGTGGCGGTCTACCGGGACGCGATCGCGCCCTCCGGGGCGACGTTCGTCCACATGCGGGGCTCCGAGTGGAGCGGCGACTACCTGATCGGATGCCTTGTCGGGGAGCAGATCCGCCGCGTCGGCGTGAACAGCGAGGGCGTGACCACGAACGAGGCGCTGTTCGAGGGCGACTTCGGCCGCGTCCGCACGGTGGTGGAGGGCCCGGACGGCGCGCTCTATGCCCTGACGAGTAACACCGACGGCCGCGGCGACCCGCGCGATGGAGACGACCGGATCCTGCGGATAGTCCCGCCGGCGGCCTAGACGCCTGCGGCGACGGCGCCCGACTCGAGCTCCCAGCTGACCCCGTGGTCGCCGAGGTAGTTGAGGAAGGCGGCAGGGTCGTAGGCCGCCGCGGGGGCGAGCGCGCCGGCGTGGTCGAAACCAGGGGCGGCCATGCGCTCCGCGCCATAGACGAGCGTGACCGCCGTGAGCCCGTACACGTCGTGGCCGCGCACCACACCGCGCCCCGTCGATCCGCCGTCGCCTCGGGCGGTCGCGACGATCGTGAACTCCGCACCCCGCCGGTCCTCCTCGCTCGGGCCCTCGGGCAGGTAGCCGATCGCCTTTTCGAGCAGGCCCGTCAGCGGAGTGCGTAACGCGAGCGAGAGTACCGGCCTGAAGTAGGGGACAGCGGGCGCGAGCTGTGGCACCGGCGCGAGGACCTTGGCCGTAATGAGCGAGGTGACGCGACGCGTCGTCGTGTGGCGAGGCACCGTGATCACCTCGCCCGAGGGATAGCGCGCCATCGACTGCCGGCCGATCGGCTCGGGGAAGTCCACGCTCGCCTTGAATACCCCGCCGGGTGCCGGGCGCCAGTGCCCGCCGTCGTACACGACGTCGCCGCCGTTCATGATCTCGAGCGTGGACTTGAGCGTGCCGCGGCTCGCGCCGAAGCCCTTCACCGCGTAGGCGACCTCGAGCTCCGCCAAGGGCTCGTGGCCCTCCGAGACGAGGCGCGCGATGCAGTCCCCGGGAACGTAGTCGAAGCCCATTGCCGGCACGAGTGCGACGCCCTTGCGCTCGGCCTCCGGACCGTAGCGGTCGAAGACCGTGCGCATGAAGGACTGCTCCCCGGTCGAGTCGAGGTAGTGCGTGCCGGTGTCGATCGCAGCCTGGACGACCGGCTCGCCCGCACGGGAGAAGGGCCCCGCGCAGTTGATGAGGACGTCGCAACCTTCGACCAGCCGGCGCAGCGAGCCCGGGTCGTCGACGGTCGCGACCCGCGTCTCGGCGCCCTGGCCGTGGCGACTCGCGACGCGCTCCAGCCGTTCCGCGCTGCGCCCGCCGAGCACGAAGTCGAGTCCGCGCCGCACCAGCTCGTCGGTCACGAGCCGGCCGGTGTACCCGGTTGCCCCGTAGAGCGCGATCACCACGCGGAACATACCGAGCGTGGCGCGTCGCGTTGTGGGCAGTCGTTTATTTATAGTCGCCGCATGCGGATCAGCGAGGTGATGACCGAGTCGGTGATCACCGCCGAGGCGTCTGACAGCCTGCGCGACGTGGCGACCCTGATGCGGGATCGCAACGTCGGCTCGGTCGTCGTGTGCGAGGGCGGTCGCCCGGTGGGCGTGGTCACCGACCGCGACCTGGCTCTGACCGTCGTCGCGGACGGCGTGGAGCGCTCGGACGAGATCGGCTCGTACGCCACTCGGCCGCTCGTCACGGGCGAGGTGGAGATGGACCTCGAGGAGGCCGCCCAGCTGATGATCGAGCATCACATCCGCCGGCTCCCGCTCATGGACGGCGAGGCCCTTGCCGGCATCGTCACGATCGACGACGTGGCCGTGAGGGCCGGGGATCTCGAGCTGGCACACCGGATGACCGCCGAGGTCGCGAAGGCGGCCCTGCCCGAGTTCTTCTTCCACCAGCGCGGGGGCTGAGCGGGGTGGCGGTGCTGACGCCGGACCAGCGACGCACGCGCGAGCGCTTCGAGAGCCTCATCCGGCTGGCCGCGCCGGCGCTCAACGTCGTGCTGGCCGTCGGCGAGCGCGTCTCCCGGGCGGTCGAGCCGACCGACCACGAGTACTACCCGCCGCGTGCCGGACAGATGGAGCCTCCGCCGCCTCCCGTGGACGTCCGCCGGAGCGAGGATTAGCGCCCTGGACGCCGCGGCCGCGCCCGGCGCACAACTCGAATGGGAGGCCCGGGCGGGGCGGGTCGCGGGCGCTTCGGCGATCGCGGCCGTCGTCTTCTTCGTGGTCAGCGGCTTCTACCTGAGCTTCGCGCTCGACGATCGCCCCGACAATTCGCGCGAGCTGCTCGCGGCCGTCGACCGCGAGCCGAGCGACTTCGTGGTCTACGGCGTGCTCCAAGCGGTGGCCTTGGTGGCGCTCGTCGGGGTCCTCGTCTACCTCTACCGGGTGACCAGGGCGCGCCGCCCGCAGCTGCCGCAGGCCGCGCTCGTGCTGGCGCTGATCGGGCCGCTCACCGCCGCGGTGATCGCGGTGCTGCGCCAGGTCGAGCTCTCGAGCGTCGCGGACGAGTTCCTCGCCTCGGGGGCCCGTACGGAGAGCCGGGCCGACGACCTGCTGGGCAGCGGCGCGTTCTCCGTCTACGGCGGCATCGGCCTGGGGGCGAACATCGCGATCGGCTTCGCGACCGTGCTGATCTCCCTGAACGCCATGCGAGCCGGAGTGCTGAGCCGCTTCATGGGCGTCCTCGGGATCATCGTGGGCGTCTTCTACGTGATCCCTCTGGGCGCGCAGCTGATCCAGGTCTTTTGGCTCGGCGCGCTCGCGGCGCTGTTCCTCGACCGCTGGCCGGGCGGACGCGGGCCGGCGTGGGAGACGGGCAGCGCCGAGCCGTGGCCGACCGCCGCGGACCGCGCGCGGGCCGTGCAGGAGCAGCGGGAGGAACTCGAAGCCCCGAGCGCGGATGCGGATACCGCGCCGGACGACGCGGCCGCCGAGCGCCACCGGCGGCGCAAGAGGAAGCGCCGCCGGTAGCCGCTTGCTAGCGGCCGACCCGCGCTACTCGGAGCGCCCGGTGATCTCGATGGAGTCCGACGCCTCGAACGTCCCGTACGTGGGCTCGCCCGCGGGCTGGTACACGTTCACGGTCACGCCGGTGCTCGTGGTCTTGCTGTCGACCAGCTGTAGGGCAGCGGGCTTGGTGCCGTCCGTGAACAGCCGCCGGCCCTTGCCGAGCACCACCGGGTAGGTCAGCAGCCGGTACTCGTCGATGAGATCGTGCTGCATCAGCGTGCCGGCGAGGACGCCGCTGCCGTGCACCTGCAGCTCGCGGCCGGGCTGGCGCTTGAGCTCGGCCACCTGCTCGGCCAGATCGCCCTTGATCAGCGTCGAGCCCTCCCAGGAGACGTCCTGCAGGGTCCGCGACGCCACGTACTTGGGCAGGCTGTTGAGCCGGCTCGCGACCGGGTCGTCGGGATCGGTCACCTGCGGCCAGTACGCGGCGAAGATCTCGTAGGTTCGGCGCCCGAGCAGGAACGCGTCCGCCTCCGCGAACCAGCCGGCAATCGCTTGGCCCATATCGGTGTCGGCGTAGGGCACGAGCCACCCACCGTGGTCGAACCCGCCGCTGGGATCCTCGTCGGTCCCGCCCGGGGCCTGCATGACGCCGTCCAGGGTCACAAAAGTCGTGAGGGTCAGTCGCATGTCGGCACCTTCCTTCCGCTGGTTGCTCTCGAGATGCTGCCGATCATTAGACCGGCGGCGGGTCCGAGACTCATCGCTCGATGGATAATGCGGAACTTCTTCGCGTCAGAGTCGTAGCCCAGTAGTTGACCCCCCTCCGGGCCGGTTCGCTCCCGAAGACCGTCTCGTAAGTGCTGACCAGGAAGTAGCCGCCGTCGAGCCAGTAGAACCTCTCGGTGTTCGTGACGCGCACGCCGGGCCCGAGCACGCTGTCGCGAGTGTGCTCCTCGCTCCTCCACATCCCGAGCAACGGCTCCAGGCGCTCGGCCTCGGGGTCTGGCGGCGGTGCGTCGAATGCCGACGTGGTGGTGTTGTCGTCTGTCACGGGGTTCCTCCTTCGCCGCCCGTTATCGGGGTTAGGCGGCCGGAATCTCGTCTGGCAGGCCGAAGCGCGGGAAGATCGCGGGGGTGCGAAACGCCGTGACGTCCGCGATCATGGCGCCGCGCAGGGTGAGGACGTCGAGTGCCAGGGGCAGGTAGCCGCCGGCCTCGCGGTCGAGAAGGTAGGTCGCCAGCGCCAGCTGTCCGTTTGCGCGCACCGGGATGTACCGAAGCCGGGGCGGCGGGCCGGTCGGCATCAGCCACGAGTCGGCGACTGCGTCACGACCGCGGGACCAGCCCGGATATGGCGGCATCCCGAACGTCGCGTCGTCGGCCAGCATGGCGAGGATCGCGTCGATCTCGCCCCGCTCAAAGGCATCGGCGAAGCGCTTCACGATCTCTCGCAGCCGCCGGTCGCCGAGCCTGTGCAGCGTCGCTTGCTGGCTCTCCTCTGGCAACCGCTCGTCGACTGTCCGGCGGGCGCGTTGCAGGGCGCCGTTGACCGATGCGACGGTGGTCTCGAGGGATTCCGAGGACTCCTTGGCAGAGAACCCGAGCACGTCGCGGAGGATGAGGACGGCCCGCTGGCGGGGCGGAAGGTGCTGCAGTGTCGCAACGAACGCGAGCTCGAGCGCCTCGCGCCGCTCGTAGCGAGCGTCGGGCGCCGCTTCGCCATCCGCGACGCCGAGGGTCTCGTCGGGCTACGGCTCTATCCACACAGAGTCTGGTGCCGGCTGCTCGGGCTCGTCGCCGCCGGGACCCGTAGCCGGTCCGTAGTCGATCGGGAGCACGCGCTTGGGACGCCGGGCGATCGCGTCGAGGCAAACGTTGGTGGCGATCCGGTACAGCCAGGTCCGAAGCGAGCTTCGACCGCGGAACTTCGGCAGCGCCCGCCACGCGCGCAAGAGGGTGTCCTGGAGCGCATCGTCGGCGTCGTGCAGCGAGCCGAGCATCCGGTAGCAATGCGCATGGAGATCAGCTCGCTGGGCCTCGACGAGGCCACGGAAGGCGCCCTCGTCGACGCGGCCAGCCGCCGCTAACCGTACGTCTTCGATGTTGGATCCGGTGCGCATCCTCACCAACTTAGACCCGCGGAACGGCGCAGACTGATCGCGTCGCCGGTGAGTTTCGGCGCGGGCGCCGGTCAAACGAGACAGGACGTGAGCGCGGCCATCGTCAACCCCATCGTGCATCTCGAGCTCCGGACGGACAACTTGCCGCGAGCGTGCGCTTTCTACACGCAGCTCTTCCGCTGGAAGGCGGAGACGATCCACGCCGATGGGAGCTCCTACCTCGCGCTCGAGCTCGGCGAAGGGATCCAGGGCGGTGCGGTGGAGCACGAGATCGAGCGCACGGCGTGGCTGCCCTACGTCGAAGTTGCCGATATCGCGCAGGCCACCGAGCGCGGTCGCCTGCTCGGCGGGGCGGTGCTGCTCGAACCTCGAGAAGGGCCCGCCGGCTGGCGAAGCGTGCTCGCCGTGCCCGCCGGGGCCGAGATCGCGTTGTGGCAACCGAAGGTGTGAGAGCGAACGGACAACAGGAGGGATGGATGGCACACGATCCCGGTACCGAGAACGAACGTCTCGAAGCGTTGGTCGGCACGTGGAAGACGGAGGGATGCACCAGGGAGACTGCGGGAGCCCCCGCAGCCAGGATCGACGCAGTGGACACCTATGAGTGGCTGCCCGGCGGGTTCGCGCTGTTGCACCGCGTCGACGCCCACGTGGGAGACCAGAAAGTCGAGGGGGCCGAGATCATCGGCTACGACCCTGCGCGCCGGACCTACGTCACGCAGTACTTCGGCAGTGACGGGCCAAGCGCCTACGAGGCGAGCCTCAATGAGGAGGAGGGAGCCCTGGTCTGGAGGATGCGAAGCGAGACGGACCGGTTCACCGGGATCTTCACCGACGACGGCAACACCATCGCCGGCCACTGGGAGCTGCTTGGCGATGACTTGAGCTGGCAGGCCTGGATGGACGTCACGCTGACCAAGCAGGCGGCCTGAGACGCCTCTCGGCAGCGAGGTCTGCTCGCTACTACCCCTCGTCGCCCTTGCCGGCGGCCACCTTCTCCTTGATCGCCTCCGTCACGGCGGGGTCGCGCAGCGTCGTCACGTCGCCGAGCTCGCGGCCCTCCGCGATGTCCTTCAAGAGGCGGCGCATGATCTTGCCCGAGCGCGTCTTCGGGAGATCGTCGGCCGGGATGATCCGCTTCGGCCGCGCCAGCTTGCCGATGCGCTTGGCAACGTGCTCGCGGATCTCGCCCTCGAGTCCGTCGGGCCAGTCGCCGCCACCCTCGATCGTCACGAACGCGGCGATGGCCTGGCCGGTGTCCTCGTCGGTCTGGCCGATGACCGCCGCCTCGGCGACCTTCTCGTACGAGACGATCGCCGACTCGATCTCCATGGTGGACATGCGGTGCCCCGACACGTTGATCACGTCGTCGGTGCGTCCGACGATCCAGAAGTAGCCGTCCTCGTCGCGCTTGGCGGCGTCGCCGACGTCATAGACGTCGTTGCCCCATTTCGTCCAGTACGTCTCGACGAAGCGCTCGTCCTCCTTGTAGAGCGTGCGCAGCATCCCCGGCCAGGGCCGCCGCAGGGTCAGCGCGCCGGCGCCGACGTCGACGATCTCGCCGTCCTTGTTCACGACGGCGGCCTCCACGCCCGGGAAGGGGAACGTCGCCGAGCCCGGCTTCGTCTTGGTGATCCCCGGCAGCGGCGTGATCATGATGTGGCCGGTCTCCGTCTGCCACCAGGTGTCGACGATCGGGCAGCGCTCGCCGCCGATCACCTTGTGGTACCAGATCCACGCCTTCGGGTTGATCGGCTCGCCGACCGTCCCGAGCAGGCGCAGGGACGAGAGATCGTGCCTCTCCGGGTACTCGCGGCCCCACTTGATGCAGGCCCGAATGGCGGTCGGCGCCGTGTAGAGGATCGTGACCCCGTAGCGCTCCACGATCTCCCACCAGCGGTCCTTGTCCGGATAGTCCGGCGCGCCCTCGTACAGGACCGACGTCGCGCCGTTCGCGAGCGGCCCGTAGACGATGTACGAGTGCCCGGTCACCCAGCCGATGTCCGCGGCGCACCAGTAGACGTCGTCGTCCGGCTTGAGGTCGAACACGAGCTTGTGGGTCGCGGCCACGCCGGTCATGTAGCCGCCGGTGGTGTGCAGGATGCCCTTCGGCTTGGCGGTCGAGCCGGACGTGTAGAGGATGTAGAGCGGGTGCTCGGCCTCGAGTGACTCGGCCTCGCACTCGGCGTCGGCCGCTTCCACGGCCTCGTGCCACCAGATGTCGCGGCCGTCGGTCATCGGGCAGTCCTCGTCGGTGCGCTTGACAACAACGACGTGCTCCATCTTCGGCAGCTCGCCGAGGATCTCGTCGACTCCCGCCTTCATGGGCGTCGGCTTGCCGCGCCGCAGCGTCGCGTCGGCGGTCACGAGCAGCTTGGCGTCGGAGAACTCCATCCGCTCCTTGACCGACTCGACCGAGAAGCCGCCGAAGACGACGTTGTGGGTGGCGCCGATCCGGGCGCACGCGAGCATCGCGGCGGGCGTCTCGGGGAGCATCGGCAGGTAGATGCCGACGACGTCGCCCTTCCCGACGCCGAGCGACTTGAGGACGTTCGCGAAGCGCTTGGCGATGTCGAGCAGCTCCGCGTAGGTCACGTCGCGTGTCGCGCCGTCCTCGCCGACCCAGTGGTAGGCGACCTTGTCGCCCTTGCCGGCCTCGACGTGGCGGTCGAGACAGTTGTGGCACGCGTTCAGCTTGCCCTCGCTGAACCACCTTGCCCACGGCGGGTTCCAGTCGAGCACCGTCTGCCAGGGCTCGAACCAGTCGAGCTCCTTCGCCCACTTCTCCCACCAGGCCTCGATGTCGGCCTCGGCCTCGTCGTAGACGGCCGGATCGGACACGTTCGCCTGCGCTACGAAGTCCTCCGGAGGCTCGAAGACCTCCTCCTCCTTGAGCAGGACCTCGAGGTCGCGCTCTTCGGTCTGGGCTCCGTCGGGCATCTGTCTACCTCCCTCGCGTCTCTCTCCTGCCGGAAAGCTACCCGGAGCCGGCGTTCATCCCACCTGTGCCGCTCGCGCTAGAGCGCGCCGATCGACGCGGCGATGCGCCGGTACGACTCGGCCGGATCGCTCGAGCCGAAGACGGCGGAGCCGGCGACGAGCAGGCTGGCCCCCGCGTTGGCGCAGACGGGGGCGGTCTGCTCGTCGATACCGCCGTCGACCTCGATCACAACGTCGTCGGGTAGCAGCTCGCGCAGGCGGGCGACCCTTGCAGGGGACGATTGGATGAACTCCTGGCCACCCCAGCCCGGGTTGACCGTCATGCACAACACGAGCCCGGCGACGTCGCCGAGCCCGGCCGCCACGTCGGCGGGCGTGCCCGGGTTGAGCGCGAGCCCCGGTCGGCAGCCCGCCTCCCGGACCGCCTTGAGCGCGTAGTGCACGTTCGGGGTGGCCTCGTAGTGCACGGTGATGCCGTCGGCGCCGGCCTCGGCGAACGCCTGGACGTGGCGCTCGGGCCGCTCGACCATCAGGTGAACGTCGAGGTACCCGCCGGCATTGTGGGTCTGCTCGCGGAGAGCGTCCACGACGAGCGGTCCCATCGTGATCGGCGGCACGAAGTGGCCGTCCATCACGTCTACCTGGATAACCCGGGCGCCCGCTTCCATGACCTCCGCCACCTGCTCGCCAAGGCGGGAGAAGTCCGCGGACAGGATCGAAGGTACGACGCGCCTGCCTTCGGGTAGTGCGGCCGCCATCCGCGCCGCAAGCTACAGGAGCGGTAAGACTGTGCCGCCTCATGGACCGCAACACCATCCTGTGGGCGCTGGTCGTCTTCTTCGGGGCGACGGTCGCATTCCAAGGAGTGCAGCGCGCGACCGACGACGAGAGCGTCGCGCTGACGATCGGGCTCGAGGTCGTCGTGCTCGCGCTGATAGTCGGCGGGATACTGCTCTACATCCGCCGCCGGGGCTGATCAGACGGTCGCCGCGCGCTTCGCGTGGGTACGGATCTCGGACAGGATCCGCTCGAGCCGTGGCTCGGTGTCGCGGTCCACGTGGCTGATCGCCGCGGCGACCGCCGGGTGGACCTCGGCGATCTGGCGATGGAGCTCGTGCGCCACCGCGCGGTAGGTCGGATGCCCCTCACGACCGGAGCGGAGCTCGATCAGGTGCATGGCCTCGCGCGCGTTCATGTCGAGGACGTACCGGATGCGGTAGCCGAGGCAGAGCGCGTATGGGGCGAGGTCTTCGAGTCCCGCGGCGGCGAGCCGCTCGTATTCGGCGCGTGAGGCGTCGAGCCCGCCGCGGTAGGCATCGGCCACACCCGCCTGCTCGAGCTCGTCCGGCACGCCGGCGCCGAGATTTGGCGTGAGCGGCTGCCACTGGATCGTCAGCATCCGGTGGCGCTGGAGGTCGCGGAAGGCGCCGTAGTCGCCGACCACCTCGAAGCGGTAGCTCACGGCCTCGAAGCCGCGGCCTGGGCGGTGACGGCGGTTCTCCCGCTCGCCGACGAGCTCGGCGATCAGCATGGCGCGCTCGTCCGGCGGCAGCACGCGCACGGCGGCGCGCGTCTCCTCCTCCGAGACTCCCGCTGCTTCGAAGAGCAACGCCGCGAGCAGGTCGTCCTCGGAGCCGCGCACCGCGAGCAGCCGCACCGACGGCCGCGTCTCCTCCCGAGCCCGCGCGCGACCGAGGCCGAGCCGCGCCGCCGAGCGCTCCGCTGCACGCTCGCGCTCCTGCAGGTACTCGATCCAGCGGCCGCCGCGCTCAGGGCGGTCGACCCGCGCGACGAAGCTTGGCATCACCGCATTCAGCTCCGCGAGGATCATGCCGCCGTACTCGCGAGCT
Source organism: Actinomycetota bacterium (assembly GCA_046729975.1). Lineage (GTDB taxonomy): Bacteria > Actinomycetota > Thermoleophilia > Solirubrobacterales > Thermoleophilaceae > JBKPHS01. Next base: position 22,504 of record JBKPHS010000106.1, read on the forward strand.
TCCGGCAACGGCGAAGCGATCAGCCTCAGGATCAGCTGCTCGTAGGCCTGGCCCGTCGCGAATATCCCCATGTGCGAGAGCGATCCCGCCGGCAGGAGGCCGCGCAGCAGGTCGAGCGCCTTCGCCCGTACCGAGCGCCTGTGCGCGGACTCCGGCTCGCCCTCGGCGCGCGGGAAGCGCTCGGCCGCCCAGGACTCGACGCGCGGCAGCGCCGCCGAGTAGGTCTCGAAGAGGCCGTCCATGACACGCTCGTAGTCCGGTCCGAGCGACTCGTCGCGCCAGTAGCGGTAGCCGCCGCCCGGCATCGGCGCGTCGTAGGGGATGTAGCGGGTCGACTGCTCGAGATAGGCGGCCAGCCGGCCGCGCTGGAGGACCTTGGTCACGATGTTCGAGACCCACTCGCAGGCAACGTGCGCTCCGCCGAGCTGGGCTACCGAGTCGTCGCCGTAGCCGAGGAAGATCTTGCGGTAGAGGTCGGCCGCGCGCTCGCCCTCGGCGCCGTCGAACGCCGCCGCCGCCGCGGCCTCGAGGTCCCCGGCGAACTCGTCGAGGAACAGGCGCCTCAGCGTCCCCTGGTAGCGCGAGTACCGCGCGAACAGCGCGCCCTTGACCGTCTCCGGAAGGTTGACGAGCGCGAACACCGGCCGGTCGAGGTTCGTGAAGTGGGGCGCGAGCGCTTCGCGCTCCGCGGGGGTGAAGGCCTCGACCGGGTACTCCATGTTGGGCGGGTCAGTGTAGGCCGCCGACCGGCGGCCTCAGCGGACGCGTCAGCCCTTTCCCTCCCAGCCGACCGTTACCCCGTCGGGCCCGACGATCGTGGGCACCACGCCGCTGTCCCGCGAGTGGCGGAAGAGCTCCGCCCGCCACTCCGGGTTGGTCGTCGCGTCGCGCTCCTCCCAGTCGAGGCCCTGCTCGCGCAGCGCCGTGCGCGCGGCGTCGCAGTAGGGGCAGCCCGGCTTGACGTACATGATGCGCTCGGCCACGGGCCGAGGCTACCAGCGGGGCGGCTCCACCTCGGTCGCGTCGCCTAGCGCGGCCGCGCGCGCCAGCGCCAGCGCGACCACGAGGATCGCAACGTACGCGACGAGCAGGACTGGCAGCAGAAGCATTGGGTCCCTCGGCTCCACGCGATCATCGACGGCTCCCCGGACGGCACCGCGCGGAGTAGCGTTAGCCGCCGTGAGCGAGACGGCGGATGTGGTGCCGGGTCCCCTGCTCGAGCAGGAGCTCCAGCGTGTCGGCCATTCGCTCGCGGCGTCGTTTCCCCGGCGCAGCCGCAACCCCGTCAAGGCGATGGACGCAAGGGCGATGGAGATCGCGTCCCGGGACGCCGAGCTGCGCGCCGCGCTGTTTCGCTTCGTCGACGTCACGCCGGCTTGCCGCTCGCTCGACGACCTGGCCCGGCACCTCACCGAGTACCTCGACGAGCTGGATAAGCGCCCCCCTCCGCTCGAGGCCGCGATGCGGATGGCGGGCTCCAAGCCGGGCCGGGCCGCGCTGGGGGCGGCAGCCGCGGCCGGCGTCCGGCACATGGCGCACCGCTTCATCGTCGGCGAGTCGCCGAAGGCGGCGCTCGGTGTGCTGAAGGGACTCTGGAACGGAGGCGCGGCGGCCTCGGTGGACCTCCTCGGCGAGGCGACCGTGACCGCCGACGAGGCGGATCGCTACGCCGCTCGCTGCCTCGATGCAATAGAGACGCTCGCCGCGGAGACGGCCGGCTGGCCCGAGCGTCCCTTGCTGGAGCGCGACTCGCTCGGCCCGCTCCCCCGCGCGAACCTGTCCGTGAAGGTCTCGGCGCTGACCCCGTTCATGCGACCGGACGCGCCCGAGCTCGGTCGCGACGACGCGGCGCAGCGGCTCAGGCCGTTGCTGCGCCGGGCCCGCGACCTGGACGCGCATCTCCACATCGACATGGAGTCGCTCGACTCCCTCGAGACCACGATGGAGCTGATCTTCGAGCTGCTCGACGAGGATGAGTTCCGCGCTGGGCCGTCCGCGGGCTTGGTCCTGCAGGCCTACCTGCGCGAGTCGCCCTCCCAACTTGATCGCATCCTCGCCTGGGCCGGAGGGAGCCCGCGCACGCCCCCGCTCGTCGTGCGGCTCGTGAAGGGCGCCTACTGGGATCACGAGATCGTCGAGGCCCGCCAGCACGGCTGGCCCGCGCCCGTCTTCGAGGTGAAGGCGGACTGCGACCGCAACTTCGAGGAGCTCTCCCGGCGCCTGCTGGATGCCCGCCCGCTGGTCCGGGTGGCGGTCGGGTCGCACAACCTCCGCTCCGTTTCGCAGGCGATCGCGTACAGCCGCCTCTCGGGCGCCGAGGATCGCGACCTCGAGGTCCAGGTGCTGCGCGGCCTCGGCGACGAGCTCCAGCACGCGCTCTCCGCGGAGGGCCTGCGCGTGCGCACCTACTGCCCCGTCGGGGACCTCGTCGCGGGGATGGCCTACCTGGTGCGCCGTCTGCTCGAGAACACCTCGAACGAGTCGTTCCTTCACGAGCAGCAGCGCGGGGTCGCGCTGGAGGAGCTGCTCGCGCCGCCGTGAGGCCGTTCGCCAACGAGCCGACGCTCGAGCTTCGGCGCTCCTCGGCCCGCGATTCACTCGTCTCCGCCTTGCGCGAGCTCGAGCCGCGGCTGCCACTGCGCGTCCCGGTCATGGTCGGCGACGGCGCGGGGCCCGACGAGGGGATCGACTCGACCGACCCGGGCGCGCCGTCGCGGGTGGTCGCCATGGCGGGCGTCGCGACGGAGGAGCACGTCGACGCCGCCGTGGCCGAGGCCCGGCGGGCGTTCCCGGCCTGGTCCGGCCTGCCGGCGGAGGAGCGCGCCTCCGTGCTCGTCCGCGCGGCCGACGTGCTGCGGTCCCGCCGCCTCGAGCTGGCGGCACTCGAGGTGCGCGAGTGCGCGAAGCCCTGGGCGGAGGCGGACGCCGACGTTTGCGAGGCGATCGACTTCCTCGAATACTACGCGCGCGGCGCGGTCGAGCTGGCCCGCGGCCGCGAGCTCATCCAGTTGCCGGGCGAGCGCAACACGATGACCTACGGGCCGCGTGGCGTCGTCGCGGTCATCTCACCCTGGAACTTCCCGCTGGCGATCCCCTGCGGGATGGTGAGCGCGGCGCTCGCCACCGGCAACGCGGTGGTCCTCAAGCCCGCGGAGCAGTCGCCGGGCTGCGCACTCGCGCTCGTCGAGGCGCTGCGCGAGGCCGTCGTGCCGCCGGGCGCGATCGCACTGCTGCCGGGCTACGGCGACGCGGGTGCCGCGCTTGTGCGCCATCCCGGCGTGCAGGGCATCGCCTTCACCGGCTCGAGCCCCGTCGGCCTCGAGATCATCCGCGCGGCGGCCGAGACGCCCAGCGCGGAGGGCCACATGAAGCGCGTCGTGGCCGAGATGGGAGGCAAGAACTGCGTGATCGTCGACTCCGACGCGGATCTCGACGAGGTGGTGCCCGGCGTAACGAGATCGGCGTTCGTGTACGCGGGCCAGAAGTGCTCGGCCGCTTCACGCGTGCTCGTGCACTCGGGTGCGGCCGACGCGCTGATCGAGCGCTTGGCCGGCGCCACCGAGGTGCTCGTCGTGGGCCAGGCGGAGGCGTTCGGGACCGATGTCCCGCCGGTGATCGAGCGCGAGGCGCAGGAACGCGTGCTCCGCTACGGCAGGCTGGCGGCAGAGGAGGGGCGAGTGGTCGCGCGCCGCAACGGCGTGCCGGAGGAGGGCTGGTTCTGCCCGCCGACCCTCGCCACGGACCTGCCGCACGACTCCGCCGTGGTCCGCGACGAGATATTCGGCCCCCTGCTGTCGCTCGAGCGCGTGGCGAGCGTCGAGGAGGCCTGCGACCTGGTGGACGAGTCGCCGTTCGCGCTCACGGGCGGCCTCTTCTCGCGCAACCCGGCCACGGTCGAGTACGTCGCACGCCGCTCGCCGGTGGGCAACCTCTACGTCAACAGGCACATCACCGGCGCCATGGTGGGGCGCCAGCCGTTCGGCGGGAACCGCCTGTCGGGCATCGGCTCGAAGGCGGGCGGCCCCGACTACCTGCTCCAGTTCGTGGACCCGCACGTGGTCACGGAGAACACCGTGCGGCACGGCCTGGTCGTGGAATAGCTGTACGGCTACGATCCCGACTGCGAGGATAAGAACTCGAGCGCGGTGCGCGTCTTCGTCTGCTGCTCGCCCGAGAGGTCCAAGCCGCGTTGCGCCAGGAAGGCGCGCGACTCGACGGCGACCTGGAACACGGTGTCCGGCGGGCACTTGGTCGAGAGCTCGAGGATCCGCGAGCCGTCGGGATACAGCCACATCTCGGCGACGAGCTTGCGACCACGAGACCCCTCCGGACGAAGGTTCAGCTTCAACACGAAGATCGGACCCAGGGTCGAGAGGTCGTCCAGGGCGAGCCCTTCGGGCGCGTGGGCGGAGTAGAACGCCCGCTGCTCCTTCGAGAACAGCTTGCAAACTCGCCGCTCGCCGGCCGCCACCCGCTTCACGTCCGTCGAGCCGAGCGCGCCTTTGAGCGTCGCGGAGCAGACGTACCCACCGGGCATCGCGTCGACCTCGACCACCATGTTCGGCGACTTCCGCACCTCTGCGGGCAGCTCCGCCGGCACGACCGGACGCAGCTTCACCACCGAATCGTCACCGCGACCCTGGACCCGGCGGGCGCGCACCACGAGACCGCTCTGGTTGAGTTGGAGGTCGGGCGTGTCGAAGAAGAACACCTGCCGGATCTGCGCGTCGAGCGGATCCATCCCGAGCGCCGTCACCGTCGAGCGATGGTGCTCCTCCGGCACCGTGAGCTTGAGCTCGGCGCTGTCGGCGCCCTCGAGAAGGCCGAGCAGCTCCTGGAGCTCCTCGTCAGGTAGCTCAATGAGCTTCTTTGTGGCCGTCGTCACGTCCTGAGCCCGGCCACGTTCTCGGACCACTTGGCGGTGAGCTGGTAGATCACCGTGATGTCGAGCGCGACCAGGAGCAGGGACCACAGCGGGAACGCGGTGATGACCCCGATCTGCAGGATGGCGTTGAGCGAGGCGAACAGCACCGCCGTCCAGCGCGCCCAGCCGCTGCCGGCGAACAGGCCGAAGCCGGTGAGCACCATGAGCGATCCCAGGATCAGGTGGGCCCAGCCCCAGGCGGTGAAGTCCAGCACGATCACGCCGCGGCCGCCGACCCTGAGCACCTCGTCATTGATGACGCCCGCCAGGCCCCAGAAGGCATCAAGGAAGCCGGCGATGATGAGGACCAGGCCGGCGAACACGACCCAGCCGCCAACGTCCTCGCTCGACGGTCGTGCTGCCGGAGTGGGTCCTTGGGTGCTCATGGCATTCCTTTCTGTCGGGTCTAGCGCTCCGAGAGGACCATCCTCCCATGACTGCCGACCGCGTGCGGCCGTTTTCCACGGCGCGCCGTCGAGAGTCCCTGCGCGCTCCTAGAGCAGCGCGGAGATCGACTGGCCCACGTCGCGGGCGGCGTCGAACAGCGGCGATGGGAGGATCCCGAGGACCATCGTCGCCACCGCGGCCGCCACGGCCACCGCGACCACCTCGGGTTGCGCTCGCGCGTCGGCCTCCGGCGACCAGCCGCCGACGGGCTTCACACGCCGCGGCCGGGGCCCTGGCAGCTCGATCTCGAACGGGCCCATCCACATGACGGCGACAACGCGCAGGTAGTACGCGAGCGACAGGATCGAGCCGACGACGATCGCAATCCCGAGCCAGGCGTAGTCGCCCGATACCGCGGCGTCGATCAGGTAGAACTTGCCGATGAAGCCGGCCGTCGCGGGGAAGCCGGCCAGCGACAGCATCGCGATCGTCATCGGCCATGCCAGCCAGGGGCTGGCGCGGCCCAGGCCGTCGAGCGCGCGGATGCCGTCGCCGTGCTCGGAGACGCGCTCGCGCGCGATCACGACCGCGAACGCCCCGACGTTCATCGGCAGGTAGACGGCCAGGTAGAACACCGTTGCCTGGAGGCCGAGCTGCGTGCCGACGACGACGCCCGCGAGCAGGTAGCCGGCCTGTGCTACGCCCGACCAGGCGAGCATGCGCTTCATCGAGCTCTGCGCGATCGCTCCGACGTTTCCGATCACGATCGTCGTGACCGCGAGCGCCGCCAGCGCCGGCCCCCACTCGAGCTGGGCGGCACCGAACGCCTCGTCGAAGAGGCGCAGCAGGATCGCGAACGCCGCTGCCTTCGTAGCCACCGCCATGAACGCCGTGATGGGAGTCGGCGCGCCCTGGTAGACGTCCGGCGTCCACTGGTGGAACGGCGCCACCGATGCCTTGAAAGCGAGCCCGGTGGCCGCCAGCGCGACGCCCGTCAGGAAGAGCGGATCGGTGACCGAGAGAGCGCCGTCGTCGAGCGCCGCCGCGATGCCGGCGAAGTCGGTCGAGCCGGTCGCCCCGTAGACGAATGCCAGGCCGTACAGCAGGGTGGCCGAGCCGACCGATCCGATCACCAGGTACTTCAGCCCGGCCTCCAACGACGTCGCACGCCGCACCTCGCCCGCGCAGAGGACGTAGAGCGGTATCGAGAGCAGCTCGAGGCCGACGAACAGCGTGACCAGGTTCTCGGCGCCCGCCAGCACGACCATGCCCGTGATCGAGCCGAGCAGCAGCGAGTAGTACTCGGCCCCGCCCGCCTCGGCGATCACGTGCGAGCGCAGCGAGAGCAGGACCGTGGCCACTCCGGCGACGTAGAAGAGCATCGACGTCCCGAGCGCGAGCGTGTCGACGGCCAGCGCGCCCTCGATGATGGGCTTGGTGTCCCCGGGCTCCCAGTTGGCGATCGTCAACCCGATGGCCGCTCCGAGCGCGCCCAGCGTGAGCAGCGGCAGAAGCGTCCGGTTGATTCGCCGACCGCGCACCAGCCCGGCCATCAGCACCACGACCGCGCCTCCGGCGGTGGCGAACAGGGGCGCGAGGCCCTGGTAGTCGATCTCGGGAGCGCTCACGGCGCCGAGCCAGGTCACTTGATCACCGCGATCTCGGGACGGGGGGCCGCTGCGCCCGCGTTTCCCGCCAGTTGCCGCGCCTCGGCGATGTTCGCTCGCGTCGTGCGATCGGTGCGCGACAGCACGAACTGCGGATAGACGCCGAGCGCCACGACCACCGCCACGAGCGGCGCGATCGTCGCGAGACCGAGCGGGCGCAGGTCATAGGACTGCACGCGGGGACCCGGGCGGTTGTGCATCGCCCGCTGGTAGAACCGGATCATGTAGACGGAAGCGAGCACGATGCCGGCGCTCGCGACGATTCCGTAGACGAGCTTCGAGTCGAGGATCCCGAACATGATCAGGAGCTCTCCGACGAAGTTCGGCGAGCCGGGCATGGCCAGGTTCCCGAAGGCGGCGATGAGGAACAGGCCCGCGAGCACCGGCGCCCGCAGGGCGATGCCGCCCATGTCCGAGAGCAGCTCTGAGCCACCGCTCCGCGCCGCGAGAGCGGCGACGATGAAGAACAGCGCGGCCACCACGAGCCCGTGATTGACAATCTGCATGAGCGCTCCCTGAGCGCCCTTGTCGTCGAGGGCGAAGATGCCGAGCACGATGAAGCCGAGCTGCGCCATCGAGGAGTAACCGAGCACCAGGCGGGCGTCGTCCTGAGAGAAGGCGAGCACCGAGCCGTAGAGGATCGTCACCACGGCTATCACGATCATCAGCTCCTGGAAGTGCTGCGAGGCGTCCGGGAGGATCGGCAGCACGATGCGGAGGAAGCCGTAGACGCCGACCTTGGCGAGCACCGCCGACAGCAGCACCAGCACGGGGAGCGGAGTGGCGCGATAGGTGTCCGGCATCCAGCCGTGCAGCGGAAACAGCGGCGCCTTGACCAGGAAGGCCGCCGCGAACAGGAGGAAGATCCAGTCCTGCGTGCCGCTGCCGAGCGAGCGCTGGGGCCCCGCGAGCTCGGCGATCGAGAACGAGATCGACTCGCCACTCGGGGTGGAGAGCACCCCGATCGCCACCGCCCCGGCGAGCATCAGGAGCGAGCCGACGAGCGTGTAGATCACGAACTTGGTGGTCGCGTAGACGCGCTCGCCACGGCCCCAGGCGCCGATCAGGAAGTAGAACGGCACGAGCATCAGGTCGAAGAAGACGACGAACAGCGCGAGGTCCTGCGCGACGAACGCGCCGAGCACCGCGGTCTCGGCGAGCGCGAGGTTGAAGAAGAAGAGCCGTGGCCGGTCCCACTCGTGGAACGCCGAGTACAGGGTCGAGGCGAACCACAGCAGCGCCGTCAGCGCGACCAGGAAGAGGTTCAGGCCGTCGATCCCGAGCGAATAGCGGATGCCGAGCTCCGAGATCCACTTGTCGTCCGTCACGTACTGGAGCCCTCGGGCGCCACGCTCGAAGTCGGCCAGCATCACGACCGCGTAGGCGAGCACGCCGGCGGTCGCCGCGAGCACGAGCCAGCGCGCGAACCGCGGAGGCAGGAAGAGCCCGAGCACGCCGGCCGCGAGCGGCAGGAAGATGACGATCGAGAGGTGGATGGTCACGTCGTCACGAGGCCTGGATCAGGAAGTAGAGGGCGAGGCCGCTCAGGCCCATCAGCAGCAGGAGTGCGTAGGCCCGCAGGTAGCCGGACTGGATCGCGCGTGCGAAGGACGTCCCCGCACGGACGATGCCGATCGCGCCGCCGACGAGGAAGCCCTGCACGAAGTCGCTCTCGATCACGGTGCGGCCGAAGCGGCCGGCGTTCGCGGCCGGCCGTACGAACAGCGTGTCGTACAGCTCGTCCCAGTACCACTTGTGCTCGAGGAAGCCGTGCAGGCGGGGAAGGCGGCGGATCAGCTCGGCCGTCGTGCCCGGACGGCGGATATAGGCGAACCAGGCGGCGCCGATGCCGATCAGCGCGATGACGGCTCCGATGGCGAGGCCCGCCCACTGCGCGCCGTCGGAGGGCGTCGAGTCGGCGAAGCGCGAGTCGGCGAAGGTCGGCTCGAGGAACTTTCCGACCGTGTCCGTCAACGCGGGTATGCCGACGACCCCGCCGACCACCGCCAGCACCGCGAGCACGCCCATCGCGACCTTCATCGGCCACTCGCGCTCGGCGACGGCGTGATCAGGCCCGGGGAAGCCGACGTCCGTGTCCTCGGGCTCGCCCGTCAGCGGGTTCGCAGGCTCGTGGTGCGCCAGGCGGCCCTGCTCGAGCTCGCGTGCCTCCTCGACCGGCGCGCCGAAGAAGACTCGGAACACCATCCGGAAGGCGTAGAAGGCGGTCAGGAGCGAGCCCGCGTAGGCGACGATGCCGAGCACCACGTACAGCGATCCGCGGTGCAGCGTGAACGCGATGATCTCGTCCTTCGACCAGAAGCCCGACAGCAGCGGGAAGCCGGCGAGAGCGAGCGCGGCGATCGCGAACGTGGGGTAGGTGAACGGCAGCGCGCGCCGGAAGCCGCCCATCCGGTCGAGCGACTGGATGCCGCCCATCGCGGAGATGACCGAGCCCGCGCCCATGAACAGAAGCGCCTTGAAGAACGCATGCGTCATGAGGTGGAAGAGCCCGGCCGAGTAGGCGAAGATCGAGACGCCGAGCACCATGTAGCCGATCTGGGAGATCGTCGAGTAGGCGATCACGCGCTTCAGGTCGGTGACGACGAGCGCGACGGTGGCGGCGAAGATCAGCGTGAGCGCCCCGATGATCGCCGCGACGTCGGCGGCGGCGGGCGCCTGCTCGAAGAGGGGATGCGTGCGCGCGATCAGGTAGACGCCGGCGGTGACCATCGTCGCGGCATGGATCAGCGCCGAGACAGGCGTGGGGCCCTCCATCGCATCGGCGAGCCAGGTGTGGAGAGGGAGCTGCGCCGACTTGGCGAACGCGCCGACGAGCAGCAGGAGGCAGGCCGCGACGAGCGTCCCGTCGTTGCGGCCCAGGTTCTCCGCGCCGGCGAAGACGCCCGCGAAGTCGAGCGCACCGGTCTCCGAGAAGAGCAGGAAGGCGCCCAGCACCAGGCCGGCGTCGCCGACCACGTTGATGACGAATGCCTTGATGCCGGCGTAGGTCGCGGTCCTGCGCCGGTACCAGAAGGAGATCAGCAGGTAGGACGCCGCGCCCACGAACGCCCAGCCGATTATCAGCAGCACGAAGTTGCTGGCCAGGACCAGCAGCAGCATCGAGAAGACGAAGTAGTTGAGGTAGGCGAAGTAGCGGACGTAGCCGCGGTCGGACCACATGTAGGCGACCGAGTACAGGTGGATCAGGAACGAGACCCCGCTCACGACGAGGCACATGAACACCGCCAGCGGGTCGACCAGGATCCCTAGCGTCGCGTTCACACCTGCGGTCCCGACGTAGTCGAAGGCGCTGGACGTCAGCGCGCGCGCCTCCTCCGGCCGGTCCTGTATCTCGACCAGCATGCCGATCGAGGCGAGGAAGGAGAGGAGGATCGTCAGGCTCCCGAACCAGCCCGCGCTCTTGCCGGGCCAGAAGCGCCAGCCGAGCGGGATCAGGATCGTGCCGGCCAGCGGGAACGCGAGCACGAGCCAGCCGTAGGTGGTCGCGCTCACCCGCGCAGCTCCGAGAGGTCGTCGACGTCGATCGGCAGCCGGCGCCGGTACATCGCGACGATGATTCCGAGGCCCACCACGACCTCGCACGCCGCGACGACCATCACGATCAGCGCGAACACCTGCCCGTCGCCGTTGCCGTGCATGCGGGAGAACGCGATCAGCGCCAGGTTGCCCGCGTTCAGCATCAGCTCGAGGCACAGCAGGATCACGAGCGGGTTGCGGCGCGTTAGGACGCCGGCGGCGCCGATGCAGAAGATGAACGCTGAGAGGACGACGAACCAGGCAATGTCCATCGCTAAGCCCCCAGCCCCCAGCCCCCAGCCCCCAGGGTCTCTTCGCGGCGGGCCAGCTCTTCGTCCATCGCCTCGAGGCCTCTCCTGCGGCGCGCGAGGACGATCGCGCCTACGGCCGCGATCAGGAGCAGGAAGGAGGCCGCCTCGAACGGGAGCAGGAACTTCGTGAGCAGCAGCTCGCCGATGCGTCCGGGCGTGCCGAAGCCGGCGCCGATGTCAGCGCCGCGCGAGTCGAGCGCCCCGAGGGAGGAGCCGATCACGGCGATCGCGAGCTCCACGAGCAGGGCGCCCGCGAACAGCGGGCCGAGCGATTGCGTCGCTGGAGAGACGGGCCCGCCGAGTGCCTCCTCGACGTTCCCGACGTACGCCACGACGAACACGTAGAGCACCATCACCGCTCCCGCGTAGACGATGACCTGAGCCGCCGCGAGGAACTCGGCCTGGAGCAGCAGGAAGAGCGTCGCGAGCGCGAGCAGGTGAAGCACGAGCGCGAGCACCGAGAAGAACGGATTGCGGAGCAGGACGACCCCCATGGCCCCGCCCAGCGCGACGGCTGCCGCGAGGAAGAACAGGACCTGCTCGAACCACACGGTCGGGCTACTCGCCTTCCGCCCTCAGCGGCGTCTTCTCGAGCGGTTCCGCCAGCAGCATCTCCTTGGTGAAGATGAGGTCCGAGCGCGTGTAGTCCGAAAGCTCGTAGTCGTTGCCCATCGTGATCGCGTCGAACGGGCAGGCGACCTCGCAGTAGCCGCAGAAGATGCAGCGCGTCATGTTGATCTCGTAGACGGCGGCGTAGCGCTCGCCGGCGGAGACGCGGTGCTCGGGCGTGTTCTCGGCGGCGACCACGCGGATGCACTCCGCCGGGCAGGCGGCCACGCACAGCGAGCAGCCCACGCACTTCTCGAGGCCGGTGTCCTCGAAGCGCTGCAGCCTGTGCCGGCCGCGGAAGCGCGGGTATACAGGCGTCTTCTGCTCGGGGTACTGGATCGTCATCGGGCCCTCGACGACGCGCGCGAAGACCGTCCTGAGCCCTCGGAGCGTCTCCCCGAACGCCCGGTAGACGCCCCCGGCGCCGCCCGGCGCCGGGCCGCGCTGAACGGCGATCACGTCCTCTTCCAGGTGGTAGGGGCTCACGCGACCACCACCACGATCGCGGTCACGAGCGCGTTCAGGGTCGCGAGCGGGAGCAGGATCTTCCACCCGAAGGACATGAGCTGGTCGTAGCGCAGGCGGGGCAGCGTCGCCCGCACCCAGATGAAGACGACGACCAGAAGAAGCATCTTCAGCGCCACCCAGATCGGATCGAGCCAGCCCGGTCCGGGGCCATGCCAGCCGCCGAGGACGAGGGCGGAGGCCAGACCGGCGAACACGAGCATGTGCAGGTACTCGGCGAGCAGGAACGAGCCGAACCGCATGCCGCCGAACTCGGTGTTGAAGCCGCCGACGAGCTCGCTGTCGGCCTCCGGCAGGTCGAAGGGGGCGCGGGCCGTCTCGGCGAAGCCCGCGACGAGGTAGATCAGGAAGCCGGCGAACTGCGGCACGATGAACCAGATCGCGTCCTGCTTCTCGACGATGTCGGTCAGCGAAAGCGAGCCGGCCGTCATGACCACGCCGATCAGCGACAGGGCGAGCGCGACCTCGTAGGAGATCAGCTGCGCGGCGGCCCGCATTGATCCGAGGAACGAGTACTTCGAGCCCGACGCCCAGCCGCCGAGCACGAAGCCATAGAAGGCGAGCGCCCCGAAGGCGAACGCGTACAGGATCCCGATCGAGACGTCGATGCCGTAGAGCCCGTAGTTGGCGCCGAACACGCCGTCCCTGCGCGTGTCGCCAAAGGGGATGATCGCGAGCGTGGCGACGGCGGTGAAGATCGAGATGACGGGAGCGATGGCCATCAGCCAGGGGACGGCGGTGCCCGGCGCGAACTGCTCCTTGGAGACGAGCTTGACCACATCGGCGAGAGGCTGGAGGAGACCGAACGGCCCGACGCGGTTCGGGCCATAGCGCGACTGGAAGCGCCCGATCAGCTTGCGCTCGAGCAGCGTGAGCACCGGGACGATCGCGAACACGACGGCGAAGATCAGGACCGACTTGACGATCAGGACCAGCACGGACTCCTGGAAGCCGACGTCGGCCAGCGGCAGGGCGGTCAAGCCTTTGCCACCTCCACGACGCGGGGCAGTCCGTCGGTCAGGGCCGTGGCGTTGTCCTCCTGGGTGCCCTCGACCAGGAACACGCTGCCGGGCGGCAACCGATCGCGCAGCGCGGCGACCGCCCTGACGCGGGCTCCGTTCGCCGAGACGAGCACCTCGTCTCCCGAGTTGATGCCGAGCCGCCGGCCGTCCTCCGGGGAGAGCTCGGCCCGCTGCCGTGGCTCGAGGAAGCGCAGCACCGGCGAGTGGCGCGTGTACGGACCGGCCCAGAGTGACGAGTGCGAGCCGAGGCGGAGGCCCTGCGGCAGCTCCGGCGGCGTCTCGAGCCCGCCGGCCTCCGGCAGCGGGGCCGCGGGCAGCGCCGAGGCGGCGTCGCGCTCCTGCCAACGCGCCCCCTTCCCGCCGATCTCGGCCAGGCTAAGGCCGCCGTAGAAGGGCACCGCTCCGAACACCAGCTCGCTGACCTCCGGCGCGCCGGTCACGTCGAGCGGCTTGCCGAGTCGGCTGCAGAGCTCCGCCAGCACCCACCACTCGCCGCGCACCTCCTCCTGGTGCGCGATCGCCTGCCGCAGGCGCTGCAGCCGGCCGTCGGGGTGGGTGAGCGTTCCCTCGGTCTCCGCATAGGACTCGGCAGGGAAGACGACGGTCGCGTTCTCCGCAAGCGGGCCGTCGACGAACTCGGCGAACGCGATCACGGCCGTGGCGCGATCGAGGGCGCGCTCCCACGCCGCGCGGTCGGGGTGGGTGACGAGCGGGTCGGCATGAACGAGCAGAAGCGCGGAGAGCTCGCCGCCGATCGCGCGGGCGATATCCGCCGCGTCGCGGCCCGGCTCGTCGAGCGCCGCCAGGCCCGGGGCCATGTTGGGCAGGCAGCCGACCTCGCGCAGGCCGCGGGCGTTCGTCCCGGACGGGACCTCGATCAGGCCCCCGCCGTCCGCCTCGTGCACGCCGAGGGCGCGTGCGAGCGCCAGCAGTGCCGCGACGCCGTGGCGGCCGCGCTCGCCGTGCGAGAGCCGCTCGCCCCAGATGATCACGACCGGGCCCTGCTCGCGGAGCACCGCCGCCGCCGCGCGCACCTCGTCGACGGCGGTGCCCGCGCGGCCGGCAAGGTCCTCGAGCCCCGCGCCGTCGCCGATCGCGGAAACGAGCGCCGCTGCCGCCGCCTCCGCCGCGCCGGGCGCGAAGCGGAGCACCGAAGCCGCGTTCGGGTCCAGGCTGCCCGGCCGGCTGGTGGCCACCACGACCTTCACGCCGTTGCGCCGCACGGCCTTCCGGACCCGCAGGTCGAAGACGGGCGCCTCGTCGACGAGCTCTGTGTCGAGCACGAGCACCGAGCCGGCGAACTCCACGTCCGAGAGCCGGGCGGCGAAGTCGGGTCGCGCCAGCACGTGCGCCTGCTCGGGATCGAGCAGCCCGCTCGGCCGCGAGTCGAGGTGCGGGGAGCCGAGCACCTCCCGCATCAGGTGCTGCACGAGGAAGCCCTCCTCGTTGCTCGTCTCGCCGCCGATGATCGCACCGGTGGCGGGGCCGGCCCGTCGCAGCGCGGCGGCGGCCTCGCTCAGGGCGCGCTCCCACGAAACGGGGCGCAGCGTCCCGCCGTCCTGGACCATCGGGTGGGTGACCCGCTCGCGCGCGTGGATGGCCTGGTAGCCGAAGCGGCCCTTGTCGCACAGCCAGCCGTCGTCGACCTCCTCGTTGTCTCGCGCGAGCACCCGCACGACGGTGGTGTCGTCGCGCACCGTGAAGCTGACGTTGCACTGGCTCGGGCAGAGCGAGCAGACCGAGCCGCTTTGCTCCACGTCCCACGGCCGCGCCCGGAAGCGGTAGGCGGTCGAGGTCAGGGCGCCGACCGGGCAGAGCTCGATGATGTTGCCGCTGAACGGCGCCACGTAGGGACTGCCGTCGTGCGTGCCCACGAACGTGTAGTCCCCGCGCTCGACGAAGACGAGCTGGTAGTCCTCGGCGAGCTCCTGCGAGAAGCGCACGCAGCGGTAGCAGAGGATGCAGCGCTCCCGGTCGATCGCCACGAGCGGCGAGAGCTCGACCGGCTTCTCGAAGTGGCGCTTGGGCTCGATGAAGCGCGAGCGACCGGCGCCCCAGCCGAACGAGATGTCCTGAAGAGGGCACTCGCCGCCCTTGTCACAGACCGGGCAGTCGAGCGGGTGGTTGACGAGCAGGAACTCCACGATCGCGTTCTGGGCGTGCTTGACGCGGTCGGAGGTAGTGATGACGACCATGCCGTCCTTGACCGGCGTCGAGCACGCCGTCTGGAGCTTCGGCATGCCCTCGATCTCGACGAGGCACATGCGGCAGGCGCCGACGGGCTGGCCCAGCTTGCGCTCGTAGCAGAAGTACGGGATCTCGATGTCGCCGTACTTGGCCGCGTCCACGAGCAGGGTGCCCTCGGGCGCCCTGACGTCCCGCCCATCGATCTCGAAGGTCACGTAGCTCGGCTCGGGCCTAGGCATGGTCCTCCAGCGGCAGGCCCCCCTCGGGACCGGAAGCCCGGTCCGAGGCAAGCTCCGCAGCGCCGAGCGCCTGCATGTCCTCGAGGTCGCGGCGCGCCCGGGCCTGCTCGATGTGCGACTCGAACTCGTCGCGGAACTTCTCCACCATCGAGCCCACCGGCATCGCCATCGAGTCTCCGAGCACGCAGAGGCAGTTGCCGATGATGTTCGTCTGGACCTGGGCCATGATCTCGAGGTCCATGGGGGTCGCCTCGCCCTCGTCGACGCGCTCGAGCATCTTCACGGTCCAGTTGGTTCCCTCCCGGCACGGCACGCACTTGCCGCAGGACTCGTGCCTGTAGAACTCGGCGAGCCGCAGCGCGACCGACACGATCGGGACGGAGTCGTCGATGACGATGATCGACCCGGAGCCGAGCATGGAGCCCGCCTCCGCCATCGACTCGAAGTCGTACTGGCGGTCGAGGTCGTCCTCGAGCAGCACTGGCGACGACGAGCCGCCGGGGAACCAGCACTTGACCCTGCGCCCGGGAGGCGGGCCCCCAGCCAGTCCGTAGACGAGCTCGCGGGCCGGGATGCCGAGCTCGATCTCGTAGTTGCCGGGCCTCTGCACGTTGCCCGAGACCGACACGATCTTCGTGCCGGTCGACTTCTCGGTGCCGTGCCGCTTGAACCAGTCGGCGCCGTTCTCGACGATCAGCGGCACGTTGGAGAGCGTCTCGACGTTGTTGATCAGCGTCGGTCCCTGGTACAGGCCCTGGCTCGCGGGGAACGGCGGCTTGAGCCGCGGGTTGCCGCGTTTGCCCTCCAGCGAGTCGAGCAGCGCCGTCTCCTCGCCGCAGATGTAGGCGCCGGCGCCGCGATGCACGACGAGCGACAGGTTGAGCTGCGAGCCGAGGATGGCGTCGCCGAGATAGCCCTTCTCATATGCCTCCGCCACCGCAGCCTCGAGGATCTCGGTCTGGAGCACGTACTCGCCGCGGATATAGATGAAGGCCTTGTTCACGCCGGCCGCGATCGCGGCGATGACGATGCCCTCGATCAGGCGGTGCGGGTTCTTCTGGATCAGCAGCCGGTCCTTGAAGGCGCCCGGCTCGGACTCGTCCGCGTTGCAGCAGAGGTACTTGTCCATCGTGCTCTTAGGGATGAAGCTCGCCTTCTTGCCCATCGAGAAGCCGGCGCCGCCGCGCCCGCGCAGGCCCGAGTTCTCGAGCTCCGCCAGCACGGCGTCGGGCTCCATCTCGAACAGCGCCTTTCGGAGCGTGCGGTAGCCGCCGACGCTCTCGTAGCCGTCGATCGTCGCGAGCCCCGGCTCGTCGATGCCGTCGAGCAGGATGCGGGTCTCGCCACTCACTGCTCGGTGTCCTCCTGCGGGACCTGCCGGTCGCGGTCCTCCAGGCCGCGGCCGGGCAGGACGGTGCGGCCCTCGCGAATCGCCTCGACGATCTCCGGCGCGTCGCTCACGTCGAGCGGTCCGACGTAGCGGCCGTCCACCGACGCCATCGGCGCCATGTCGCACGCGCCGAGGCACTCGTACTCCTGGACCTCGACGCCCTCGACCCCGGACCCGGCCTCGGCGATCGCGTCGTACACCGCCTTGGCGCCGCGCGGCAAGCAGGCGACGTTCGTGCAGACGTAGACGTAGTGGGGGCCGACGGGCTCAGTGCGGAGCATGTCGTAGAAGGTCGCGATCGACGACAGGTACGAAGGCGTGACCTGCATCACGGCCGCCACCTGGCGGAGCGCCTCGGGCGAGCACCAGCCATGCACCCGCTGCGCCGCCTGCAGCGCGGGCAGAACGGCGGAGCGCGGATCGGGGTACTTGGCCATGCGCGCCTCGATCTCGCGGCGGAGATCGTCGGGCACCTCCACGTCGGCGGGATCCGGAACCTCGGCCGGGTCCTTCCAGAGATCGACGGGCTCGTCCCAGCCAGTCGGCGTCAGCGGCCGAACGGGCTGATGCCGGTCGCGAGGCGGAGTGCTCACCGATCAACCCCACCGAGGATCGGATCCAGCATCGCGACGGCAGTGATCAGGTCGGCGACGAGGCCGCCCACCGCCATCTCGCGGAGCGCCTGGAGGTTCACGAACGAGGGGTCGCGCATGTGCACGCGCGCGGGTTTCGCCGAGCCGTCCGCCACGACGAAGCACCCGAGCTCTCCACGCGGGCCCTCGACGGCGACGTATGTCTCGCCCGGCGGCACCCGGAAGCCCTCCGTCACGAGCTTGAAGTGGTGGATCAGCGCCTCCATCGAGGTCGCGAGCTCATGCCGGGGCGGCAGAGCGACCTTGCGGTTGTCGGTGATGTAGGGCCCCTCGGGGAGGCCGTCGAGCGCCTGCTCGACGATCCTGAGCGACTCCCGCATCTCCGCGATCCGCACCCGGTAGCGGTCGTAGTGGTCCCCGACCGTGCCGACGGGGATGTTGAAGTCGAACTGCTCGTAGGAGCAGTACGGCATCGCCTTTCGCAGGTCCCAGGGCTCGCCGGCCGCGCGCAGAAGCGGACCCGTGACCCCTAGCTCGAGCAGCCGCTCCTTGGAGACGACGCCCACGTTGCGCGTGCGGCGGAGGAAGATCTCGTTGCGGTCGAGGATCGCCTCGTACTGATCGAGGCGGGAGGGCATGGCGACGAGGAACTCGCGGCACTTCGGCTCCCATCCCGGGGGCAGGTCCTCGATCACGCCGCCAACCTGGAAGTACCGCGTGTGCAGGCGCTGTCCGCCGGACATCTCGAACAGGTCGAGGATCTGGTCGCGGTCGCGGAGGCTGTACCAGAGCATCGAGATCGCGCCCAGGTCGATCGCCGAGGTCCCGAGCCAGAAGAGATGGCTCGCGATGCGGTTGAGCTCGAGGTGGATCACCCGCAGATATTCCGCGCGGGCCGGCACCTCCTCGTCCAACAGGCGCTCGGTGGCCATGCAGAAGACGAGCGCGTTGAAGTAGTAGGCGAGGTAGTCCATCCGCTCCACGAACGGGATCACCTTCCAGTACGCCTGGTCCTCGCAGCTCTTCTCGATTCCGGTGTGGACGTAGCCGACCAGCGGCACGAGCTCGCGGACGGTCTCGCCCTCGAGCGTGATCAGGAGCCGAAGCACGCCGTGCGTCGCGGGATGGTGCGGCCCCACGTTGATCGTGAACAGCTCCGTCTCCTCGGAGATCGCCGTGCCGGCGATGGGCTCGTCGGGGTGCGGGAGCCGCTCGATCGTGATCGACTCCTCGCGCTCCCGGTAGGGGACCGCGAGCGGATCCGGGCGGCGTGAGTCGTCAGTCATACCAGCGCGGCAGCTTGTCCTGGTTGAAGGTGAAGATCACCGGCTCGCCGCCGATGGGAAAGTCGCGCCGCTGGGGGAAGCCGACGTAGTCCTCCGGCATCAGGATGCGGCGCATGTCGGGGTGACCGTCGAACACGATCCCGAACATGTCGTAGGCCTCCCGCTCCTGGAAGTCGGCCGTGGGGAAGAGGTCGATGACCGAGCGCACGTGCGGGTCGTCGACACCGAGACGGGTCTTCACGTCGAGACGATCCACGCGCGGCTTGGACAGCAGCTGGTAGTGGACCGCGAGCCGCGGCTCGTCGGGCAGGTAGTCGCAGGCGTGCAGGCTCATCAGCTCCTCGAAGGGCTCCTCGGGGTCGTCGCGCAGCTGCCCCAGCACGTCGTGGACGCGCTCGGGGGCGACCTCGAGCGTCGCCTGCTCCCGGTAGTACATCGTGCCGGCCACGGCGTCCTCGCCGAGGCGGTCGCGGACCCTCTGTGCGATGAGCTCGAGCCCGGTGGCGTCAGGCAACTTCCTCGGTGCCCTCCGCGTGGTAGCGCTCGCGCCAGCCGAGCTCCGGATCTCCCTTGATCTTCTCCTGGAGCTTGATGATCCCGTACATGAGCGCCTCCGGTCGCGGCGGGCAGCCCGGAACGTAGATGTCCACGGGCATGAAGCGGTCGGCGCCGGCCACGAGCGCGTAGTTGTTGAACATGCCCGCGCTCGAGGCGCAGGCGCCCATCGAGATCACCCACCTGGGCTCGAGCATCTGGTCGTACAGGCGACGGATGACAGGCGCCATCTTGATCGAGACACGGCCCGACAGCACGATCAGGTCCGCCTGCCGCGGCGACGCGCGCAGCGCCTCCATGCCGAAGCGGGCGAGGTCGTTGCGCGGGGCCCCGACCACGGAGATCATCTCGATCGCGCAGCACGCCAGGCCGAAGGTGAGCGGCCAGCACGAGTTCGCGCGCGCCCAGCCCTGCATCTTGTCGAGCGTCGACAGCAGTACGCGCTCCTCGACGTAGCTGTCGAGATCTTCACCCTCCAGCTCGCCCCTCAGCATCTGACGCGCCGTCAGCTGACGACTCCGGAAGTCGCCGGCCTTCTGGCGCGTCACCTCCACTCGAGCGCTCCTCTCCTCCAGACGAACACGAACGCCACCAGCAACAGGAAGATGAAGACGATCGTCTCGACGAGCGCGAACGTCCCGAAGGCATCGAGCTGGACCGCGACGGGGTAGAGGAAGATCACCTCGATGTCGAAGAGGATGAAGAGCATCGCGACGAGGTAGAAGCTGACCCCGAAGCGGAAGCTCCTCTGGACGTCCGAGGGCAGGCCACACTCATACGGCTCGGACTTCACCGCACCCGGCCGGCGAGGGCCGAGCACGCCGTTGATGAGGCTGAAGAACGTGGCCACGCCCACGCCGAGAACAAGGAAGACGACGACTGGGAGGTAGCCCTTGAGCATCGGAGGGAACCGGGTTATACACCCGCTTGTGGCAGGTTGCTACATAGTGCGGAAGGGCGCATTCTGAGCGGGGTTCACCTCGCTCTGGGCATCGCCACGCTGGCCACTAACCTGCTCGCCGGCGCCTGGGGAGGAGTCGCCTGGCTGAGGCACGAACCGTCGGTGATCTTCTGGTATCTGCTGCGGATCGCACAGGGGGTGGTGGTCGTCACGGTGGCAACCGGGCTGTACCTCCAGATCGTCGAGGACAAGCGCGCGCCCGACGGGCTGCACGTGCTCTACGGCATCGCGCCGCTGGTCATCGCTCTCGTCACCGAGGCCATGCGGGTGGGCGCAGCCCAGCGCGAGCTCGACCTCGTCGAGGACGTGCACTCCCTCGACCGCGCGCAGCAGGCTCAGGTCGCGCGGCGCGTGGTACTGAGAGAAATGGGTGTCATGGCTATCGGGGCTTTGCTCATCACCACTCTTTCTCTTCGTGCTGTCGCTACTGGGGTCTGAGTTGGCAGTGGGGCAGTGGGGCAGTTGGCAGAGTCCGGCTCTCGCTGGTCGGTGGGACTCGCGACCCCGGTCAGCTTGCACCAAACCCCTTGTTGCTGCCGTTTGGCAGGACGGGGGCGAACCTCGTTTTCTGGCGATGACGCGCCTAGTGGTTGCATAGCAACCACAGAACGCTGCGGTGGAGCGGGTCGCGAGTTCATGACGGAGAGTCAGCCTCCGAGCGAGCGGTAGCCGCTTCGGTGATAGACGAGTGGCTCGCCGCCGGGCGCTTCCACGTCCTCAACCGCTGCGACCCCGATCATGTGGTCGCCGCCGGGGACGAGCTCCCGAACCGATCCCGTCAGCCAGGCGACCACGCCGTCGAGGATCGGCAGCCCGTCGACGTTGTGGTAACCGACCCCGTCGAACTTCTCGCGCTCCGGAGCCTTGCTCGCGAAGCGGGACGCGAGCGGCTGCTGCGACTCGGACAGCACGTTCACCGCCAGCCTGCCCGACTCGCGGACCGCGGCCAGCGTGCGAGAGCTGTTCTCGAGGCAGACGAGCATCAGCACCGGCTCGAGCGACAGCGAGCAGATCGCGTTCGCCGTCAGCCCGGAGGGACCCGCCGAGCCCGTGCTCGTCACGACGGTCACGCCGGTCGCGAAGTGGCTGATCGCGGCCCTGTAGGCGGCCGCGTCGAGTTCGGCAGGCATTCTCCGGGGTATAACGAATTGCCAGGCCGACGACCGATGGCCGCCCATTTCTCCGAGCGCGAGCTCTCCATACCCGCCGATCTCGCACGGCTTCCCGACGCGCGCCAGTGGGCGGAGCGCGTGGCCGCCGATTACGGCTTCGACTCGCAGACGTGCTACCAGATCAAGATGGCGACGAGCGAGGCCGTGGCCAACGCCGTCGAGCACGGCTCGCGCTCGGCCATGGACGAGATCAAGCTGCGGGCCCGTGACGAGGGCGGAGAGCTCGCAATCTACGTGACCGACAGGGGCAGCTTCGTGCCGAAGATCGAGCCACGCGGCGCGCTGCCCGAGCGCGGTCGCGGGCTCGCCTTCATGGGCCAGCTGATGGACGAGGTGGACCTCCGGCCCGGACCGGAGGGCACCATCATCCGCTTTTCGAAGCGGCTCCTCTAGAGCGCTTGCGCTTCGGCTCGGTCGGCTGCTTGCGGCTCCTCGCCTCGCGCACGCTCGCCTCGAGCGCCTCCATCAGGTCCGGCACGGGCGCCGCGGACGGCCGTGGCTCGGGCGCCATGGCCACCTCGTCGCCGGCGCGCTTTCGCTCGACGAGGGCCTGGAGCTCGCGGTTCCGCTCGTTCTCGAACTCGGCCGGATCGAACGGGCGCGAGAGGCTCTCCACAAGCTGGGTCGCCACGTCGAGCTCACGCTGGAGCACCTCCGTGCCGCGCACCCTGTCCTCGATCTCGTCCTTCGGACGGACGTCCTCGGGGTAGAAGAGCAGCTCCAGGACGAGCGCGTCGCCCGCGGGACGCACGAGCGCGAGGTGCTCCCGCCGCGAGAGAACGAAGCGGCCGACCGCGGCCCGGCCCGTGCGTCGCATCGCCTCGAGGAGGAGGGCGTACGGGCGCTCGGACCCCTGTTGCGGCATCACGTAGTAGCTGCGGTCGTAGTGCACCGGGTCGATCTCTGAGACATCGACGAAGGCCTCGATGTCGATCGTCCTGCGGCGGTCGGCCTTCAGAGCTTCCAGCTCATCCGGCGAGATCACTACGAAGCGGCCCGGGTCGAGCTCGATGCCGCGGACGGTCTCCGCAGCCTCGCGCGCCGGCGGCGGCGCCGTGTCCTCGCCCTCCGGCTCGGACTCAACTTGCTCGGGCACGACGAATTGCCGCCGCACCGGATGTAGCGTCTCGGCGTCAAGGATGCGGAACTTCGGATCGCTGCGCTTGGTCGCCACGCCGAGCGCGACGGGGATGTTCACCAGCCCGAAGCTGATGGTGCCTTTCCAGATCGCGCGCACGGACCCAGTGTGGCAGTAGATGCCCCGACGACGGCCTTGATCGCCGCCGATGTGGACGACCTCGGCGCATCCGTCGCCTACTACAGGTCGTCACGGCCGCCGCCGGGGCGAGTGGGGGATTCGCCGGCCGTCCGGCCGTCCCTGCTACCTGATCTCGATCTTGCCGTGCATGCCCAGCTCCTCGTGGTTGCCCACGGTGCAGACCATTCGGTAGCTGCCGGCCGCGAGGTCGAGCCGGGCGGACCTCGTCTCCCCTCCCTGGAATGTCGTCGTCCCGCCAAGCTCCTGGTCTCCCCTGGACACCTTCAGGTTGTGCGCGAGCGACCCCTCGTTCTTCAAGCGGATCTCCAGTGGCCTCCCGGCCGCGCCCCGCACGACAACGTTCTTCGGGTCGAACGAGTACTCGCGGCCGACGACGTCGACGGGTGTGCCGGCCTCCACCGTGGCGGTCCGGGCGCCCTCGTCGTCACCGCCGCCGCAGCCCGCGAGCAGGACCGCGACGAGTCCGATGAGGGCGAGGGGGCGGCGCACGGACGGCGGATAGTATGCCCGGCCGTGACCCGCCCGAAGCCCGGTCTGCTCGCCTGCTTGGCGCTTCTTGGCGTGCTCGCTGCCGGCTGCGGCCAGAGCATCGAGGTCAGCGAGAAGGACCCGAACAGCCCGGTCCGGAAGGGCGCGGTGCTCTTCAACGAGCGCTGCAGCGGCTGCCACACCCTCACCGCCGCGGCCGCCCAGGGATCCAAGCCGGAGCGGCAGGTCTCGGGCGGCGAGCGCACCAACGGGCCGAACTTCAACACGCGCAAGGAGAGCCGCGACGACGTGCTGTTCGCGATCCGGAACGGCGGGTTCTCGGGCGCGATCATGCCGGCGAACGTCGTGGTCGGGCAGGACGCTGAGCACGTGGCGGAGTTCGTGTCGAAGTACGCGGGCAAGAGCTCGTCCGGCGACTGACGACCCCCGGAGGGGCGCCGTTCTCGACCTGAAGGCCATCCGCAGCGACCCGGACGGCGTCAGAGCCGCGCTGGCCCGCCGGGGAGCCGCGGACTCGATCGACGAAGTGCTGCGGCTCGACGCGCGGCGGCGTGAGCTGCTCCCCGAGCTCGAGCAGCTCCGCGCCACGCAGAACCGGGCGAGCGAGCAGATCGCCGAGGCGAAGCGTGGGGGCGAGGACGCCAGCGTCGCGATCGACGAGATGCGGGAGGTGGCCACGCGCGTCAAGGAGCTCCAGGCCGAGGTCGCCGAGGTCGACGAGCGGTTGAGGACCGCGCTGGCCGCCGTGCCGAACGTCCCCGACGCGTCCGTGCCCGAGAAGGACGAGGAGGTGCTGCGCGAGGTCGGGGAGGCAGGCGCGGCCGGCCGGGACCATCTCGACCTGCTCGACGGGCTCGTCGACATGGAGGCCGGCGCAAAGGTGTCGGGCTCGCGCTTCGCCTATCTGAAGGGACCGCTCGTGCTGCTCGAGTTCGCTCTGGTTCGGTGGGCGCTCGAGGTGCTGGGCGGCAAGGGCTTCACGCCGGTCGTCCCGCCGGTGCTGGTGCGCGAGGAGGCTCTCTTCGGCACCGGCTTCCTGCCGGACACCGAGCAGCAGATCTACCGGCTGCCAGAGGACGATCTCTACCTCGCGGGCACCTCGGAGGTGCCGCTCGCCTCGCTTCACACGGGAGAGATCCTGGGCGGGGACGTGCTCCCGCTCCGCTACGCGGGCTTCTCCACGTGCTTTCGGCGCGAGGCCGGGGCGGCCGGCAAGGACACGCGCGGGATCTTCCGCGTGCATCAGTTCGACAAGGTCGAGATGTTCTCGTTCGTCGAGCCCGAGGAATCGCCGGACGAGCACGAGCGTCTGCTCGCGATCGAGGAGGAGCTGCTCCAAGCGCTGGAGATCCCCTACCGCGTGGTCAACATCCCGGCCTGGGACCTGGGCGCCTCGGCGGCCAAGAAGTACGACCTCGAGGCGTGGCTGCCCGGTCAGGAGCGCTACCGCGAGTTGACCTCGTGCTCCAACACGACCGACTTCCAGGCGCGCCGCCTCGACGTCCGCTACCGGCCCGCGGACGGCGGCGGCCCGCGCCAGGTGCACACGCTGAACGGCACGGCGGTGGCGGTCGGCCGCACGATCATCGCCATCGTCGAGAACCACCAGCAGGAGGACGGAAGCGTCCGGATTCCGGCGGTGCTCCATCCCTTCGGGGCTCCGCAGGTGATCGGTCCTGCGCGCGAGTAGCCTGGAATCGGCCCGGAGGGGTGGCAGAGCGGTCGAATGCGGCGGTCTTGAAAACCGCTAGGCCCCGTCCAGGGGTCTCGTGGGTTCGAATCCCACCCCCTCCGCTCCGACGCGCGCATTGGCCCTGCTCGAACGCCAACGAGGGCAGGACCGAGGCCCGTGCATTCGGGCTCAGACGACTGGCGACGTGGGTACTAGGTCAGAGTGCTTTCGGACTTCGCGACCGAGACGATCGAGGCGAACGGGATCTCGATCAATGTGTGTCGCGGCGGCGGTGGGCCGCCTGTCCTGCTCCTGCACGGCTATCCACAGACGCACGTCATGTGGCACCGGGTGG